>CAYYFS010000025.1:3181-18726 GCA_964471055.1 uncultured Dehalococcoidales bacterium
GTGGCCGACCTCGACCGGCGCGTCGCGGAGAACACCGTCGATCGTCATTTCAACCCGCTCCGCGAGGCGTCGCCCGACAACGACCAGATCGCCCGGTTCATCGACGGCCTGAGAGCGCACACGCTGCACCACATCCGCCTCTTCCGGCAGGAAGACGGCGGTGGTGACGGCACGTCGCAGGCCGGGGGGCCGGCAATCGGCGGGTCCACACCTGACCCGCTGCTCCCCTACCAGGTCAACCTGTACGTGGACAACTCGAGCACGGAAGGTCCGCCAATCATCGTCGAACCGAACCCGACGTATGTGAACCTGTTCGGCCAGATCGAACGCCGCCCGCTCATGGGCACGTACGTTACGGACCACACCATGCTCAAGCCCGGGTCTCTCGTACTCGCGAGCGGCGGCTACCTGGTCGTCGAGGCTCGTGAAGTGCTCCTCAAACCCGGCGTCTGGCCGGCGCTCAAACGCGTCCTGCGGGGCGGAGAGGTACGGCCCGAAGACCCGACGGACATGTACATGTCCGCCCTCTTCCCACCCGGCCTCCGACCGGAGGCAATCCCCATCGACGTAAAAGTCATCATGACCGGCGAGGCGGAACTCTACCACCTGCTGGCCGCAGCCGACGAGGATTTCTGGCAAATCTTCAAGGTGCAGGCCGACCTCGACCACCAGATGGAAAACACGCCCGAGCACGTCGCCGACTACGGTGCCTTCATCTGTGGCGTCGCGCAGCAACAAGGCCTCCCCAGCTTCACCAGCGACGGCGTGGCGGCGGTGGTGGAATACGGCGCACGCCTGGTCTCCGACCGGGGTAAGCTTTCGGCCCGCTTCGGCCAGCTGGCGGACATCCTCGTCGAAGCCTCCTACTGGGCCGAGCAGGGCGGTGCCGAGCGAGTCGCGGCCCCACATGTGCGGAAAGCCCTGGATGAAAAGGTCTACCGCTCTTCGCGCGTGGCAGACACGATCCGCAAGGCGACCGTGGACGGCACGCTCATGGTGGACATGGAAGGTGAGAAGGTCGGTCAGGTGAACGGGCTCGCCGTCTACACCATCGGCGATGCCAGCTTCGGGAAGCCCAGTCGCATCACTGCGATGACCTACATGGGCCGTCACGGCGTGGTCAACATCGAACGGGAAGCCCACATGAGCGGCCAGACGCACGACAAGGGTGTCCTCATCCTCTCCGGCTATCTCGGCAAGGAATTCGCGCAGGACCACCCGCTCTCAGTCACCGTCAGCATTGCTTTCGAGCAGTCGTACGGCCTGATCGACGGAGACAGCGCGTCCTCCACGGAGCTGTACGCCATACTCTCCAGCCTATCCGGCCTTCCCATACGGCAGGGACTCGCGGTTACCGGGTCCGTAAACCAGATGGGCGAGATACAGCCGATCGGCGGCGCGAACGAGAAGATCGAAGGCTTCTACGAGCTGTGCAAGGCGGCCGGGAAGCTCGGCGACGTCGGCATTCTCCTACCGGCCCGCAATGTGCAGAATCTCATGCTTCGCGAGGAGGTCGTCGAAGCCGTTGAGCGAGGAGACTTTCACATCCACGCCGTGGGCACGATCAACGAGGGCATCGCCGTCCTGACGGGCGTCGAGGCCGGGGAACGGCGAGATGACGGGACCTACCCTGGCGACTCGGTGAACGGCCTCGTCGACAGCCGCCTCCGCCAGCTTGCAGAAGGCCTCAGAAGCTTCGCTGGTCCTCCGGCCTGAGGTCCCCCGGCTGTGCGCGGGTGAGACCGCCGCCCGGAAAGGGGACGGACTAGCTGTCCTCTGTCGGGACCGCGTGCACGAGCCGCTCGTCGTGCGGCTGTCTGATGACATGGCCGGGAGGCACAACCAGGAACTCGTCCTCCGGCCACCTACCGGCCAGCAGCATCTCCAGAAGCCGCGGGTCCCCCACCTTGCGCTCGAATACCCACCCCCGGCGCTCCGCCCTCTCGCGCGCTTCCTGCTCGTACTGCTTCCCGTCGATCATCCCGGTTTCGATGAACGCGGCCCGCGTGTAGTGCTTCGCCCACTCACCCATCGTTTCCATCAGGTAGTCAGCGTTGTCCCTTCCGAACTTCTCCACGTACTCCTCGTACGCATCTTCGAACTCGATGGAACTCGCGCCCAGACCACCCCCTGACTCGCTCCGCTCCATGTAGTCCACGCTGTACCAGTACGTGCCCGGATGCGCGTCGAACTCCTGCTGGTAGCGGTCGTGCGACCCCAGATAGAGGGAGATGCAGTCGTGCACCCGGGCCACCACGAGTGGTGTGTGGCGGGCGGCCAGGCCAATCGTCGACGTACCGCAGACGCCGAAGACCAGCAGGATGGCATCGCACTCTTCGGGCCCGATCGCGTCGATCTCGGTCTGGAGTCGACGGCGAAGGCCGTCGGCATCGCGATGCAAACCCTGGTCGAGAAGGCGCGTCGAAATCGCCGCGGGGGCCGTCGCAGCCACCGCGTAGATCGATCTCGCCACAGCGGAACACGTCAGTGCGATGTAGTGAGTCATTTGGGTCCTTCCATCTGTGCCTGGTTCGAATGTATCACCGCACCAGCTCGGTCTCACTCCACCGGCCACACCTCCTGGGGCGGTGCCTGGTCGGGCCTCTTCACCCGCAGGTCGTAGTACAGCGGTACATACGGCAGGTACGCATCGCGCACACGTCGGAGCTCCTCCACAGCCATCTCATGCGCGTCCACCCGCAGATCCATCAGCGCGTACTCCTCCTCTCCGTACACGACAAGCGCCGCCGATCTCTCAGGAAGATGCCCCACCTCCGGAGGCGCCTGCCCGCCCGCGTCGCGTCCGGCCTCCAGAGCCCGCAGCAGCCGCTCGTCCAGCGATTCCCCATCGTGCGCCCTGAATGCCCCTGCGATCGCGTCCGCCACCGGGGCGCCCGCCAGGCCGTTCCCCATCGCGATCGACCCTCCATCCACGATGTGTCCGCGCCACTCGCGGTTCTTCAGCCCCGTATGCGCGGCCGAGTTCCCGTTCCAGTCGAGCACACCTATCTGCCGGTACTCGAAGAAGTCGTCGTTCCGGCCCAACTCGTCGAGGACACCCTCCGGACTCGCGCCGCGCTCCAGGAGCCGCATCGCCTGCGATCCGAGCCGCGGGTCCGCCGCCGCCTGGCTGGACACCACCCCGACCCCGCGCTTCAGGAACGGGCAGTACCCTCCGACGGCAAGGGAGTAGGTAGCGATCCCGATCCCGAACCGGCCGGTCCGTTCGCAACGTCCGATCACCGTGTATGTCATTTCGCATGCACCGCCCTCGGGCTGTCGCCCGCTCACTCCACCGGCATCCCCGGTAGCGCGGCTGGTGCAGCCCTCCGTGCCTGCTACCTTGGCCGGAGATAGAATACCGGGTAGCGTTCCACCTCAGGAGGCCAGACCGTCCAACCGCTCATGAACGACAAAGAACGAGAGGCACGAGTCGAGTACGTGGTACGGCGCACCCGGGTGGTGCGGCCGCCGCGGCAATCCCTCGCGACCTTCGGCACGACGACCGTCCGCTACCACCTGGTGTGCGAACCGGTCTACACAGAGTTTGACCCGCCCCGGGAACACGAGGAGGCCGTCGTCCGCGACGGCACGGTTCGCGCTGAGAGACCGCAGGTCGTTACCCCTTCGTACCTGTCCCGTCTGGAGGGGTTCACGGCGAATGCGCGCAGGTACCTGGAGCGAATCGTCCAAGAGCATGGCCCTCATGCCCCCGGCTTGCTCTACACGTACAAGAACGAAGCGGGCGACACCTCGATCGTCTCCGGCAGGGTCAACGAAGTCGCAGGAAACATCGGCGAACGTCTGGACAGGGAAGACAGACGCCTTGAGGCTGTTATACAGGGCGTCGACGACCTGTGGGATGTCTCGCTCATGAAGTTCATATTCGAGATGACGAACGCTTCCGCACGCTCGAATGTCTCCGAACTGCACTCCATGGGCCTGCTCGAGACTCGCGAGGGCGTTCCCCAGGACGCGCGCCGGCGAATCGAGTGGATGTTCGAAGAGGCCCGCCAGGGCAACGTGGATCCGGCGGACCTTCAGCGCGAGCTGTCGCGCTGGAACCTGTTCGAGGAGTACCAGGACCGCTTCTTCCGGCTCTTCCGAGGCAAATAGCCCGCGGCGACGGGAGTCGGGTTCTCGGGTCCAACGGCCCGCATAGTGCGGTGCCCCTAGCTGGGGCGCCGACGCCGGTGCCAACAGGAATGCCGCTCGGGCCGCAACCACCCCGCGGTGCGGTGGTAAGCTGGCACGCCGGAATCCGGCCCAATCGCCCGACAGGCCGGACCATCAATACGTCATGGAGCGTTTGATGCAGCAACCACATCCAGGGTTCTTCGTCGACGACGCTGTCCCCAATCGCATTCTGGACATAGTTCGAGATGCGACTGAGTACCTGACACTCGTGAGCCCATACGTCGATGTCACAGGCCATCTGGAACAACAACTTCGACTCGCGGTAGAACGCGGTGTGCGACTGCTTATCGTGGTGCGTCGCGACCCTGACGACACGCTCGGTGGCAGGAACGGGAAGGAGGCCCTTTCCCGATTGGCGAGCCTAGGTGCCCACGTCAAAGCTGTGGACAATCTTCACGCCAAAATCTACCTGAGTGAGTCGGCCATTGTGGTCAGTTCGATGAACCTCCTCAAATCATCCTGGAGCAATTCTCTGGAATTCGGCATGGAGGTTCCCGAAGGCCCCGAAGGCGACAACGTTCGAGCCTACGTATGGAACACACTGGTCAAGCTGGGGACGGACGTTTCGCCTCACAGATCACCCGGCAAGCCAAGTTCTGCTCGCAAGCCCCGGAGGACTGCCAAGAAGGCTGTCGCTGAAGAGCGCAAGACGTACCGGACCAAGAAGAAGAAGCCTGTCCGCGAGGGCCACTGCATTCGCTGTGGCACAAGCATTGCTCTTGACCCCTCGCGCCCGTTGTGCGCGGACTGCTACGAAGTCTGGTCCCATTTCAGCAACGAGGAATACGCCGAGCAAGTCTGCCACGCGTGCGGGGAGGAACACGACACCACGTACGCTAAGCCCTTGTGCCGGCGTTGTTACCGCAGATTGGCATCCTAGACTACGTACCGGGGTTTGCGAATCGCGCGATTCCCCTCTCCTGCCGCTCCTAGTCGTCCTTCCCGCCTTCCAGCAGGAGCATCGCGACGACGTGTTCCGCCGTGCTCAGCAGCGCGTCCAACCGCAGGTGGACATGCACGTTCCTGTCGAACAGCATCGTCACCTTGGAGGGGAACTCATCGTCACCCACCCACAGCACCAGCCGCAGGGGCACGCGAGGCAGGGCCTGCAACTCTATGCAGGCATCTCCCATATCGACCGGCCTGCCGCCGAGGCGTTTCCCCGCTGCAAGGAAACCGTCGCGGTCGTTGCCGAAACGCTCCTCCACCTTCGCGGTGGGCAGTGCGTGGGGCCCGCGAAAGAAGAACGCCCCGGCAGGAAGGGATTCACCCGTCACCCACTCCCCATCGTCCTCCATCTCCTTGGCGTCGATGAGGTACACCGCCGAGACGAGTGCGGGGAGGAACCCCGGAGGCCTCTCATCCGGTGATGCGCCACCGCCCCACGTGATGCTGCGTTCGGCTGGATTCACCAGCACGCGGCGATCCAGGAGTTGCACGCAGTAACTCCCTGCGTCCTTCTCGTACTCAACCAGGGCGCGGCGGCACACGTCCGCCGGCTCCGATGAAGAGAGGCGTTCCCAGTGCGGCTCAGGAAGCATCCTCTATCCTGCCTTTCCATCCCCTTGGTACCTGCGGCACCCGAACGCGCCAAACAGGGTCAGGGGCGCGTCGCGCGCCACATGCCCGACCCGTAGAAACTGGACCTCACGTCATCTGTCGGAAGAAGCGGCCGCGCCGCCTTCAGTCCACGGACATCCGCTTCACCGTATCCGGGTCGAGCTCCAGGCCCAGTCCTGGCCTGTCCGGGTACGGAGACCACATGCTGTCCACCGGCTCCGGGAACTCGGTGAACCACACCCGGTCGCTCTGTTCGGAAACGCCCAGGTACTCGACCACCTTCAGGTTCGGAGTCGCGCACGCCAGGTGCAGATGGACGAGCTGGTAGGCGTGTGGCGCTACCGGCAGGTTGAATCCGTGCGCCATGTGCGCCACCTTCATCCACTCCGTGACGCCGCCTACACGGCCCACGTCCGGCTGCACGATGTCCGCCCCGCCGCGGGAGATGAGTTCCTTGAACCCGTACTTGGTGTACTCGTGCTCGCCGGTCGCCACCGGAATCGTCGTCGACTGGGCCACTTCGGCCAACCCCGCGATGTCATCCGCCAGCACCGGCTCCTCGAACCACCCGACGTCGTACTCCTCGAACACGCCGGCCATGCGTATCGCCTGCTTCGCGTAGTACCCGTTGTTGGCGTCGAGGTAGATCGTCACGTCGTCGCCGACGGCCTCGCGCACCGCATCGAGCCGCTCGATATCCTCGTCCTCGGACTGACCGAAGTTCTTCCCCACCTTCATCTTCACGGCTTTGAAGCCGCGCTCGACGTACCCGGTTTGCTCCGCGAGCAGTTCATCCGTCGTGAAGTTGGTCCATCCACCGCTGCCGTAGACCGGCACCGAGTCGGTGTACGGCCCGAGCAGCCGGTACAGCGGGAGCCCGAGCGCCTTCGCCTTCAGGTCCCACAACGCGATGTCCACTGCAGAGATCGCGCAGAACGCTATCCCCTTGCGGCCGACTCCCCGCACCCTCCAGAACATGTCGTTCCACAGTTTCTCAATACAGAACGGGTCCTGGCCCACGAGAACGCCCTTCAGATCGTGCTCCACGACTGCCCGGATTGCGCGCGAGCCCGCCGACATCCCGAGCCCCTCGATTCCCTCGTCCGTCCTCACGTGGACGAACAGTTGGGACCGCCCACTCGCCCCCGGCGGGGGATCGGCGATCGTCGCGTCCTGGATGACGAAGCCTTCCGGGTCGTAGAGGAGGGTCGTCGTTACGTCCGTGATCTTCATCGCGTGCCTCCCGCCGCAGAACCGTGCCCGGACCGGGCCAAGCGATTATAGGGCGTTGACATCCCCGCAACCGCGACTACCATCACCACCGGCCCTCCACGCCGTCGTCGTTCACCCGCCCATCACTCGCGCAAATGAAACCTGCCATCCGCCCCAGCCTGCGCCCCATCCAGTACGGATGGTGGGTTGCCATCGCCGGCTGCGTGACGATGACCATCACCTCCACTCCCACGTTTCAGGGATCCAGCGTCATCTTCGCAGCCATCGAGGACGACTTCGGCTGGAGCCGAGCCGTCATCTCCACGGCCGCTTCGCTGGGCGCCCTGACCATGCTGATCATGGGCCCCGTCCAGGGCTGGCTTGCAGACCGGTACGGACCAGGACGAATGATGCTCGCGGGCCTGATGATCGGCGCTGTCGGCCTGGCCATCCTTTCCAGGATCAGCAATCCGCCCGCCTACTTCGCAGCCTGGACCCTGCTATCGCTCGGCGGCGGCATCGGCGGCTTCATTCCGGCCATGACCGCCGTCAACGCATGGCTGCCGCACCGCCGCGCCACCGGCATGGCCATAGTGATGGTAGGCACCAGCATCGGCGCACTCCTGGTGCCGTTGCTGGCCTGGGGAGTCACCGAGTACGGCTGGCGGACAACCGTGCTCTTCGCCACCTTCGTCTTTGCCCTGGCCGCCCCTCCACTGGCGTGGATCATCGGCAAGCGCCCCGATCTCAGCCTCGTCCCGAACACCGCCGACCCAACACCCACCCGGTCTCAGCCAGATTCATCCCCCAGCTTCACTCCCGTCCAGGCGCTGCGCACGTCGGCCTTCTGGGCGATTGCCATTAGCCACGCCTTCGCCAACCTCGCCGTGGCCGCCATTTCGGCCCACATCGTGCTTCACCTGAGGGACACCGGCCTCTCGCTGGCAACGGCCGCAACCATCGTGCCGGTGTTCGGCGGCGTGGCCTTCGCCGCTCAGATCGGCGGAGGTCTGCTCGGCGACCGCATCGACAAGCGTGTGGGCAGCGCCGCCGCCATCATGATCCAGGCGGGCGCAATGGCTGTCCTCGCCTTCGTGAACAGCTATCCGATTGCACTGCTCTTCGCACTCCTCTACGGAGTTGGCTTCGGCGTAAGGACCCCGATGATGCACGCCCTGCGCGGCGAGTACTTCGGACCTCGCTTCTTCGCGACCATCCTTGGCCTCGAGGCCGTCCCGATGTCCATCGGCATGATGATCTCGCCCGTCGTTGTCGGGTGGGCATTCGACGTCCAGGGCTCCTACACCGTCGCCTTCATCGGCCTGGCCGCTGCATCGGTCGTCGCAGCAGTCCTCATGCTCTTCGCAAAACCTCCGGTTCTGCCAGGCTCTTCGACAAGCGGTTGAACCTCATAGCTCAAGCGCGCTCACGCGCACGCAGGACCGCTCACGGCTGGTGGGTCGCAGGCGCCGGCTTTCTGAACATGGCGCTCGTGTCTCCGCCCACCTTCCAGGGGGCCAGCGCAATCTTCGCCGCGATCGAAGATGAGTTCGGATGGAGCCGGGCGCTGATCACCGGGGTCGCGTCCCTGGGCAGGTTCGGCGGCTCCCTGCTCGGCCCCGTCGAAGGCTGGCTGACAGACCGGTTCGGCCCTGCGCGCATGGTCTTCATCGGTATGGCACTCGCTGGCATCGGGCTCATCGTCTTCTCCCGAATCAACGGCCCCGTCCAATACTACTTCGCGTATCTCATCCTCTCCGTCGGAGTCAGCCTCGGCTCCTTCATGCCGTCCATCACCGCCGTCAACACCTGGCTCCCTCACCGGCGCGCCACCGGCATGGCAATCGTGCTGGCTGGCAGCAGCGTGGGAGCGCTGCTGGTCGCGGTCATGGCGGCTGCCATCACAGCGTTCGGGTGGCGCACGACACTCATGTTCATCGGTGTCGTGTTGATTGTCGCCGCACCGTTGCTCGCCGGCATCCTGGCCCGGAGGCCGCTCTCAGAGGCACCTGCGCCCGTCCGCCCGGCTCGCGCCTCATCCTCGGGTGCCCAACGCGTGGCTGAGTTCACCGCGCGGCAGGCGGTGCGCACCCGGGCCTTCTGGGCTCTGGCGATCGGCCACTTCCTCGCCAACCTGTCAGTCGGCACGGTCTCCGGCCACATCGTCCTTCACCTCAAGGACGTGGGCCTCTCCTACGGCGCGGCCTCCGGCATGGTCGGCGTCATCGGGGGAATAGCTTTCTTTGCTCAGTTGAGCGGCGGGTTCGCGGGGGACAGGATCAACAAGCGGCTCGCTATCTCCGCACTCATGATCCTCCAGGCGTGCGCCATGACCACCCTGGCGTTCGTGAACGGCTACACGCTGGCTGTCGTCTTCGCCGTCATGTGGGGCGTTGGTTTCGGCGGCAGGCCGCCGATGTTGCACGCCCTGCGCGGCGAGTACTTCGGACGCAGCGCTTACGGAACCATCACCGGGCTGTCCGGCCTGTTCATGTCCATCGGGATGATGGTGGCACCGGTCGTCGCCGGGTGGGTGTTCGATGCGTACGGCACCTACCGATGGGTGTTCCTTATCCTGGCCGCAGCCTCCGTCGTCGCCTCAATCGTCATGCTCTTCGCCACCCGGCCCGCCCCGCCGGGAACGCCCCGTACCAGCCCAGTATCCTGAGCCATGCCGCCGTCCTGACGTGTAGTGAGGGTTGCCGAATCACCCTTCCGGTACCCTGTGGACCGTCGAAGCTCACAAGGGGTACTGAGGCGCCCGATCCAGGGAGGCATTCGTGAGTGCAAAGCGAGTCTTCGTAATCGGCTTGGACGGCATGATGTTCACGATGCTCAAACGCTTCGTGGCCGAGGGCGTCACGCCCAACCTCAAGCGCATGCTGGACGAGGGAGTGCTTTCGGAGTCGTACTGCGCGTATCCGGTCTGGACGCCGACCAACTGGGCCACCCTCATCACGGGCGCCGAGACCGGCACGCACACGGTGTCACGGTGGTTCCACAGCCTGCCGACCCCGCAGGACGCCACGACAACCCTGTCGACGTTCGTCGGGAATGCCATTGCCGCGGAGACGGTATTTGAAGCGGCAGACAGTGCCGGGCTCAAGAGCGTGGCCATCCACTATCCGGCTGCTGGGCCCTCCAGAGCCGCCCGGGCACATGTAGTCGACGGCTTTGGCCACCCCGGTTTCGGCAGCACTCCGTTCGAGGTGACGCCCGCGCTCGGGTACACGAACCTCGACGGGATCGCCAACAGCTTCCGAGTGGAATTGCGGCCCGCGCACGATTGGCGCAACCTGCCGGAAACCAAATCCCCGCCGCTCGAGTTCGCGGTCCCGATCGTCACGAAGAAGGCTGGCGAAAGCCAGGCGCTGGCCGGGCTGGCTATCGACTCAAGTGGCGATGGCCTCGACACCCTGATCCTCTGTGAGGAACGTGACGGGGCCACAGAGCTTGGCAGGGCAGCCGAGGGCCGGTGGAGCGATTGGATCGCCAGACAGTTCACCATCGAAGGCAGCGAGACCGACGCCCGTTTCCGATTCAAGACAGTGGAGCTCTCGCCGGACGGCAGCCGCCTGCGAATGTACCGATCCCAGGTGATGCTCGCCCACGGTTTCTGCGAGCCGCCAGAGTTGGCCGCAGAACTCTCGAACAGGTTCGGGCCCTACCTTGAGCACGCCTCGATCCTCCCCTACTCGTGGGGCATCGGCGACCTGGACACGTCGTTTGAGGAGATCGACTACCAGTGCGAGTGGGTGGCAAACGTGGGCAACTACCTGCTACACGAGAAGGGCTACTCGCTCCTCTATACGCACATCCACATATTCGACTACCTGAACCACCAGTTCCTGGCCGACGTGGACCCGGCCTCGCCCGGACACAGCCCGGAGAAAGCAGAAGTCGGCTGGAAGGCGTTCCGACAGTCGTACGTCACCGCCGACAGGATGATCGGGAAACTGCTGGATGCGGCGGACGACGACACCGCCATCCTTATCGTGTCCGACCACGCAGCGTATCCGCAGGTCAGGGCGACCGACCTGTGCGGACTCCTTCAGGACAACGGGTTCCTGGTCCTCGAGGAGGGATTCACCGGCCGGTTCGACCCCAACGAGGATTTCGACAGGATAGACATGGCTCGGACGAAGGTGTTCGTCACGCCGTACCGGAGCTTCGAGCTGTTCATCAACGCGCCGGAAGGCTCGCAGGAATACGAGGAGATCCAGCGGGACGTATTGACCCTGTTGAGAAGCTGGATTGACGGAGAGAGAAACGAATCACCTGTGGTGCTCGCCCTGCCGAAACGCCACGCCCCTCT
This sequence comes from uncultured Dehalococcoidales bacterium, assembly GCA_964471055.1. Taxonomy (GTDB): domain Bacteria; phylum Chloroflexota; class Dehalococcoidia; order Lucifugimonadales; family Lucifugimonadaceae; genus CAYYFS01. The sequence continues at coordinate 14,466 of CAYYFS010000025.1, forward strand.
CCTCGGCATGTGGGGAGAGCAGTGTGGGGACATCGTCTACTTCATGAACGAGGGCTACGTCTCGGGCTACCCCAGCGCGGAGGGAGCCGAGGCCGACGACCCGTATGTGTGGGCGCCCGGCGAATACGGAGGCCACCACAGCCCGTATCTCTCCACGGCCAGGACCGCGGTCTCATCCAACGGCGCCGTCTTCATCGCACGGGCGCTCGGGCAACTGAAGAAGGGTTACGAACGTCCGCTGGACAGGCTCGGCCCGATGAGCCAGGCGGCCGTAGTGCCGGTCGTGTGCCATCTCCTGGGTATCGACCCGCCAGCACAGGCACAGAGGGCGGTCCCGAGGGACTTCCTAGAAGGTGCGGCAACGGCGTACGAGCGCAGCAGCGCCGTGCCTGAATGGGAGAAGGGCACGGATGTCCGTGGCTTCGGGGACCGGGTCTGGACCCAGGGCGGGGACATGGTTGCCGGGTTCTTCGCAGGGGATTCGGATAAGGGGCCGCAGTAGCGGCCTTCACTCCGCTCCCTGGCCGGCGTGCATCCCGTCGCTCGCGAACACCTCCAGCGTCCGGGTCGACGGATAGTCCAGGAAATAGGCGGTGAGGTGCTCCACACCCGCATCTGCGTACCGCCTCACCTTGGCGGCGCACTCTTCCGCCGACCCGATCACGTACATCTCTTTGAGCAGGCCCAGGACCTCATCCCGCTCCGGCAGGTCCTCATCCGCAGTCTGCTGCCAGTGCAGATACGAGTCGACAACCCTGTCGGCCATCGCCGGGTCATCCAGCACAAGCACGCGGGTCTCCATCGTCTTCTCGATCTCGTCGTAGTCGCGGCCCACCTCGCGGCAGTGCTCCCGCAGCACGTCCAGTTTGCGGGCGTACTCCTCCGGGGATACCGCGGGGAGGTTCCAGGCGTCCGCATGCTGCGCCACGATCCGCAGCGTGCGCTTCTCACCGCCTCCGCCCACCCACAGCCGCGGCCAGGGCTTCTGCACCGGCGCGGGCTCGCACACCGCCCGTTCGAGCCTGTAGAAGCGCCCTTCGAACGATGTCTCCGACTGCGTGAACAGCGCCTTCAGTACCCTGATGGCCTCCTCAAGCCGGTCGAGGCGCGCCCCGGCGCGCGGCACCCACTCGATGCCGTACGACTCGTGCTCCCGCGCATGCCATCCCGCACCCACGCCCAGATCCAGCCGTCCGCCGGACAGATAGTCGAGAGTTGCGGCCATCTTCGCCAGCAGCGCCGGGTTGCGGTACGTATTGCACGCAACGAGCGTCCCCAACCGGATGCGAGTGGTCATGCCGGCCAGCGCGCTCAGCACGGTCCACACTTCGTGTTCGCCGCCCTCCTCGCCCAGGACGAAGTGGTCCGGCGCCCACAGCGCGGCGTACCCGAGCTCCTCCGCCCGCCTGGCGAACGCTGACAGTTCCCCGAAGTCGATGCTGTCTGTGTACCCACTCCCGCCCGCGAACGTCGGGAGACACACGCTCATGTTGGCCATGTCACGCCTCCCGAAAGCCGGGCATCACCCGCCTGGCGAACGTCCGCATGCCCGCGAGCGACGGGTAGTCCATGAACCACAGCATGAAGTCGTCGATTCCCAGGTCGGCGTACTGCCGGAGGCGCCCGGCCACCGTGTCTGCGTCGCCGATCAGGTAGCGATCCGCTGCATCATCCCAGTCCGGGTAGGACACACGGCCCGGGTTCCGCCGGTCGATGGCCTCCTGAAGGCGTTCAACCTCGCCCGGGGTCTCCGCGACGAGCACCTGGGTCTCCAGCGACTTTCGCAACCCGCTGAACTCCCGCCCATTCCGCCGGCACGCGTCTTCGAGCAGCCTCAGCGTCTCCCGGCACTGGCCCAAGGAGGCAGGCGTGTTGTTCCATCCGTCCGCATGGCGCGCGACCACGTCGACTATGCCTTCGTTCATGCCGACGCGCTCCGACATGCTCTCTCCGCCTATCGTGCCGATCCATACGGGCGGGTGTGGCTTCTGGACAGGCTTTGGATAGCAGATTGCCTCATCGACGCTGTGATACCGCCCGTCGAATGATGCCCGGTCCTCCGTCCACATCGCCTTCACGATCTGCACCGCCTCCTCGAAGGCCGCCAGCCGTGCGCCGTCCTCTTCGAACGTGAAGCCGTACGCCCCCGACTCCTCCGCGCTCCCCCTGTGGCCCGGCTCGAAGAAAAACTCCAGCCGTCCGCCTGATATCACGTCCAGTGTGGCAGCGGCTTTCGCCGTCAACGCCGGTGCCCGGAACACGTTGGCCAGGTGGATCGTCCCGAGCCGCATTCGATTCGTCAGGGCCGACGCCCAGGAAAGGAACGTCCATCCTTCCATCACAGCCGATTCCCGGCCCAGCATCAGGTGATCCGCCACCCACAGAGAGTCGTATCCGAGACCCTCCGCCTCCACGATCGCGTGCCCGAGGTGGCCGACGTCCACCCGATCAAGAAGCGGTGTTCTTGGATGTACGTCTCCCGCCCCGGCGAAAATGGGGGCGCAGAAGCCGAACTTCATCCCCACGGCATTCCTCCCGCTTGGCTTCTTCTGGTGGCCGGACGGGCTCCGGTCTCAGGACTTGAAGCCGGCCTTGCCGAGGAACCTGGCGCGAGCCCCGAGCTCGGCCTCGATCTCGAGCAGCCGGTTCGCCCGAGGGCCGATCCCGCACTCCCTCACGTTGCCCGTGCCAAGGCCGACGCAGTAGTCCCCGATGTCGGGACCTTCGCCCCTGCTGCTGCACGGCATCACTCCGTAGCCGTGCCGGTATGCGAAGTCCACCATATCGAACGCCTCAGTGATGGTCCCGATCTGGTTCACCTTCAGGAGGACTGTGTTGCAGGCGCCTGTCTCGATGCCCTGGCGGAGACGCTCGATACTGGTCGTGAACAGGTCGTCGCCCACGATCTGGATGCCCATCTCCCGGGTCACGATGGCGTGTCCTTCGTAGTCGTCCTCGTCAAGAGGGTCCTCGATGATGACGAACGGATACTCGGAAACCATCTCCCGGTACAGGGCGATGAGATCGTCCCTCGTCTTGTCCTCCCTGGAGAACAGGCCGACATATACGTCCCGCTCGGCGTCGTAGTAGCATCCGGCAGCCACGTCCACCTGGATGCCGATCCTGCCTTCGAAGCCGCTGACACCGATCGACTCGACCATGAGGTCCCAGAGCTCGCGGTCGTGTTCCACCAGGCCGGGCCCTGTAAACAGCCTCTCGAATCCCTCGGAGCGCAGGCCGTGTCTGTCGCGGAACAGCGTTTCGAAGGAGTTCTTGACTTCCCAGCAGGCGTGCGAGGCTTCGCCGTACGTGTCGAACCCGTGGCACATGAACGTGTACGTGGGTTTACTGCCGGCCCTCTGGCCGCCGCCGTATCGGTCACTCCCGCCCACCGCGGGCGCCCCGGGCGTAGGCAGGATGCACGCGTTCACCCCACCGATGTGCTGGTACAGCGGAATCCCCAGGCTCGCGGCGCCCGCCTTCAGTACTGCCGCCGACACGCTGGCTGTCGCGTTGCCCCCGAGCCTGGATTTGTCGGGCGTCCCGTCCAGTGCGAGCATCACGCCGTCGATTTCGCGTTGCCTGGTCGCTTCCACGCCCGTGATCGCCGGGCCAATGGTCTCCTCGATGGTCCTGGCCGCCTTCGCGACGCCCATTCCGCGCCAGTCCGACCCGCCGTCGTAAGCGAACTTCACCTCGTGCTTGCCCACCGACGTCCCCGCCGTCACCACTGCCACTCCACGGGCACCGTCCTCAGTGATCACTGTCGCCTCGATGCCTGGATGTCCACGGTCTGAGAACACCTGGCGCGCGGAAACCGACCTGATTGCTGACCCTTTCGCCACCTCTGCCTGCCTCTCTCCTACTTGACGCGTCCGATTCCCGGCTCCCCGTCGCGCCGTCACCACGATTCCCGTTGCTTCCCGCGTCCGGTGACCAGCGCCACCGTCAGGTCCAGCATGCTGATGCTCGGGCTCGCGACGATCCCGCTGCTGAGCTTCCAGAGGGCCGGAGACGTGTTGTGCCGGCGAAGCTCCTCGTCCACGTTCACCCCGGCCGTACGCGCAGCCTCGATAGTCCACCCATCCACGACACCGCCGGCCAGGCAGGGCATATCCGTCCCGCCTTCAAGGAACTGCCTCCCGGGTCCGTCAGTGCCGTCGGTGTCCACCGACCCTATCACGATGCTTTCGCTGCCTTCGATGACCCGGGCCGCCGACAGGGCAAGCTCCTGGTTCCGCCCACCGATCCCGTCGCCATC
>CAYYFS010000026.1:0-1232 GCA_964471055.1 uncultured Dehalococcoidales bacterium
CACACTCTCCCCGTCACAAAAGCGTGCGCCAAGCCGCAGGTCCCTGTTTCGGGCTGGCTTGTGAACGTCGTGTCGAATACCATGCGCACGGTTTCAGTGACCGGGGGGACGCTGACCTATGACGCAAGAACGAATCGGCCGATACACGATCCTTGAAGAGATCGCCTCTGGTACGCAGGGCGCGGTCTACCGGGCATTTGATGCTGAGTCCGGCCAGATCGTCGCTCTCAAGGTCCTCCACCCCAGCCTCACCGGAGATCAGAACTACCTCGAACGGTTCCACCGCGAAGCCACGATCACATCTTCCATCGACCACCCGAACGTGGTCAGGATCCACGAAGTCGGGGAAGCGGACGGCAAACACTTCATCGCCATGGAGTTCGTGCCGGAGAGCCTCGTCAGGCTGATCGAGAGATCAGGTCGCCTTCCCGCCACTGCCGCCGCCTCGTTTGCTTTGCAGGTCGCAGACGGCCTCGCGGCCGCCCACGCTCGTGGTGTGGTGCATCGGGACATCAAGCCCCAGAACGTGCTGGTCGCGGCCGATGCTACTGCGAAAGTGACCGATTTCGGCATTGCCCGGGGCGAGTCGCTGGCGACCATGACGGCCACCGGCATGATGATGGGCACCCCGTACTACATGTCGCCCGAGCAAGCCCGGGGGGAACGGGCAGACGCCCGGTCGGACGTCTACTCCCTGGGCTGCGTGCTGTACCAGATGTTGACGGGCGAACTCCCCTTTGATGCCACAACTCCGTTGGCCGTCCTCGAGAAGCACAAGCACGAGTCGCCCAGGCTGGTTCGCGAGGTCCAGAGCGACATCCCCACGGCCCTCGCGGACATCGTTGCTCGGGCACTCGAGAAGGCCCCTGAACATCGGTTCGGCAGCGCGATCGAGATGGCCGGAGCCCTCCGTCAGATGGCACCGGACACCCCGGACCGTAGGCATGTCCAGCCTTCGCTGCACCAGGGAAGCTCGCGGGGATACCAGACTCGATTGATCGTCCCACTGGCAGCTGTGGCCGCTGCTGCGGTCGTGTCTCTTGCTATCACGTTCGGATTCGGTGGTCAGGGGCCGGCGGGCCCGCCCGGTCCGAGCGGTGACACCGGAGCACCGGGAGCTCCGGGAGCGTCCGGCGAGCAGGGTGCGGAAGGCCCGGCAGGCCCAGTTGGTCCGAAGGGTGACACCGGAGCACCGGGAGCTCCGGGAGCGTCCGGCGAGCAGGGTGCGGAAG
>CAYYFS010000026.1:1332-17776 GCA_964471055.1 uncultured Dehalococcoidales bacterium
GGTGACACCGGAGCACCGGGAGCTCCGGGAGCGTCCGGCGAGCAGGGTGCGGAAGGCCCGGCAGGCCCAGTTGGTCCGAAGGGTGACACCGGAGCAATAGGAGCTCCGGGAGCGCCAGGCGAGCAGGGTGCGGAAGGTCCGGCAGGCCCACCGGGTGCGCCGGGAGCACCGGGCGAACAGGGTGCGGAAGGCCCGGCAGGACCACCGGGTGCGGCAGGAGCACCGGGCGAACAAGGTGCGGAAGGCCCGGCAGGACCACCGGGTGCGCCGGGCGAGCAGGGGCCGGTGGGTCCCCCGGGTCTCCCCGGCGAGACGGTCATCGTCGAGACGGTAGTCGTGGCCACTCCGACTCCGGTACCTGGCTCGCCTGCTTTTGACCAGGTCGTATTCACACACACTGGAACGGGCGTAGGCAACAGCCTCCCGTTCGAGGTGGGGTCTTCACCTTGGAAACTTCAGTTCAGTGCGTCATGGACGGGTGGTTTCAGGCTCGTTGCCCACGCACCGACGGGCGGCTGGAAGGATGTCGTGGATCGGAGTGTCACGAACGGGGTTGTGTACGAAACGTATGTATACGGCTGGGAAGGCGCGACGTACTTCGACATGAACCGCGCCCCATCGGACGGGCAGTGGACGGTGTGGGTATTGGAGTAGTCCAGCGCCGCGACGGCGACAGCTGCGACACGCACGCGGACACAAGAATCAAGGTGTCGCCGAGGGTCGAGCGAGCGTCGGTATAGGGCGCATCATTCTGAGGTGCAGAACGACAAGGGAGTCACGCCTCGGTCCCGCTTCGGGATTTCCGCCGCGCCCTGGGATGTGCACCCAGGTACACTCGCCGAGCCTGCTCGACGGAGACATGCGTGTAGATCTGCGTGGTGGCGGGGCTGGCGTGGCCGAGCAGGTCCTGCACCACGCGGAGGTCGGCACCCCCGTCCAGCAGGTGAGTGGCGAAGCTGTGCCGGATGGTGTGCGTGTGGAAATCGGGCGGCAGGCCAGCCTTCAGCGCGTACCGTTTCACCGTGTTCTGGATCGACCGCACCGACAATCGCCCGCCGTACCGGTTGAGGAACAGCGCCTCGCCGCTACGCCGCCCGGTCCACCGGGGGCGGACCTCTCTCAGGTACGCGGTAAGCGCCCCAGCCGCCGGCCTGCCGAGCAGCGCCATGCGGGTCTTCGATCCCTTGCCGACCACCCGCATTTCTCGCGTGGCGAAATCCACGTCCGGCAGATCGAGAGCCGCGGCCTCACTCACTCGGAGACCGCCCGCGTACAGCACCTCCAGCAGGGCACGATCTCGCACGCCGGCCGGCCGCGATAGATCCGGACCCGAGATGAAGCGATCCATGTCCTCCGCCGACACGGCCCCCGGCAGCCGGCGTTCGAGCTTCGGAGCGGCCACCAGGTCCGTCTGGTTCTGCTCAACCGCGCCCGTCAGCTTCAGGTATCGGTACAGCGTGCGAAGCGCCGATAGTTTCCGCGACACGCTCGGCTTCACGTAGCCGATCTCAAGCAGCCACGCGAGGTATCCCCGTAGGAGGAACCGGTCCAGCCTTGCGAAATCGCTCACGTCCCGCATCTTCAGGTACTCGAAGAAGGGGACCAGATCGTTCAAGTAGTTGCGGACCGTGAGAGGGGCCAGCTGGCGCGATGTGCGTAGATGCACCTCGTAGTCGCTGACGAGTGCCTCCCACGGCGTGTTTCGCAGCGCGGCCGTCAGGCCCGGGATACGGACTCCCGCGGGTGCCGACGTCATGGCTGCCCCCGACCGCGACGGACCGGGCAGTGCAGACGCGAGGCTATGCCTCGACCGCCTCCGCTACCTCGGAGTCCACCTGCTCCGGCACCGGGCCTCGGTACGCGCAGGCCGTGCAGCGCGCGGCGCGGCCGGCCGCGACCAGCAACCCCTCGCACTCCGGACAGAGCTCCTTGAGTGGCCGCCGGCGCGTGGTGAAACTGCAATCCGGGTAGTTCGCACAGCCGTAGAAAGTCCGACCCCGGGGTCCCCGCTTCTCCAGGAGTTCTCCCCCGTCCTCGGGGCACCTCGCACCGGTCGAAACGCGAAGCGGCCGCGCGTTGCGGCACTCCGGGAAGCCGGTACAGGCCAGGAACCGGCCGCGTCGCCCATGTGCGATCACCATCGGGCGTTCGCACTTCTCGCAGACTTCGCTGCTCGGCTCTGCCAGTTCCAGCCAAGGTACCTTCTTCGCGTTCTTCTTCGCCCGATCCACCTGGGAATCGAACGGGTGGTAGAAATCGTCGAGCATCGGGACCCACTCGATCTCCCCGTTCGCCACGGCGTCCAACCTGGACTCCATGGTGGCGGTGAACCCGGGGTCCAAGATGTCCGGGAAGTTTTCCGCCAGCAGGTCGGTCACGGCCATGCCCAGCCGGGTGGGCTTGAAGCGGCGCTGCTCCCGCTCGACGTACTCCCGGCGTTCAATTGTGCCGACGATGGTCGCGTAAGTGCTAGGCCTTCCTATTCCCTGTTCTTCGAGAGTCCTGATGAGCATCGCCTCCGAGTATCTGGGCGGAGGCTGCGTGAAACGCTGCTCCGTGTTCAGCTCCACCAGCCGAGCCTTCTCCCCTTCGGCAAGCGGCGGCAGGTCCCGGTCCTCATCTTTCCCGTTGCCACCGTTGTCTCGTCCTTCCCGGTAGACGGCTCGGAACCCGTCGAAGCGGGGCACGGACCCGGTGGCCCGGAGGGAATACGCGATGCCGGACGGCGTGTCCGTCGCGTCTATGTCGGCCACCGTAGAATCGGCCACGGCGTCCTTCATCTGACAGGCCACCATGCGTCTCCAGATGAGTTCATACAACCTCAGCTGATCGGCCGACAGGTACCTCGCGACGCTCTCGGGTGTCCGCAGAACCGATGTCGGCCTGATGGCCTCGTGCGCCTCCTGTGCCGACTTGCTCCTTGTCCGGTAGACCCGTGGCCGGCCGGCGTACTCCGGGCCGAAAGTCTTCTTGATGAAGGCGTTCGCCTCGGAAAGGGCGCTCGCGGCCAGGTTGGTCGAGTCCGTGCGCATGTACGTGATCAGGCCCACCGGATCGCCCGCGCCGAGCTGGACGCCCTCATATAGCCCCTGCGCGACGCGCATAGTTCTCTCGGCCCCGTACCGCAATCGCCGTGCCGCCTCCTGTTGCAGTGTGCTCGTGGTGAAGGGTGGTTGCGGTCGGGTGCGGACCGCCTTGGTGGTGACTGAGGAGATCGCGTAAGTTGCTGCACGCAGGTCGGCCGCAATGGCCCCGGCTTCCTCCTCGTTCGCCACCCTGAGGCGGCCTTTCCGGCCCTCTATCTGGTGGAGGAGGGCCTTGAACGTGCGCCGGTCCTCCTCTTTCGCCAGCTGCACCGACACGACCCAGTACTCTTCCGGGTTGAATGCCTCGATCTCGCGTTCCCGGTCAACGACCAGGCGCAACGCGACGGACTGTACCCGACCCGCGGACAGGCCCCTGCGTATCTTCGACCACAACACCGGGCTGAGCCGGTAGCCGACGATACGGTCCAGCACCCGGCGCGCCTGCTGGGCGTTCACCAGCTGCATGTCGATGTCACGGGGGTTCTGGAAAGCCTCCTCAACCGCAGGTGACGTTATCTCGTGGAATACCACTCGCTGGAGAGGCTTGTCGCCCTTGTTGAGCCCGGTGAGCTCGACCAGGTGCCACGATATCGCTTCGCCCTCACGGTCGGGGTCGGTCGCAAGGTAGATCGTCCCGGCGTTCTTCGCTGCTTTCCTGATATCGCGGATCGCTGTCTCGCTCCCCTGTACCGGCACATACGTCGGCCGGAAGCCCTGCTCGACGTCCACGCCCATCTCCCGGGCGGGCAGATCCCGCACGTGGCCCATGGACGCCTTCACTACATACCCATCGCCAAGGAATCGGCCCACTGTCCGCGCCTTCGCGGGCGATTCGACGATCACCAGATCCCGTTTGTCGCTTCGAGCCAAGGCTCCGTTGCTCCTATCTTCCGTTCTGTCCGGGGTCTGGCCGCCTGGGTGCAGGTGCGACCCTGTACCCCTTGGGCAACCCCGGGCTGCTCACTCGGCGTTCGATGTGCTGCCACTGCCGGAAGCCGCGGCCACGTATTGCATCGGTCCGACCTGTCGGACGTAACCCTGAAGCTCCATGACCGCCAGTGCCGAACTGACGGTCGCGCTCGTCAGGCCGGTGGCCCTTGTCAGCTCATCCACGTGCACCGCACCCTCGTCAAGCCGTCCCAGCAGGTCGGCGTGGAGCGGGTCGCGAGGCACCCGCTGCGCCTCGGTCCGTCGCGCATCTCCCAGTTGCAGTTGCTGGCCGAGCCCGGGGATGTTCAGCTCTTCGAGGACATCCGAGTGGTGCGTCACGAGCTTGGCGCCCTGCTGGATCAGCCAGTTCGTTCCCTCGCTCTTTCGAGACAGAACGCTCCCCGGAACGGCGAAAACCTCGCGATTCTGGTCCAGAGCATGGCGCACCGTCAACAGGGCGCCGCTCCTCATATCTCCCTCAACCACCAGGACGCCGAGGCTCATTCCGCTGATGACGCGGTTGCGCCGAGGGAAGTGCTCCGCCTTGGGTCGCATACCGATCGGGTACTCACTGACGAGGGCGCCCGCCTCCACGGTTCGCCGGGCCAGCCCCGCGTGCTCGGGCGGGTAGATGCTGTCCAGACCACCGCCGACGACTGCTACTGTCCGGCCTCCTGCATCGAGCGCCGCCGCGTGGGCGATGGCGTCGATCCCGCGGGCCAGGCCGCTGTAGACCGTGCGCCCGCTCTCCGCCAGGCCGCCGGCCAACCTCCGTGCAATCTCACGGCCGTCAGCGGTCGGACCGCGCGTCCCCACGACCGCAATGCCGGTCTCGTCCTCCGGCGAAAGCGCGCCCTTCACGTAAATGACGGCCGGTGGATCGTGTATCTCCTTCAAGAGTGCCGGATAGTCGGCTGACCTCAGCGGCAGCGGTTTCACTCCGCTTCTCTCCAGCCGCTCCATTTCCGTATCGGGATCGATCTCGCTGCGCGCCGCAACCACTTCCTGGACGATTCGGCGGTCCAGACCCGCGGCTGCCAGGTCTGACGGACCCGCGCGCCAGGCGAGCGATGCATCCCCGAACCGCGCCTCGAGCAGCTTGAACCGCATCGGACCGAGGCCCGGGATGCGGTGCAGGGCGACCAGATACTTGAGATCGTGCAACGCTTCGGGCCGCGATGGTGAGTGCGTGGGGTCGGGGATGTGAGAAGGCAAGGGGTCGTCGAAGCAAATGTAGAGCGGAGAGGGTGGGATTCGAACCCACGGTCCCGGTTACCCGGGACACGCGCTCTCCAGGCGCGCCTATTCGGCCACTCTAGCACCTCTCCGCGTGCCGCTGCTGCCTGCATGGCGACGGGGCCGGAGGTTTCCAACTGCCCGCGCCCGCGTCGGCAACTGGCGGAGAGGGCGGGATTCGAACCCGCGATACGCGGAAAGCGTATACCGCTTTTCGAGAGCGGCGCCTTCAACCACTCGGCCACCTCTCCAAGGCTCCGAGTGTAGCATGGCGCCTACTCAATCCGGCCGCCTCGCGCAGTGTCCGGAACGACTTCCCGCTGCCGGTGCATCCTGTTCTGCTTGACACTGTTCTGAGGCCACCCGTAGCATTGATTGCGACCGACGCGGTCACATATGAGTAGTAAGCCCCAGAAGTAGTTCACGGAGCCGCCCGCATTGTCGGATTTCGACATGCGCAGGCGGCTTTGTTTGTTGCAGGCCCATCGCCTGTAGGCTGTCGGTAGCAGAGAACACCATGAAATGGGCGGGCGTTATCCTGGCCGCCGGACTTGGCGTCAGAATGCGTTCCAGGCTTCCCAAGGTGCTGCACCCGGTTTGCGGCGCACCGATGCTTCATCACGTCGCTGATGCGGTTCGGAGCGCCGGCGTCGATCGGCTCGTCGTGGTGGCATCGCCTGCGCTCGCGGGGATGCCGGAGCTACCCGACGCGATAGGCGCAGACGCGGCGATCGCGATCCAACCGGAGCGGCTTGGCACGGCGAACGCCCTGTTGGCCGCGCAGGAAGCCTGCGAAGACGCGACGCATATCCTGTCCGTCTACGCGGACGCACCCCTTCTGCTGGCCTCCACCCTGGAGACTCTCCGAACAGCCCACCTCGACCGGGGCGCCGTCGCCACCCACCTGGTCGCGAACGTCGATGACCCCACCGGACTGGGACGGATCGTCCGCGGGAGCGACGGGGAACCCCTGGGGGTTGTGGAGGAAGCAGACGCCGACGCGAACACCCGCTCTATCACCGAGATCAACTGCGGGTGCTACGCCTACGATGCCGGCTGGCTCTGGGGGGCGCTCTCGCGCATCGAGCCCGCGACCTCCGGAGAAGCATATCTGCCGGACACCATGGCGTTGGCTGTCGACGATGGCGAGAAGGTCGGCACGGTGATGGTGGAAGACCCCTCCGAGATTCTGGCGGTGAACGACCGCGCCCAGCTTGCCGGGGTCGAAGGCCGCATGAGGGACCGCATCCGCAGGCACTGGATGCTTGCCGGGGTGACACTCGCAGACCCCGGTTCTATATACATCGACCCGCAAGTGCGCCTGGAGCCGGATACCATCATGCTGCCCAATACGCACCTGCTCGGCAGCACCACGATCGGAGAAGGATGCGAAATAGGCCCGGACACCGTCTTGAGAGATTGCACGGTGGGGGATCGCTCGAAGGTCATCGCGTCTCACGGAGAAGCTTCCAGCATCGGCCGTGACGTATCGGTCGGACCGTTCAGCAGGCTTCGGCCGGGGGCGGAAATCGAGGACAGCGTCCACATCGGGAACTACGCAGAGATCAAGAACAGCACAATCGGCTCCGGTAGCCATATCGGGCACTTCAGCTACCTCGGCGACGCGACAATCGGCCGAAAGGTCAACATCGGTGCCGGCACCATCACGTGCAACTACGACGGAAATCGGAAACACCGCACGACCGTATGCGACCGAGCGTTCGTCGGTTCCGGCTCCATGCTTGTGGCGCCGCTGACCATCGGTGAAGGTGCGGTGACCGGCGCGGGCGCCGTTGTCACGCGCGACGTCCCCCCGGACACGACAGTCGCCGGGGTTCCCGCCCGCGCTTGTGCCGGCCGAATGCATTCTCGAACGCACGGCGTTGACCCACAGGAGGGCTAGCAGATGAGTGATCCTGACGACCCCGGTCATAGTACGAACAGTGGTGCCGCAGCCTGCGCGAGCGGCCGGGAGGCCGGTCTGCGATGAGTGCGGGCGCATGGGCGGTGACGGCCGTGCTTGCCGTCTCCGCGGTTCTGTATCTGCTGCTGGCACTGGCGGGCTCGGCGTTCGGCGGCATCTCTCCGGGCTGGAGCTTCCCGGCCCGTAGCGATGACGAGGGCACGGCCGGCCAGAGCGCCAGACGCTACCGGCCCGGTGCCCCGGTTCTGGCCCGCGTCCTCTCCGGAGCTGCATTGACCGCGGTGGTGGTGGCGCTTCTGAGACTTCTGACGCCTGCTCTCGGCGCGCCGGGCGGTGGCCTGACCGTGGGCCAGCTCGCGGCGGGGACGGGGATCACAGCCACCTGCGCTGCAGCCATTCATCTCGCAGCTTCTCGACTTGGGCCGTCGGTTCGCGAGCGGCTCAGGCCGGGACTGGCCCCTCTGGCAGTACTGCTTGAGGGCATGGCGTCGTTGCCGGGGCTGGCGGCAATCCTGTCATCGGGAGAACGCGGCAACGGAGCGGAGGCCGACGAGGACCCGGTCGCGGCCGTTCTTGAGGAGAACCTGGACATCCTGGAGGCAGCGGGAGTTCCCGTGGACCGGCAGGAACTGCACATGATCCGCGGCATACTCCGCATGGACCGGGTTCGGGTCCGGGAGATTATGCGCCCGCGCGTGGACATGGTCGTGGCGCCCGTGGACGCGGACCCGGATGACGTTGCAGACCTGATGGCAGTGGGCGGCTACTCCAAGATACCGGTCCACGGCGAGACGATCGACGACATAGCCGGCGTGGTGTTCGCCCGGGATCTGCTGCGCGCAAGAAAGAACGGAGAGGGCGGCCCGGACCTGGTGAAGAACCTCCTTCGCCCTGCCATCTACGTGCCGGAATCCCAGAGCATGGAGCATCTCCTCCGCGAGTTCCAGCAACATCGCACGAGCCTCGGCATTGTGGTTGACGAATACGGTGGTGTATCTGGCCTGGTGACCGTGACAGATCTCATCGAAGAGATCGTCGGCGATCTGGAAGACGAATTCGACGTGGACGAACCGGATCTCCAGCCCATAAGCCAGACCGAGACGCTTGTGGATGCCCGGCTATCGCTGGAGGCGCTGAACCGGGCCCTCGGCACGGCGCTGGAAGCCGAGGGCTTCGATACCGTCGGCGGACTTGTCTACAGGGAACTGGGCAAGATGCCATCTGTGGGCGATCAGGTCGAAGTGGACGGCCTGCGGCTCGTGGTCCAGTCCACCATCGGCCGACGCATACGGAAGCTCCGCGTCGCCCAGGTCCTCGCCGCGGAACCCGAAGCCGGATAGCGCGGGGACCATCTTCGCCTGGCGGCCCGCCCCCTAGGTCGGCGTCGGGCGACGGCTTCTTTGCTCTGGCCCTCGGCCCGGGGACTCGCTTCGCCGGTGAGTGCGTGCGCCACCGACCCGCTTTCCGGCTCGCCCTGCGACCGCACCGCATGCATCACGCGCAGTGCTGGCCGGGAACCGCGCGCAGAATCGGACGGCATCCGCATGGTGGGGAGAAGCACATCGGTGCATGGGGTCCGGGAACGAGCGGGGAAAAAGAACAGCCCCGGCAAGATGCCGGGGCTGCTTCAGATCGTTCGTCGAGGTTGCGACCCTAGTCGGCCACTTTGTCAGTGATCAGGACGACGCCGTAGCCGACGTTGCCGCTGTCGCCGATCGCGTCGATGGTGTAGGGACCACCGGCCGCAGTCATTGACGCCGGGATCGTGACCGTGGTCCAGAAGGCGCCGCTGGCATTTGCCACTCCACCGCCCAGGACGACAGTGGAACCGCCAACCATGGCACTCACGGAGATCGTCTCACCAGAGTCGAAGCCCGCACCGAGGATGTCGGCTTCAGTACCGGCTGCCTTCAATTCGACAGCCCCTGCTACGTTGGATGCGGTGTCATGAACGATGATTGCGGCGGCGGAACCTCCGTCAACACCAGGTACGCCAGGAGGTCCTGCCGCACCGGCCGCACCGCCCGCGCCCGCCGCACCCGCGGCGCCCGCGGCTCCCGTTGCGCCTCTTGCCCCTTTAGCTCCTTCAGGACCAGCCGGACCCTCGGGACCGGCTACGCCGGCAGCACCGGGTGCGCCGGGTTCGCCGGGTGCGCCGGCAGCTCCCGGGTTGCCGGGTGCGCCCGCATCTCCCGGGCTGCCCGGGGCGCCTGCTGCGCCCGGAGCGCCAGCCTCACCTTGTGGACCCTGGGGGCCCTGGGGGCCTTGGTCACCTTTGCATGCGACGAGTGCGACCAGAGCGATAACCAGAGCCGCCAGAAGGAGAACCCTAGTCTTACCCCGCAACAGACCTGTCATTTGGCCTCATCCTCCGTGGATTCTTGCGGCTGTGTGTTCCAACCGGACAGTTGCTCCGGCCGGTCCGTTTTACATACCAGCGCGCACACCACCGGATTAGGTTCGGTGGCGCGCCGAAGGCAATCATATTCGCCGCCATTCTGTGGTGTCAAGGTAGTGGGAACACACAGAAGACCGCGTCGCAGGGGTGTTTCCACGAGGGATTCGCCGCCGAAGCCGCGAGTACGGCATCAACTTGCGCCGGTCCTCCCGCGTTCTCCCGCGAGCGCGACGCGAGCGCGAAACGTATGGGAGCTCGCGCACACGTTCCGCAGTAACTCTCCGGTAACTCTCACCGGCGTCGCTGGCTCTGCCGTGCCTCTTCGCAGACCGTGAGTGAGATGGCCCGCGGCCGCGACAGGCTTCGTGACGCACGACATTGCTCTTCGTACCCTCCTCAAATCCCTTTCCGGGTGATCGGGCCGCGGGGCCGGCCGCGGCCGCGGCGCTGGTGCGCTATCGGCGCGGTCCAAAGCACACCCTGCTGGTTTGCCGGCCGCGCCGTGGTATCCTTTAGAGCGCATTTGAGAGGAATAGCGAAGAGTAGAGACACGTACCCGCGTCGGGTCAATATGTCCCCGGCACGGCTGAATCGGAGACCGTTCCCCTTGGACCAAGCTGAACGCCGAGCTGTCATCGAGGAGTACCACACTCACCCTACCGACAACGGCTCTTCCGAAGTCCAGATCGCAATCCTGACAACCCGGATACGGGAACTCACTGAGCATTTCCGGCTGCACAAGCACGATCATGCCAGTCGCCGGGGCCTGCTGAAGCTCGTGGGCCGCCGCCGCCGCCTCCTTCGCTACCTCAACCGGGAAGACGTTGGCCGCTATCGCGCAGTAATCGCAAAGCTGGGCCTTCGCCGGTAACGCCCCTGTCGAGGGGCCCTCTTCTGCCCCTCCACCCGCTGCCGGAGACTCGGTAGCCCCCAAAGGAACCTCCAGCCAATGCCATCCACATTTGAAATGGAGGTCGGCGGTCGCCTTCTCACGTTCGAAAACGGGCGCCTGGCCGGTCTCGCTGGCGGTGCCGTCACCGTTCGCTGCGGCGACACAGTGCTGCTCGTCACCGCCTGCGCCTCTAGGAAACCTCGTGAGGGCGCCGATTTTCTGCCTCTTACGATAGATGTCGAGGAGAAGATGTACGCCGCCGGCAAAGTACCCGGTGGCTTCTTCCGTCGGGAAGGTCGTCCGTCTGCTGACGCCGTTCTCATGTGTCGCCTGACCGACCGACCCATCCGCCCGCTCTTCCCGAAGGGTTTCTATCACGAAACCCAGGTGATCGCGACCATCCTCTCAGCCGATAGCGTTGAACAGCCTGATGTCCTCGGCATCATCGGCGCATCGGCCGCCCTGGCCATATCCGATATCCCGTTCGACGACCCGCTTGGCGCCTGCCGCATAGGCCTGGTCGACGGCGAACTGGTCGTGAACCCCACGTACGAAGAGTCCAAGAACGGGCTGCTCGACCTCATCGTCGCCGGCACGGGCGACGCCGTCATGATGGTGGAGGCCGGTGCAAACCAGGTCAGCGAAAGCGTCCTCGTGGACGCCCTCCGGCTGGCCCAGGAGGTCAACGGCGCCATAGTCGACCTGATCCGGGAGATGCAGCAGAAGGTCGGCAAGGAGAAGTGGACCTTCGAGCCTGACCCCGCCGCGGCAATTTCAGAGCGAGCGGCGAAAGACTTCCTTGGCGACTCTGTCAAGGACGCCCTTGCCCGGCCGGGCGACAAGCAGACCCGCCAGAAGGCCCTGGATGAAATCGAACAGCGGCTGACCGAGGCGCTCGGAGAGGAGCACGAGGCCCGCTTCATCAGATCCGCATTCCACGACGCTGAGGCAGAGGCGGTCAGGGAGGCCATTCTGGAGAAGGGCCAACGGCCCGATGGCCGCGACCTGGGCGATATCCGCCCGCTGAAATCAGAGACCGGTCTCCTGCCGAGAGTCCACGGCACCGGCCTGTTCACCCGCGGTGAAACCCAGGTGCTTAGCTCTGTGACTTTGGCCTCACTGGGTGATGCGCAGAGGATCGATTCCCTCAGCCCGGAGAAAACCAAGAGATTCCTTCACCACTACAACTTCCCGCCGTACTCGGTCGGTGAGGTTCGCCGCATGTTCACCGGCCGACGAGAGGTTGGGCACGGCGCTCTGGCAGAGCGTGCGTTGATGCCAGTCGTGCCGGACGAAGAGAGCTTCCCGTACATGATCCGAGTGGTCTCGGAGGTACTCGCCTCGAACGGTTCGTCCTCCATGGCCAGCATATGCGGCGCAACTCTGGCGCTTATGGACGCCGGTGTTCCGATCAAGGCGCCGGTCGCCGGTATCGCGATGGGCCTCATCACCGGTCAGGACGGTCAGGCGGCAATCCTGGCCGATATCCAGGGCACCGAAGACCACTGCGGCGACATGGACTTCAAAGTCGCCGGCACGAAAGAGGGCGTCACCGCTCTCCAGATGGACATCAAGGTGAAAGGAATCACCTTCGAGGTCATGGAGCGCGCGCTGGAACAGGCACGGATCGCCCGGCTTGCCCTGCTGGATCACATCTCGGAGACACTGGCGGAGCCGCGCGGAGACCTGAGCCCGTTCGCCCCGCGAATGATCACCATCACGATCCCGACGGATCGGATCGGCGCGGTTATAGGCCCGGGCGGTTCGGTCATACGCAAGATGATCGACGACTTCGGCGTGAGCATCGACGTGGCCGACGACGGCACCGTTGTCATCGGATCGGCGGACGGCGAGGGCGCAGAGAAGGCCAAGGAGCAGATCGAGGGACTGACCCGCAACGTAGAAATCGGTGCCGTCTTCAAAGGCACCGTCCGGCGCATCATGCCGTTTGGTGCATTCGTCCAGATACTGCCGGGCAAGGACGGGCTCGTGCATATCAGCGAACTCGCGGATCATCGCGTGCCCTCGGTAGAGTCCGTCGTCGATCTCGGTGACGAATTGGAAGTCATTGTCACGAATGTAGACCGCATGGGCCGCATCGATCTGTCGGTCCGGGCGCTCTTGGAAGCAAGAGGGCAAGTCGGCACGGACGGCGACGGCGACGCGGCCGGTGACGGCGACGCGGACGGGGACGGAGGTGGCGAACCAGAGCCGCCTGAGCGCCCCCCGCACCGCCCGGAGACAGAACAACGCGGTGGCAGGCCGCCGTTCAGGGACAGGCGCGGTGGCAACCGCCCCGCTTCCGAGACATCATCCCGCCCGCCGGAACGGCGTCGGCGCCAGGTCGGAGGATTCCGGGGCGACCGCCGGCCTCCTCCCCCGCAGCGCCGTCCGCAGGACTGATCAGGACGGCAACCCAGAGAACAACCGGGCCTCGGGTGCCTCTGGTATCCTGAGGCCTTGTTCTTTGTGGGGCGGGACGCTACCGGGAACACCGATGCATTCCGCAGTTCAGGAGCCGCTGTTCCCGACCGTGGCTCCCACCTTTCGGTTGATAGGGCCGCTCGTGATGGCCGAGGTCAAGGTAGCGATAACCGGAGCGCTCGGGCGTATGGGCGCCGCTGTGCTTGGAGCGGTGGAGGCCGAGCCGGGATTCCTCCCGGTGGGCGGAGCCGATACCAGGGCCGCGTCCGACACTATCGCGCTGCCCGGCGGTTCGGGCGAGATTCCGCTCTTCCCGGACGTCGGCCCGCTGATTGAGCACACACAGCCCGACGTGCTCGTTGATTTCACCGACGGGGAGGGCGCTGCCGCTGCCATTCGCGCCGCGGTGCCGGCCGGCGTGCGCGTGGTGTCCGGCTCCACAGGCATCCCACAGGCCGTGCTCAGAGAGGCGGAGGAACTGGTAGCCGCGCGGGGCACAGGTGTGGTTTTGGCCTCCAATTTCGCCCTGGGCGCAGTCCTTCTCGGTCATCTGGCCGGTATCGCCGCAAGGTACTTCGACTACGCAGACATCTCGGAAGGCCATCACGAACAGAAGATCGACGCTCCGTCCGGCACGGCTCTCTCACTGTTGGATGCCGTCATCGCGGGCAAGGGAAGCGCGTTTACGTCGGTCGTCCCTGAAAAGGAAACGCTGGTCGGTACGCGTGGGGGTACGCGGGCGGGCGTGAACGTTCACAGCGCGCGTATGCCGGGTCGATTGGCCCACCATGAGGTGGTGTTCGGTGCGCCGGGGCAGACTCTTGCTCTCACCCACGACAGCATCAACCGGGACTGCTTCATGCCCGGCGTCATCCTCGCGATACGGCATGTGCTGACAGTCGACCGCCTGATCGTCGGGCTCGACCGCGTGCTCGGACTGGAACAGTCGGCCAAGGTCAAGCCGTAGCCGCGCCCCGGCTCCTCGGTCCGGCGCGTGGCTCCCTACCCTCTCTGATATCAGCCAGAATTGTGTGTCGGACGCGCCGGCAGTACGTGCCCGCCCGTCCGGACCCAGGAGCGCTCTCGAAATGTCAAACGACGCACTCAGAATCGCGGTGATCGGCGCGACCGGCGCAGTGGGCAATGTTGCCATGAACCTCTTGCAGGCCCGGGAGCACCCACCTGAGCGGCTGTCACTCTTCGCGTCCGCGCGCTCTGCCGGCAAGAAGCTGCCGTACCTTGGCGGCGAACTCACCGTCCGGGAGGCGACCCCCGATTCGTTCGACGGCATGGATGTCGCGTTCATATCCGCCAGTTCCACCGTCAGCAGAAAGCTGGCGCCCGCCGCGGTCGCGGCCGGGGCCCTCGTTATCGACGACGGGAACGCTTTCCGCATGCAATCCGACGTTCCTCTTGTCGTCCCGGAAGTGAACGGCGAAGACGTTGAGTGGCACCGCGGGATCATCTCTATCCCCAACTGCACAACGACGCCCCTCGTGATGGCCCTCGCCGCTCTGCGGCAGGAGGTGGCCATCCACCGCGTCACGGTGGCCACGTACCAGGCTGTGTCCGGCACCGGTGCTGCCGCCGTCCTGGAGCTCCGGCAGCAGACGACCGATATCTCAGCCGGGCGCGAACCCCTCGCGGAGGTGTATCCGCACCAGATAGCCTTCAACGCCCTCCCGCAGGTGGACACCTTCGAGGCAGACGGCTACTCGGGCGAAGAGCACAAGATGACCAACGAAACTCGGAAGATCATGCACATGCCCGACCTGCCGGTCTCTACGACGTGCGTGCGGATACCGGTTCCGACTTCGCACAGCGCCGCGGTCCATGTCGAACTGGACCGGGCCATGGAACCGGTCGATGCGCGCCGGTTGCTGGAGGGATTCGCGGGCGTCAGCGTGCTGGACGACCCCGATGCGAGCGTCTACCCTATGCCGCACCACTGCACGGGCGCGGACGATGTATTCGTCGGGCGGATCAGAAAAGACCTGTCGCACCCGACCGGCCTCGTCTTCTGGGTCGTCTGCGACAACCTGCGCAAAGGCGCCGCATTGAACGCCCTCCAGATCGCCGACGAAGCTGTCCGGCGCGACTGCCTCAAGCCTGAGCGGTAGACGTGCGGGCGCGCCGGCCGCGGGGAGGCCGCCGGGAGCGGATTCAGGGGCGGAGCACCATCCGGGAGATCGGATCATGACGGAGATAGGGCGACTACTTACAGCGATGATCACGCCGTTTGCTGATGACGGCGATGTCGATTACGGGCAGGCCCGCAGGCTCGCGAGGTCCGTGCTCGATTCCGGCAGCGATGGTTTGGTGATAGGCGGCACGACGGGCGAAGCGCCGTCGATGAATGACGAGGAGAAGCTGCGCCTGTTCGCGGAGATCAAGGAAGAAATCGGTGACCGCGGCGCCCTGGTGGCCGGTACGACCGACAACGACACGCGCGGCTCCATACGCTGCTCACAGGAGGCCGAGAAGGTGGGCGTGGACGCCCTGCTCCTGACCGTGCCGGCATACAACAAACCGCCGCAGGAAGGCTTATACCAGCACTTCAGGGCGATCGCGGAAAGCACGAACCTGCCGGGCATCCTCTATAACGTGCCCAGCCGTACCTCCCTGAACATGACGGATGAGACGACCCTGAGGCTCGCCGCGATCGACAATATCGTCGGCGTGAAGGAGGCGTCGAGCGATCCGGTTCAGATCACCAGAATCATCGACGCAGCCCCGGACGGTTTCAGGGTTTGGAGCGGAAACGACGACGAGACCTTCTCGATCATGTGCACGGGTGGGTACGGGATCGTGTCGGTCGCCGGCAACGTCATCAGCAATCAGATCAAGGCGATGATGGGAATGATCCTGGACGGCGCGCTCGAAAGCGCGGCCAGGGAGCACCGCCGGCTGCTGCCGCTGTTCAAGGCATTGTTCTGGGTCACGAACCCGGTACCGATCAAGTACGCGGTCAACCGCGCCGGTTTCAATGCCGGGAAGCCCAGACTACCCATGGTAGATCTGGAACAGGCTGACCCCGCTGCGAAGACCAGGTTGGACGCCGTGCTCGATCAGTACAGCATGGATCTCCCGCCGGAGAGCTGACGATGACAAGACAGAGGCAGGAGTGGCCACCACCCGGACAACCGGTTCGTGGGCGGTTCTTTCTGAACACCCGCCCCCGCGGCTTCTGGCTGGATGACACCCACTATCCCGTCCGAAAGGCCCAGTGGAAACAGCTGCTGTTGGGCGTTTGCGAGCTCCTTGTGGACGATTTGGGGGAAGATGGGTTCCGACGTAGAGTCGTTGGATTGCGTGGGGCGAGACACCCTCACTTCTCGAGTAGCTTTGGCGATCTCGAAGCACGCGGTCAGGCGCCGAAGCGAGTTGATGACATCGGGCTGTTTGCCGCGACCAAGCTGAACGCAGACGATGTCCTCAGCCGGTGTCTAGAGGTGCTGGACGTTTGCGGCCGCGACCGCATGTCCTTCCAAGTGGAAACCTGAACCGCCCCGGGAAAGTTGGAGACTCCAGACCTTGAGAGGATGGAGTCATGA
>CAYYFS010000027.1:0-3356 GCA_964471055.1 uncultured Dehalococcoidales bacterium
AACGTGCTGCTGATGGGCAAGCGCGTCGGCGACAAAATGGCGCTCCTGATCGACCCGGCGTGTGAAATCGACACGTTTGGTCAGGCACTGGCGCTCGGGCGCGCGTGCGACGAAGCCGGTTTCTTCTGGTGGGAGGATCCCCTCAAGGATGGTGGCGTCTCACAATTCGTGCACCGCAAGCTGCGCCAGATGGTCAGGACCCCCATCCTCCAGACCGAGCACATTCGCCTGCTGGAGCAGCACGTTGACTTCATCGTGAGCGACAGTACCGACTATGTGAGGGTCGGCGCACACGAAGACGGCGGCATCACCGGCGCGCTGAAGATCGCCCACGCCTCCGAAGGTTTCGGGCTGGACGCGGAGTTGCACGGCCCAGGTCCGGTGCATCGCCACATCATGTCGTCCATTCGGAACACCAACTTCTACGAACTCGGACTGGTGCACCCCGGCGTCACGAGCAACCGATCACCGATATACGAGGGCGACTTCAACGACAACCTTGACGGCATAGACAAGGACGGCAACGTCTACGCACCTGAAGGACCCGGCATCGGTGTTCCGCTCGACTGGGACTACATCCGGGCGAACCAGGTGGACCACGCGGTCCTTGCCGGCTGAGAACGCGATTGCGGCCGAGGCCTGAGCTGCCTCGGCCGCAATCCACTCCGCCCCCTGGCCGCGGGCGCCTAGCCGGTCGTCGTCACCTCACCCTGAGGTGTGATGGCAGCCACGCCTGTCTTGGATTCGAACGCCACCGCGCGCATCGTGGTCGCGCGCCGCTCGCCGGGAGCCATCATCAGAGACGTGCGCTCGTCAGACCCGGGCCACCCCATGCCGCCGGGCAGAGACGAGAACGGCTCCAGGCCCACGTTGTACGTGCGGCGGTACCACGGGTACCCGCTGCCGCCACCGAACACCTGCCAGTACCAGATGAACGGGAAGGTCTCCTTCGGGAACGAGAATCCGAAGCCCACGCCCAGGTCCGCGTTCGTAACCGCGTACCAGCCGTCTTCCAGCTCGTGGAGTACCGCCAGGTCCATCAACCGCTCGGAGCGGTCCGGGAAGGTCCGGAGGTCCACCGTGCCGCCGTTCGCACCAGGCGCATTCGGCCACGGACCCCCGTCCCCATCCGCGAGGCGCCTCTCCGATTCCATACCTTCGCCCAGCGTGAATACCCGCGCTCCGGGAAGGTCCAGCCTGCACGCCGGGCTCAGGAATGGCGACCCGAGCGCGATGTGCTGGCCCCACACGCATTCGGCCTCCTCCTCCGCCTCATTCACCACCGCCTCCTCGACCGTTAGCACGGGCGAACCGGCTTCCAGCGATAGCGTCTTCTCGACGTAGAACGGCGTCCGGTACGTGCGCACCCAGAACTTCGCTGCGACGCGCTCCGGGGAGTCTTCTTCGATCCGCACATCCCATGGCATCAGGGTCGATTCCGAGTGCTGGCCGATCTCAGCCCCGCGGTACTCCGCCGGCGGGCCTGCGGTGGGCGCCAGGGTCTGCCACCCACCTTCGTAGGAGTCGAGCCACAGGGCAGGAGGCCACCCGGTCGTGGAGGTGAAGCGCCTGGGATCGCGAACGCCCCAGGGCGTCCGCCACATGAAATCGGTATCCGTCGGCTTGTAGACCAGCTCGTACACGTCGGCGCCCTTGTCGGCCAGCACAACGACGCGCAGCAGTTTGTTCTCCAGGACCACCGTCTTCAGACCCCGGTAGGTCCATGCGTCGGACACCCGACAACCGGAGTTGCGCTCCAACTGGTAGTGCATCAAAACCCTCCCGTGCCACGCCAGGCCGAAATGAGGTCGGTCTGATTCGCGGCCGCAGTATAGCAGCGCGCATGTCGAAAACCCCTCAGTGGCTTTGCGTGCGAACCACAGTGCTTTCAGGCCGACAGACGGCCGAGACTGTAAACCTGATACCCACCGCGGACAGGGGAGAACCGGCGCATTCGTCAGGTCGAATCTGCACGGAATCTCCACCGATGCCACACCACAACAACACCGGGCAATCACGCTATCCGTCCGCTGACAGCCATGAGTGGTGGTAGTGTCTCAACATCGTTCGAATGGTGCCCATCTCCCGGGAACCGGGAGGTACGGGAAGACGGCAAGGCAGGCCGAACGCCGACGGCCGATAGCAGTCGATGGAGGACGATGAGTGGCGCGCATACTCGTCGTTGACGACAACCCTGACGTACGGCTGGCCCTCACCACGATCCTCGAGGATGCTGGCCACGACGTCCTTGAAGCGGAAGACGGGGACGTGGTGTTCGACATGGCCATCGAGCACCAGCCCACTCTCGTACTGCTGGACGTGATGATGCCGCGGCTGAACGGGTTCGACGCACTCGCGCAGCTGAAGGCCGACACCCGGACAAACGGCATCCCTGTGATCATGGTGACAGCGAAGGGCCGTCCCGAAGACATGGCGATGGCCCGCTCGCTCGGTGCCGTCGAATACATTACGAAGCCATGGACCGACGGTGACGTGGAACTGCGTGTTGAATGGGCGCTGGCCGCCGTTAGAGAGAAGCAGGTCCGCTAGCCAGGTCCCGCTCTTCCGGGCGCCTCTGCTCCCACCATGACAGGCGCCGCCATTCTCCTGGTTGTCCTTGCCGCTTTCGCGCACGCCTCCTGGAACTTCCTGACCAAGCGCGCGTCCAACCCGGAGCTGTTCACGTGGTGGCTCGGTGCCGCCTCCTCCGTCCTGCTGTCCCCACTGGCAATCTGGCTCTTCTGGCGTGATCCGCCAGCACCCGCCGCCTGGCCTTTCGTCGGTGCCACGGTTGCCCTTCACATCGGCTACTTCGTGTCGCTGGCCCGCGCCTACCGCCGCGGCGACATGTCCGTCGTCTATCCGCTCGCCCGCGGCCTGGGTCTCGCTCTCATCCCGATCCTGGGAGTCTCACTCCTGCACGAGTCGGTATCTCTCCTTGCGGCCCTCGGCGCTGCATCAATTACAGTCGGGATCGTGGCGGTGTCCCGGCGCGCCGGGGCGAGCGGTAGTGGGATATCCATCTCCAGGCTGCTGCAGGATGGCGGGATCCGATATGCCCTGCTCACTGGTCTCACCATCGGAGGCTACTCGATCGTGGACAAGCAGGGTGTCGAGCACGTGACCCCGTTCCTGTACATGTTCTTTGTCTCGTGCGGGGGAATGCTGGGCATGTTCGCCTTCATCCATCGGGAGTACTCACGAAGCGCTTTCATGGAGGTGCTTCGCCGCCATCGACTGTCCATCGTGGCAGGGGCCCTCCTGCAGTTTCTGTCCTACGGCCTGGTGCTCTCCGCGTTTCGCCTCTCGCCGGTCAGCTACGTCGGCCCTTTCCGTGAGATCGGGATCGTGATTGG
>CAYYFS010000027.1:3456-17594 GCA_964471055.1 uncultured Dehalococcoidales bacterium
TAGCGGCAGTGTTCCACGAAGGCCCGCACAGCCTCGGGCGTGCGCGTGTGCGTGTGCAGGAGACCGTGCACGCCGGTGGACAGCACGTGTCGGATCTGCCAGGAATTCGCCACCACTTCATCCTTCGTCCTCGCGTTGGACGGGAGAGTGGCGATCACTGCCGGCGTCGGGTGTCCGCTGCGCGTCGGCCCGCCGTCCGCGAGGCCGCGCATGAACCTGCTGAGCCCCACGGTGTCGAACGGATGATGCTCGAACTCGACCATTATCGTGTCGGCCCACGTGCCGGCCATCCGTTTCCCGTTCTCGTACGTCAGCTCGCCGGCGGCGGTGCCGTACAGCGGCTGGCCCTGTTCAAGCAGCTCGATTGCGCGATTGATCCTCGGCATTCACCACCTCGTGTTGCAGTGTCAACGGGACAGGCGCGTCGGCGTCGGTCCTAGGCTTTCGTGAGCCGCCAGGGGACGTCCAGCTCGGAACACAGCCCCTGGAACCACTCCACCACCTCTGGGTGGAGCGGGATGCCGTTCTTCATCCGGTCGTCGTAGTCCTCCTGCTCGGGCAGCCCGGCGTACATGACCCGGTCGTGCCCCGGCGCAGGCGGGGTCTCCTTCAGCGCCGTCAGGTAAGTGTCCATCGTGTCCTTGAACCAGTCCACGTCCACGAACGCGTCGATGTCGTATGCGAGGAAGTGGTGGGAAGCTACTCCCTGATTCATGAACCCGGGACCGGTGCCCGAAAGCATGCCCGAGAGGATGTCAATCATCACCGCCAGCCCGTAGCCTTTGTGCGACCCGATCTCGCGCGTGCCTCCGAGTGGGAGGAGCATCGACGTCCACCAGTCGCTCGGAGTGTCGGTTTCCTCCATGATCGGAGTCCCATCCCCCCCGGCGATCCAGCCCGGCATCAGCTTCTGGCCCAGTCTTCGGGCGAGCTGAACCTTGTTGCCGGCAACCGATGTGGTAGAGGCGTCGAATACAAAGGGCGGCTCGTTTCGGGCGGGTGCGGCGATTCCTATCGGGTTGGCGCCGAGCATCCACTTCGCGCCCCACGTCGGGGCCATCACGGTGCCTCCCACCGTCATCGAAAGGCCGATCATGTCGTGCTCAAGCGCCTGCATGGCGTAGTAGGCCGACATGCCATAGTGGCGGCCGTTGGTCATGACCACCGCGCCGACCCCGCACTTCTTGGCCTTCTCGATGGCCAGGCGCATCGCCGCCGGGCCGATTGCGCAGCCCAATCCGCGGTCGCCGTCCAGCGTCGCCGACCCGGCCCTCTCGCGCACCACCTTCGGCTTGGGTGTCGGGTTGACGTGGCCCTGCCCGAACTGGTCGACATAAAGCCGCAACATATTGCTGACGCCATGCGTCTCAACGGCGCGTAGGTCGGCCATTACGAGCACGTCGGTCGCCTCGACGGCCTCGTCCTCCGGCATCCCCATCTTCAGGAAGATGCTTGTGACAGTGGAGCGGAGGTCCTCCTGACCGACCCTGATCTCGATGTCCGCCGGTACCCTGAAACGCTCGAGCATGCCTCTTTTCCTCTCTACTGTTCCACTTTTCTTCTTCTGGCCGCGCGGTCGAGGCCACTGGCCGCAGGCCCGCGCGTGTTCCTCATTCTTCTGGCCGAATGCAACGAGGGCGAGTATACATCGGAACGCGCGCCGAAGCGCGCCCCCCGCGGGGGCCCGGGTTCAGCTCCCCGAAGTATCGTGGTTTCCTACCCGGAAACGCCTTTCCTGAGCGAGGCGAAGTGGTCCCTGAGGACAGCCCCTCCGAACTGGAGAAGGCTACCGACGTTCATGAAGCGATAACCCCAATCCAGCTTCTCTTTGCACTGGTCCACGTCCCCGAACGTCGTGCCAGCTACCAGCCCTGTCCCCTCGAGGCGGCCCGGTATCTCCCGCATTATCTCCTGCACCTTCGGGTGGCCAATTTCAGTAATGACTCCCAGCGATGCCGACAGGTCCAGCGGGCCGACGAACAGGATGTCGAAGTTGGCGACCTTCAAGATCTCGTCCAGGTTCTCATAGGCGGTCTGGCTCTCCATCTGGAGAATCAGCACCGTCTCATCGTTCGCCGTCTTGGCGACGTTCACGAAATCCTCGCCGGCAAGGGATACCCAGTGTGGCGCCACGCCGCGCTTGCCGATCGGCGGGTACTTCGCGTACTGCACCGCCCGCTCGGCCTCTTCAGCGGTATCCACCTGCGGAACCATCACGGCCACGGCACCCGCGTCGTACGCCTTCTTGATGAGCGCCGGATCGTTCCACGTCACGCGGACCATGGGAGCGACCCCGGCCTGTCTGGCCATGATGGGAATCATGCCGAGTGATTCCACTCCGTGCGGGCTGTGCTCCTGATCGATCCACACGAAGTCCGGTCCTGTTGCAATCGTTGCCGCTGCCACGTACACGTCGCGGCCCGTCAGCGACGTGCCCAGCACCGCGTCGCCGCGCTTCAGTTTGGCCTTGAAGTCGTTCGGGTACACGTACTGCTCCTCTCACGCCGGCTTCCTGCCATACGCCCGCGCGTACGCCCTCGACTCCACGGTGGTCGCGCGGTCGCGGGCGCCGACAGACGGGCCGGCCCCGCGAACCTACCGCACCCGCAGCGTCTGTCAAGGCCCGGCCTCGCGCGATCGCGGTCCGACCACCCGGCAGGGCTCCGCCACTGGTGGATGCTGGATGCGCACAGGCGAGATGAGGGGAGAATGACCAGGGTTCGCGGGTACCGGTGCGAACGCTACGACAGCTTGACGGCCGTCCCGTAGGCCAGGATCTCCGACGCACCCTGGGCGATCATCGACGTCGTGTATCGAACGCCCAGCACGGCATCCGCACCCAGCCGCTCCGCGTCCGCCGTCATGCGCCTCGTGGCCTGTTCGCGGGTTTCCGACTGAAGAACCGCGTACTCCTGTATCTCGCCGCCCACCAGGTTCTTGATGCCGGCGACGATGTCCCGGCCAACGTGCCTTGCCCGCACGGAGTTCCCTCGCACGATGCCGAGAACCTCGGCAATTCCGCGTCCCGGGATCGCATCGGTAGTCGCAATGATCATGGTTCCACCTCGCTCAGATCCTCTTCACGGCTCGTTCGCCAGCGTTCGTACCCGACGCCCGCCAGCAACACAACGAAACCCGCGGCGACCAGCAGAACTCCGATACTTGCCACCAGCGGAACGTCTTCCGTGAAGAGCGCCCTGACCACTTCGTACGCGCCGTAGCCCACCAAGACGGCGGCGCCGAGGATCAGCAAGCCCATGCCGATACGCAGCATGCCATCGCTCCTCATTGCCGGACCCGCGTTCTGCCGCGGCAGGATACTATGCCGCGCCGCGGCGAGGCCCGCGGCCCTCACCCGAACCCTCTCCCTTACGGCGAGGTGGGGCGTGCCCCTAGTACCCGTCCCGGGGCATCTCGTCCAGCGGGTACATCGGCCGCCGGACCTGCTTGAAGTCGAAGCGGCGGAAGTCGGGGCTGGTCAGGCCCGGCGCGTCCACCTCGATGGTCAGCTTCGAGATCGAGTCGAATGCCGCCCTGTAGTGGGCTGCCGACTTGAGTACGAGCATCTGCCGCTCCGTCGGCTCTATGCCGAAAGCCCGGAAGTACTCCAGATCGTTCGGGTGGGCCCGGTGCTCCGTCAGCATCACCTCTATGCCGCCGGGGCCGCCGATCTCCAGGACCACGGTCTTGCCAACCGTCTGTATGGCGCCAGTGAGCATCGGCCCTTTGCGCATGAACTCGCCGTCGTGGATCAGCTTCACTTTGGCAGTAACCTCGACGGGATCGCCGTGGAACCTGTCGCGCTTGCCGCCGATCTCCATCGTGAGCACCGCGCCGACGCCAGCTTCGACCGCGCGGTCGATGGCCTCCTGGTCGGAAATGCTGCACACAGAGCCGCCTCGCGCGCCCTGCTCCAACATCTCCCGCAGCACCTCAGTGGCGTCTCCCGACGTGCCGCCGGCGCCGCTGTCCGCTATGTCGGCCAGGATGACCGGGCCTTCGGGCGCTTCGATCGCCTGTTTGACCGCATCGCCGACCGGTACCGGTGACACGAGCCACTGGTCGTGCTCGTCCCAGGCCTGTCGGGCCAGCTCCTCCGCGGACTCCGCGGCCAGTTCCGGGTCGTTGTCCGTGTAGACCATCGTGGAGAGGCCCAGGTGGTGCACGTCGGCGAACGGGAACCCGGCGAAACACGATGCCGAGATCACCCTGGGGTCCTTTTCGATCTCCCATGCCCTATCGATGAGGCGACGCATCGGCGTGTCCGTGCGGCTCGTCACCTGCGATTGAAGCGGCGTCCAGAGCGGAGGTTTCACCAGCGCACCGGTCGGCTTGAGCTCGCCGCTGATGATCCTCACCAGGTTGTCTGCGACCTCCGCGCCGCGCTCGTAGACGTCCACGTGCGGGTACGTGTCGTAGCCGATCATCAGGCTGGAGTTCGCCATCATCTGTTCGGTGTTCAGCGAATGCAGGTCCAGCGTGTTGGCGATCGGAATGTCCGGCCCCACCAGCTTCCGCACGTCCTCCAGGATTCGCCCCTCTGCGTCGGGTATGCCGTCCACGACAGCTGAGCCGTGCAGGTGCAGCAACACGCCATCGATATCGCCCGCGGCTTTGATGCCCTCCAGCAGCTTCGCTTCGATCCAGTCAAACGTCTCCCTGGGGATGAGCCCGCCGGGGATGGCCGACGCCCACACCGTCCAGATCAGCTCGAAGCCGTGCCGCTTCGATGCGTCCATGAACGCGGTCTCGATCGACTCGGTGCCTTCGAACCTCTTCGGAATGTCGTCGCCCAGCGTGATGGTCTGCTTGCCGAACTCATCGAGGTTCGTCGGTATGTTGGAGAAGGTGTTCGTCTCGTGAGAGATGGTTCCTGTGACGATCCTCACTCTGTATTGCCTCCCTTATCGGCCTGAGGACTCGGTCGGTCAGCGGCCCTCAGTATGAAGCGCACGCGGCTCCGCCGCCACCCTGTAGGGCGCGCAGCACGTGTGCGCGGCGTCGCGCGGCCGGCCCTCCCGGTCGCCGCCCCGGGCCGCCCGGAGCGATCAGTCCGCCATCGGCGGGAAGGTGGTCTCCTCGACGTACGGGTTCGCCGCGGCGACGTCCTCATTCAGCTCGATGCCGAGCCCCGGCTTCGTGGGCGGGATGATGTACCCGTCCTGCCACTGGATGGGCTCTTTGACGATGTCAGCGTAGAAGCCGTCGAACCTCTCGATGCTCTCCTGGATCAGGAAGTTCGGGCTGCACGCGGACAGTTGGATGTTGGCGGCTGCCTCGATGGGCCCGCAGTACAGGTGCGGAGCCACCTGGGCGTAGTGCGCCTCGGCCATCCCGGCGATCTTCTTGGCCTCGAGTATGCCGCCGACTCTGGCGAGGGCCGGCTGGAGGATCGCAGCGGCCTGGCTCTGGAGCAGGTCGACGAACTCGTACTTGGTGACCAACCGCTCGCCTGACGCGACCGGGATGGTGGTCGAGCGTGCAACGCGCGCCATCTCGCGCCGGTTCTCGGGGGGCACAGGCTCCTCGAACCACAGCGGGTCGTACTGCTCCAGCCGCCGAGCGAGACGTATCGCGCTGGAAGTGGTCATCTCGCCGTGAGTGCCAACCAGCAGGTCGCACCTATCACCGACTGCCTCGCGGAGGTTCTTCGTGACGAGTTCGGCGTTGGAGAGCGACTCCAGCGACAGCTGCACCGGGTCGAGCGACGTCATCGGCATGACCGGGTCGTACTTGACCGCGGTGAACCCCTGCGCCACATACTCGGCCGCCCTCTGAGGGGCGAGCACCGGGTCGCCGTGGATGTTCCTGATCGCGGCGGTTCCGCCGCCCTCGGTGCCGGACTCCCGCCCTTCCTGCGCCGCGTACAGATACGTGTAGGACCGCAGCTTCTCGCGGACCAGGCCGCCGAGCAGATTGTAGATCGGCTGGTCGAGCGCCTTCCCGACGATGTCCCAGCACGCGATCTCGATGCTGCTCAGCACTCCGCCCGTCGTCAGCTCGGGGTGCTGGGCGTAGCCGCTCGAGTAGATGTCCCGCCATAGCCGCTCGATCCTGAACGGGTCCCAGCCGATGACGTGCCGCGCCACGACGTCTTCGATGAGTCCCGCGACCTTGTTCGGTGAGTACGGCACCCCGTAGGCCTCGCCGAAACCTTCGATGCCGTTGTCCGTGGTCAGCTTCACGAAGACCCAGAACGGGCCTCCGTGGTGAGGCGGAGGATTCGCCACGGCATACGTCTTGACGTCGGCGATCTTCATGGTGGTGCTCCTTTCGACGCCTGTCGCCCACCTGCGGTTCAGTTGGCGACGGTTGCCGCCAGCGGCCCTACTCGCCCTTCAGCGCCCGGGTTATCTTCTCGCCTTCGCTCCTCCAGAACGCGTAGAGGATGGCGATATCGGTGCCGACTGAGAAGTGACGTACGCCCATGTCGAGGTACTCCTTCACTTCGTCGGCAGACTGGACCTCCGCCCTGGGCGGCACGCCCATCTTTATGGCGGTCTCAAACGTCCTCTTCTTGGCCGCGACCACCTCCGGGTGCGTCATCTCGCGCGGGTGCCCGATGTTCATCGAAAAGTCGGCGCCACCCCACTGGACCATCTCGACACCCGGTTCTTCCAGCACCCGTTCCAGGTCATCCACGACGCCCTTCTTCTCGACCATGAAGGCCAGCACCGTATCGGCCACGGATTCGACGTACTCGGCGGTGCCGCCGTAGCCCATGTACGAGTTCCTTCGGGTGGCCACGCCGTACTGACCGCCATGGTCCGGGTGATCCGGGCGGGCAGCCCTGATGCAGTCCCGCACATCTTCTATGTTCCGGGTATCCGTGAAGAGGACGCTGCTGAACCCGGCGCCGATGCCCCTCTGTGCGAGGTACGGCATGAGAGCCTGGTCGATCTTGATCATGCTGCCCATGTTGAACAGCTCGGTGGTCCTGCACATGTTGTCGAAGTCGTGCAGGTCCGACGGACCGTACTCCGCCACGAACTCCACGTAGTCGTAGAGCCCGGTGTGGCCGATGGCTTCGATCTCCGCCGGCCACACGCTGTGGATGTGCGTGCTGAGCGTCGGCTCTCCGGCTTCCAGCTTCTGCCTCAGGATGTTCGGTCTCATCGGTGGCTCCCCTCCCGATTCTTGACGCGGGACGATTGCGCGCGGCGCTAGGGTACGACAGTGGGACAAGGCTCGCGGAAAGTGAACGAGTGCGGACGACAGGTCGCGGCCGGCGGCCGTCCGGATGGGTGAATTGCGCGGGCTCCCGGGCTAACATGGCGCACTGGTGCATCAACCGGTCGCGGCTCGCTCCGGTCATCGCCGTGGCAAGGGACGCACCGCCGGCCGAGTGTCCAGGCAGGGGGAACGCAGATGCCCACACTGATGCGAGACGACATAGTCAGAATCGCCAATCGGATTCTGCAAGCCCTGGGCACGCCCGAGAGTGCAGCGTCAACCGTTGCCGATCACCTCGCGGACTCGAACCTCACCGGCCACGACTCGCACGGCCTGATTCGGGTCGTTCAGTACGCGAATGAGGTCAAGAGCGGCGCCATAGATGCCGCGGCCGAGCCCGAGATCGTGCTCGACTCGGACGCAGTTGCCCGTGTCGACGGCCGCATGACCTTCGGCGTGGTCGGCGTGACGCTGGGCACGAATCTGGCCATCGACAGGGCCCGCAAGTACGGGGTCGGCCTGGCGACCATGTACAACTTGGCTCATACGGGCCGCATGGGCGCCTACCCGGAGGAGATCGCGCGAGAAGGGATGGCGGGCATCATGTGCACCGCTCTGTCCTGGCCGGTCAGGATGGCGCCCTTCGGCGGTCGGGAACCTCGGCTGGCGACCAACCCCATGGCGATCTCGTTCCCGTATCTGCCGGACAGCCCACTGTTACTCGACATGGCCAGCACGGTGACGGCGGAGGGCAAAATCCGCGTCTACCGGAACCGGGGTGAGAAGCTGCCCGACCAGTGGGTCGTAAGGAAAGACGGAGTCCCGACCACGAACCCGGCCGACCTCTACGAAGGCGGAGCGCTGCTTCCACTTGGAGGGATGCACGGCGGGCACAAGGGCTACGCGCTGAACTTCATGATCGTGGCACTGGGTATGATCCTGGCCTACCAGGGAAAGCTGGAGCCAGGCCACAGCCCGCCCCTCAGCGGGTCGACGGTCGTGGCCATCGACCTGGACAGGCTGGGGCCGGTCGACGCCCTCCGAGCAACAGCCGATCAGTATGTGCAGTACGTCAAGGACACGCCGTTCATGGAGGGGCACCAGGACGTGCTCTACCCCGGAGAGTTGGAGGCGCGGACCCGCAGGCAGAGGCTCGCGGAAGGGGTGGAGCTGGAGCAGGCCACCTGGGACCAGCTGGCCGAGGTGGCCCGCGAATACGGCGTCGCTCAGGAGTTGGGCATGTCGTGAGCGGTCACGATCGCTCACGACACGCGTCCACTGTCCGGGGTCGCGCTACTGCGGAGGCGCCTGCTGGGCATACGCCTGGTTCATCGCCCTGCCCTCCAGGAAGGCAGCGGTGAACTCGTTCGCGTCCACTCCCTCAGGCGCGGCTGGCACCATCACGTGCTGGGTGATCTCTTCCAGGAACTCCCCGAGTTCGGGTCGATCCATGTACTCGCGGAGCAACTCGAGGAAGGTCCTGTTGCCCTGCCAGTCGATGAACTCCACGTACTCGTCCCGGTCGATGAACTTGCACCATTGGGTGGCGCCGACAGCATCGTGGGCCTGGTCGAGCTCCTTCTTGTACTTCCTGAGAATCCGGACGCATTCGTCCTGCGTGCCGGGCATTACGGGAATGGTGAAAGCAATCCGTGGCATCTTGAATCCTTTGCGGTTCTGGTGAACAGCTGGTAGACGGGTCAAAGATCGGCCAATCATCGGCGACTGGCTGCGCCAGGTCAACGCCAGCCGAGAGGTCGACCAGGTCTGGGCACAGCGTCGCTGGACGGGCAGGCTCCTGCGGCCGGCCCCTAGAAGACTGCCACGCGCTTCGCCTCGAATCGACTCCAGTCCCAGTCCGCACCCCAACCGGGGGCATCGGGATAGGTGACGCGGCCGTCTTTCGGTCTCACCGGGTTCAGAAGGCCGATCTCCTTGCCCATCTCGGCCCCGTTGTCGGGCGGCGCAGTCTCGAACCAGTCGATGTTGCTGATGCCGCACGTCACATGAGCGTGAACCAATCCGAACAGAGGGCCGTATGAGTTCGGCTCCACATTTGCGTTGCGCTCTCGCGCGAAGTCAGCCAGCCGCGCCAGCGGAGTGGTTCCATGGCGCCCGTTCACCCGCAGGACGTCGACGGCCCCCGATTCGAGCCACAGCGCGCCCAATTCGGGATCGTGCATCAGCGTCTCGGCACCGGCAACGGGGATCTCAAGCAATTCACACAGCCTGACGCAATTGCCGTGTTGCCGGTCCGGGATTGGCTCCTCAAACCAGATGAACTGTTGTTCTTCCAGGGCTCGGCCCACTTGCAGGGCTTCCTCGAAATCGTACGCGGCAAGAGCGGCGTCGTGCATCAGACCGACATCGTCGCCGAAGACCCTCCGGAACCTCCGGAAGGCCCTGATGTTCTCCTCCGGGGAGTACGGGAGATGGTCCTTCAGGACTGCGTACCCCGCGGCCAGTCCTGCTTCGCCATCCCTGATCATGTCGTCCGGGGTCTGTCCGGACGTGTTGTAGTAGGCCTGCGCGTTGCGCCTTGCCCCGCCGAGCATCAGGGCGACGGGCAGTCCTGCTGCTTTGCCGGCAATGTCCCACAGGCAGTTGTCAAAACCGCCGAACCACGCCGGGTCGAAGTATCGGGAGGCCGCGGTGAGCTTCGAGTACAGGCGGTCTCGATCGAGCGGGTCCTCGCCAATTGCCAGTTCACGTAGTTGCGCGATCTGCTGCCACGACATCTCCGTGTACCGCCAGTCACCGACAGTGCATACGCCGTCGATGCCGTCGTCTGTAGCCACTCGGATCACCTGCACCGGCACCTTGCCGCCACTCCCGAAGGCCGGGCGCCAGCGCAATCCCGAGCTGGACTCAGCCCCTGTCACCCGGATCGTCTCCGGGTACATGGGGAGCTCAAACACGGAGACCTCAATTGACGTGATCTTCATCCCTGCCCTCTTCGATGTAGATAGGAATTGAGCAGGACTGGAATCGCCTGCTTCCACCGGCCCTGGCACCCGCCCGCGCAAGGACTAGTCTGCCACGACCGCGGCCCGCACGAGGGACGAAGAAGTTGCTGCCCGGTACTCAGCACGCGGCGGGCCGCGTTCCTCGGAGAGCACAGTGTCTCCGGTTCGCTGTTCTGCTGTCTGAGCAGACGTCAGATATGTGATCGCCGGTGCTACACTCTCGGCCCGAGAGGAGTATGGATGAGCAAGCAAGAACCGGTGATCAAGAAGTCGGCAGACCACGGGAACCCGATACTCGGCGTTGAAGACGGCGTCTCAACGTACGTCATGCTGTACGTGCAGCACGGGCCGGGCGAGGCCACTCCCGACCATGTGCACCCGTGGGAGCACCAGGCGTTCATCACTGAGGGCGCCGGCGTCCTTGTCTGTGGCGGCAAGGAATACCCGATCGCGGCGGGCGACGCGGTCCTCGTGCCCGGTGACGTGCGTCACCAGTTCAAGAACCCCGGCACCGCCACGATGAGTCGAGTAACGGTCAACCCGATCGAGTCCGTGCAGGCAGGCGGCGGCTAACGCCTGCATTTGGGCCCTCGCGGTCCCCCAGGCCGGGGCCGACGTGTCGTGCGGACGGGAGGCGGTCATCACGCTTTCTTTCGCGGTTCGGTCTGTCTCTTTGATAGCCCTCGTGCCGGCGTGCGCCGAGGGTGGGAGCCGATCCACATCTCCGGCAGGTGCAGCGCGCGGCAGCGCCGATTTCGAAGAAGGAGCTACGGCGTTTCTTGGAAAGCGTGGGGCGCGGTCTCCAGGACGGTAGGTGAACGAAGGACGGTACGAAGGGCGCACTCGACGGGCAGGCAGCGCGGGAAAGGAATCGACATGAACGGGTATGAGCGAATAACGACGGCCCTGAAGCTGGGGGTGCCGGACAGGGTTCCGATGATGGAGTGGGGCATCGCCGAGAACGTGATGGACGCGATGCAGCCCGGATGTAGAAATGTGCTCGATTTCGCCGAATTGATGGATCTGGACGGTGTGGACATGGGTCGCGCGCCGCGTCCGGAGGATGTGGACCCGGTGACCGGCGACTACGTCAACGAATGGGGAGTGCGGTGGAAGCGGACGGCCGAGGCGCATTCGCCCGTCGGCCCACCCGTCAGGTCGGAGGCGGACTTCGACAGGTACACCCCGCCGGACCCGCACGAAGAGGAGAACTACGTTCTGCTGAAGGAGGCGGTCAGGCGGTTCAAGGGTGAGAAGCTCGTCGCGTTTCACACCAGGGCGGAGTTCATGGCGGCGGCGGAGGTGCGGGGCCTTTCGGACCTGCTGATGGATTTCGTCGTGAACCCGGAGTTTGCTCACCGCCTGCTGAAGATGGCCAACGACGTGACCTGCGCCCGGGTGAAGATCGCCATCGAGGAGGGCGCGGACGCGATCGTGATTGCCGACGACTGGGCGTACACCGACGGTCCGTTCATGTCGGTCGAGCACTTCCAGGAGTTCGTCCTGCCGTACTTCAAGAGGATGGTGCAGATCTGCAAGGACGGCGGCGCGTACGCGCTGAAGCACTGCGACGGCAACATGTGGCCGATCCTGGACCTGACCATCGACGCGGGGATCGACGGGATCAACCCCATCGAGCCGGTGGCCGGAATGGACATCGGGGAAGTGAAAGAGAAGTACGGAAACCGCGTCTGCATCATGGGGAATATCGACTGCGGAAACCTGCTCGGGCGGGGATCGGTAGATGAGGTGGTGAGGACGGTCAGGGAGACGCTCAGGAAGGCGGCTCCGGGAGGCGGGTACGTGCTGATGTCGTCGAACAGTATCCACTCCACCGTGAGGCCGGAGAACCTGAAGGCGATGTGGGACACGACCCGTGAGTTCGGAACGTACCCGCTTGACATGGCCGCGCTCGCCTAGCTCTCGGATTTGCAGGCTTGTTCGCTCGATGCCGCATACTGACCGTCAGACGGGAGGCGGTCATCATGCGTTCTTTCGCAGTCCTGTCTATCGCTTTGATAGCACTCGTGCTGGCGTGCGCCGAGAGTGACAGTCGATCCACATCTCCGGCAGGAGGAGCGCGCGACAGCGCCGAGCGCGAACACGAGGCCCCGGTGCCATCCACATCTCCGGCAGGTGGAGCGCGCGACAGCGTCGAGCGCGAACACGAGGTCCCGGCGCCGTCCACATCTCCGGCGGGTGGAGCGCGCGACAGCGTCGAGAGCGAACACGCGACCCCGACTCCGGCCACCCGCCTGGGGTCTCACCTGTTCGTGCATGTCGGGGAAAGCCGCAGCATCGCCGGGCTCGGCGACCTGATCGAGGCAATCAGCATGGACGGCCATGAGGCGTTCGAAGTGACCGAGAACGCCATCCATGCGAAGACCGCCGGCGCTTCGTGTTTTCGGTTCCGATATCGCGACCAGCGAGATGAGAACAGTGTCCAGACGATCTGTGCCGTCGCGTTCGATGAAGCCGGGGACTGTAGCGGTCTCGAACGGCTGGACCTGGACCTGAACACGTTCCTTGATCCCGGGGACCGGCCCATCGGAGACGCAAACCTGCTCGAGGCAGGCGAAGGTCTCTTCTACGCCGCCTGCACGACCCCTGTCGGCGCGTACCGGCTGCAGCGACCCTCCCGAACACTCCCTCGCTTGTACTGGCGCATGGTGGATGCTCTGGTGGGCGGGCCGTACAGCCTGGGCACCTCCGAACTGGATGCCCAACGCGCCGGTGCAGTGGCCACCTTCGGCGGAGACGAGATTCGGCCGCCATGGATCGTGTCAGTGAGCCGCGAGGTCCACGAGTATGAGTTGACCGAGGACGGCTTCGTATTCAACGACGAGGACTGCTCGGTGGTCCCCAGCTGCACGCCGTTCGGCGATACCGTCCTGCCGGGCGACGTGCTCAGCGTGGGCATCGGCCTGTCGGGCGACTCGGGCAACGTGATCATGGACGCCAACCCGCCCGGCGCGATCGATGCCTACGTGCGTGAGCGTATCGGCATCCAGTGGCAGGAGGTGCTCCAGCGGGACCCGGCGATCCCCCCTACCCTGCTGATGCGGCTGTTCAATGTCGACATCATGGCCGAGATCATTCCCGAGTTCGACTCGATGCACGACGTGCGCGGGAAGGACATGGTGGTGGCCTTCCGGTCGGTGCACAAGGCCCGGAGCCTCATGCCACTGTGCCGTCCCGAACCCGAGGCTGTGGACGAGTGCAGAAAGCTGGAAAGTGCAATCGGGGAATACGAGGCCCGGAAGGTACAGGCGCTGATTGACGATGGGTTCTCGCTCTGGACATCGGTTGCGGTCGAATACCGCGAGGGCGGCAAGTACGACTCCGTTGCGGAGCACTGGCGACCCCATCTGTCCCTGTTTGAAGGAGTGCTCGGCGACCCCGCGGCCAGCAGCTCCTGGGAGACACCCTCCATCGTTTCAGCCCTTGTCGACGCCGTGCGGGGTCTCGCGGCAGAGGTTGAGCCGGATCAAAAAGTGATTCTGACAACCGGCGGACCACCGATCGCGTCGACGACCGGTTCGGCTGGCTTCTGCGAGGCTGAGATCTGCCCATCAGATTTCGACGCGGCCTACGAACAGTTCGAGTCATGGCTATCAGCGGCGTTGGATGCGTTCCCCGCGAGCCAGCTCGTCGGCATCGGCACCTCCCTTTTTGAGGGATCGCACTTCGATATCCGTGACCCGTATGAGGATTTCGCGGGGTTCTCCCTCAATCGGGTCGGCGAGACCGGATACAACCATCCGGCTCTAAACGTCTGGCGCGCACGATAGCCGAGCCCTGCCGCGCCTGCGCGCCCGGCGCAGGTCACGTGACGAGAACCGGACAGGCTGGCAGAGATTCTTACGAACGCCCGCCCAGATGAGCCTTCCGATTTCGAGTGCTGTACCATCCGCCCACGTTCGGCGTTCGGCTCACGGGAGTCGGCTGACCTGTCTGCCCCCGAGGTGTTCAAGACAGGAGACTAGATCGGATGGCCAC
>CAYYFS010000028.1:0-17395 GCA_964471055.1 uncultured Dehalococcoidales bacterium
GATGCCGCCTTCAGTCGATCTGGCCCTGAACGACGGAGACGTGCTGACGTTCGGCGGCACGGAGCTCAGAGTGCTGGCAACCCCCGGTCATACCCCGGGTGGCGTGTCGTTCCAGTTCGAAAGCGCGGTCGTGTCGGGGGACACGCTGTTCCAGGGGAGCATCGGCAGGACCGACCTGCCGGGCGGGGACATGGAGCAGGAACTCGCGAGCATTCACGACGTTCTGCTACCGCTTGGGGACGACGTTGTCGTGCTGCCGGGCCACGGGCCGCAGACGACCGTTGGACGCGAACGTGAGACCAACCCGTTCCTCGTCGATTCCCGTTTCGTGTAGCGGCTCGGGTAGTCAGGAAAGCGAGGCGGCGGAACGGGCGAGGGCGCCCGTGCGTATGTGGA
Source organism: uncultured Dehalococcoidales bacterium (assembly GCA_964471055.1). Lineage (GTDB taxonomy): Bacteria > Chloroflexota > Dehalococcoidia > Lucifugimonadales > Lucifugimonadaceae > CAYYFS01. The sequence continues at coordinate 397 of CAYYFS010000028.1, forward strand.
CAACGAACCGGTCGATTTCACGCTGGCTTCGGAGCCTGAACACGGCCCTGCCCGGCGGTAGGGCGTCAAGCTGCCTGAGCACGGTCGGCAGGGCGTGTCTCGGGTAGTCCCAGATCCACTTGAGGAACTCCCAATCGACTTTTTCAAGGCAACCCGGCCCCATGTCCGGTCTCGTCCTCCCGATGTGTTTGAGCCAGCGGATGACAACGCGCCACATGCAGACGCGCCGGGGCAGGTCCAGGAGCACGACCGTATCGGCCGCGGGGAGACGGATGTCCAGGCTGCTGTCGTAGTTGCCGTCCATCACCCACGAATCGCGCTTCACCAGCTCCGCCAGCAGGCGGCGCCACTCCTCCCGCGGGGTGGGTTCCCAGCCGGGCCTCCAGAACAGGGCGTCCAGATGTATTGTCGGCAGGCTGAGGGCCTCGGCCATCTGCAGCGCCAGCGTGGTCTTGCCCGCGCCGGCGATTCCGATGACGAGGATGCGGCGCGGCGAGGCGGAGTCCGATTCAGCGGGCATGGCGTCAACCAACCAGTCCAATCGATTGGGCTTTGGGAGTCCATTATCGGCGCGGCAAGCACGGACTGGACTCGCCGGATGCCCACTGCGCCGGGAGAGGAGTCTCGGATATCATCTGCGGGCTGTTTCGACCGCGTGGGGCGGGTGGTTGCCTGCGGACAGTAGGGGACGAGGAGTGTGTAGATGAGCGTGTGGGACACGGTGTTGCCAGTGGTGAGGGCCTGGGAAGACGTGCTCGGCGCACTCTTGAAGGTGATCGGAATCTGGGAAAGGCAGAGGCCGATCCGGGATCTGATCACCGTCGTCGAAGCCGCACAGGTCAAGCAGCGGTGGCTGGTGGCTTTCGGTGCGACGCTGGTGCAGGTATGTCTCGGGGTGATCTACGCCTGGAGCGTGTTCACCGGGAAGCTGACCGATGAAACCGGAGATTTCCGGTTCAGCGCGGCGCAGACACAATGGATCTTCTCGGTTGGTCTGGCCGTGTTCGCTCTGATGACGGTGTTCTTCGGGCGGCTTCAGGAAAGATCCGGCCCGCGCCCGATCGCGATCCTGGGCGGGCTGATGCTGGGCCTGGGGTATGTGTTGGCGGGGCTCTTCGGCGAATCGTTCATCGCGATGCTCATCTGCATCGGCGTGCTTTCCGGCGCGGGCATCGGCCTGGCCTACATCGTGCCGATCGCCGTGGGCATACGGTGGTTCCCGGACCGGAAAGGACTGATCACCGGTCTCGCCGTGGCCGGGTTCGGCTTCGGCGCGCTTCTGTGGGTGAAGCTCGCCGGTAACTGGGGCGGACTGTTGGAGAGCCAGGGCGTGCTCACCACGTTTCTGATCTACGGGATCGTCTTCGCGGTGGTGATTCACGCGGGCGGCTTGTTCATGGCGACTCCTCCCCCGGGATGGAAACCGGCGGGCTGGACACCGCCCGAGGGGACGGACGCAGGCGGGAACAGCTCCCCGGGCGCCGACGTGCCACCGAGGGGAATGCTGCGCACTCCGCAGTTCTACTTGATCTGGCTGGCCTTCGTTTTCGCTGCGATGGCGGGATTGATGCTGATTGGCATCAACAGGCTGTACGGTCGTGACGCCCTGTTCGCCGCGGGTGGGTATACAACCCTGGACGCAGCGAGCGTGGCTGCCTCCACCGCGTATGCGGTCGCCTTCGCGCTGGCCAACGGGCTCGGGCGGATCGGTTGGGGGGTCATCGCGGACCGAGTGGGCTGGCGGCCGTCGTTGGTGCTCATGACAGCGGTGCAGGGCGCGCTGGTAGTCACGTTCTACTTCGTCGGCGGCAACGTCGTGGCTCTGTGGGCCGTGCTCGCGCTGACCGGTTTCAATTTCGGCGGTAATTTCGCGCTGTTCCCACTCGCGACGGCGAGTCAGTTCGGCAGCGGCACCGTGGGGCGCAACTACGGCTTCGTGTTCACCGCGTACGGCCTCGGGGGCCTGGCCGGACCTGTGATGGCCGGGATGTTCAAGGACGCCGCTGACCCGGCCGCGGGAGTCGGCGCCTGGAGACTGCCGTTCATGATCGCGGGCGCCCTGTGCGTGCTCGCAGCCGTTCTCATCTTTTCGGTGCGGCCGTTGCGGGCAAGCGGGCGGGCGTCTGCCCCGGTCGAGGAATAGGCTCCACACGACCCGGGACAAGGCTCGGCAGCCCGATCTGTGTCTTTGACGGTACTTCCGGGCCGCCCGTACCATGCGGCGCGACTGTCAGGGTCGTCCCGGGCCGGGCGACCGCGGCACACCGAGAGGGCGCTCATTCTCCGGCCATCGCGGGCGCACTGGCTGATTCTGGCCCGATATGGAGGCCCATCGGACTATGTCGGCGGACCACTCGACGCCCACAGGGTCGTCGCCGGCGACCGACGCGCTGACCACCCGAGCGGAGGTCGATCAGGCGACGTGGGCCGCTGTGGCGCCCTACCTGCCCGCTCCTCTCGTGGACGCGGCGCGCTCCAGACCCGATCGCGGGCACTCTTGGATCGAGTCGATCGACGGCACGCTCCTGTTCGCCGACGTCTCGGGTTTCACCGCGCTCTCTGAGCGACTGGCGGGTATGGGCAAGGAGGGCGCAGAGCAGCTGACGGATGTCATAAACCGCTACTTCCGGCGGATGCTCGACCTCGCTCTGGAGCATGGTGGCGCCAACTTGAAGTTTGGGGGCGATGCCCTGCTGCTCTTGTTCACGGAAGACGGTCACGCGGGCCGCGGGGTAGCGGCCGCGCTGGCGATGCAGCGTGCGACTCGCCGGTTCAGGGCCGGGGGCGCCGCCCGCGGACGGGCGCGGCTGAGCATGAGCATCGGACTACACAGCGGTGCGTTCTGGTTGGCCTCAGCCGGGCTGCGCGGGCGGAGGATGCAGCATTTCATCTTGGGCGGCGAGGCGAGCCACGTGGCGGACGTTGAGAGTGCGGCCTCGGCGGGAGAGGTGTTCATCACAAAGGCCACCCTGGACGCGGCAGGGGATCTCCTCGAGACGGAAAGCCGGGGTGACTTCTACGAGGCCACCCGCATCCGCGGAGGCGGCACCAATGGCGCGTCCGGCGCGCAGAGTGCCGCATCGCCCCCGGAGTCGGCAGGCGAGCTTCTGGCGTACGCGCCGCCCCCCCTGGTCCGGGCGCTGGTCAGCGGAGAGCAAGCAGAGGGCATGGAGAGCGAGCACCGCAAGGTGTGCACCATGTTCGTCAACCTGGTGGGGATAGCTGAGACGCTCCGGGAGCGGGGTCCGGAATGCCTCCGGGAGGAGCTTCAGCGGTACGTATCGCTCGTGGTGGAACTGGCCGAACGGTACGACGGCTACCTGGTCGCGAACGACATCGATTCACACGGCATCAAGTTGATCCTCGCGTTCGGAGCGCCGGTTGCCCATGAGAACGACTCCGCGAGCGCCCTGCGCCTGGCCCTTGATCTGAAGCGGGAGTTGCCTGGCCTGGGCCTGAGCCTGCGCCACAGGATCGGCATCAACAGCGGCTTCGTATTCGCTGGCGACGTCGGCGCCCCGTACCGCCGCGAGTACACGGTCATGGGCGACGCGGTGAACCTGGCTGCGCGCCTGATGGGCTCAGCCTCCTTTGGCCAGGTGCTGCTATCGACGGACGTCGCCATCGATGCCGGCCCAGGTTTCGTCGTCCGTCGATTGGATTCGATCAGGGTGAAAGGCAAGAGTGAACCGATTCCGATCTGTTCACTTGAAGACGACCGCGCCGCCGTGTTCGAGACCGTAGCCGATGAGACACCTCTCATGGGCCGTGACGCCGAGTTCCGGCTTCTGCGCCGGAGGGCGGGCGAGGCGGCACGCGGAAGGTCCCGGACGGTCCTTATTTCCGGAGAGGCCGGCATCGGCAAATCCCGCCTGATCTCAGAACTTGAAACGCACGTGCAGGGCCGGGGCTGGGCTATTCATAGGGGAGCCTGCTACTCGCACACGGCGGGCAGTCCGTTCGCTCCCTGGGTGCCGGTGGTGGAGTCGCTTCTGGGCCTGGAAGCCTCGGTCGATCCGGACGAGCGCACGGCAGCGGTACTCGCTGCCGTCGAGCGACTGGCGCCGGACCTTGGTGAGACGGCCTCCCTGCTCAACGGATTGCTGAGTCTCACCATTCCGGAAAGTGACGTGGTGCGTGCCCTCGACGGCGAAGCGCGGCGCGCGCGGCTGTTCGAGTTGATAGCGGACCTGCTTCGCTCTGCGGGCGAGGAATCACCGGTGTTTGTGCTCATCGAGGACCTGCACAACGCAGACCGCAGCTCGCTCGACCTGATCACCCATATCGCTACGACCGTAGGCCATGCCCGCCTGCTGATATGCCTGACTGCGCGGCCCACGGAAGGGTTGGAACTTGAGCTTCCGGTATCCACCACGGATATCACCCTCGGCGAACTCCCGTCGGAAGCCTCAGGGAAGCTGGTGGCCGCAATGCTGGGTGTGCCGGAGCTTCCGGCGCACCTGTCTGACTCGATCCTGTCCAGAGCGCGGGGCAATCCGCTGTTCCTGGAGGAAGTCGCGCGTGCGTTGCGAGAGTCCGGCGCACTGGACCAGGTGCTGGACGCGTCCGCGGCGCGGCTTACGGGAGAGATGGCGACGGTCGAGATACCCGATCGCCTCCAGACGCTCATCATGTCCCGAATCGACGGCTTGAGCCGCGGGGTGCGCGAGGTGCTGCGAGCTGCCGCGGTGATCGGTAGGTCCTTCGGCATGCCGGCGCTGCGTCATCTCCTCAACGTGAACCGGGAAGACTCAGGCCTGGCAGCCAGACTGGACGATCTCCTCCGCCACGACATCATCGATGTTGAAGAACCCGGGGCCGCGCCTGTCTACGCGTTCAGGCACGCGCTGACGCAGGAAGTCTGCTATGAGAGCCTCCCGTTCGCTCGGCGACGCAGGCTGCACCGCGGTGTCGCTTTGCACCTGGAGGGTGTGCATGAGGGGCGGCTCCAACCCATCTACGAGGAACTGGTCCACCATTACAGGCACAGCGGCGACCGCCCGAACACGTTGTTCTACGCGGTGAAGGCGGCCGACAAGGCGCGCGGCGTGTTCGCCAACGAGGAAGCGATCGAGTACTGCCGGGTCGGCCTGGACAGCCTGGAACGGGCGGGCAGGGCGGCTGTGCCTCAGCGCAGCTATCTGCTGGACCGGATCGGCGACTGCTACGAAGTGTCGGGCCGCCACATAGAGGCCGTGCAGACCTTCACTCAAGCCCTGCGCGAATGGCGGAAGACGTTGCGGGCAGGTACGCCTCCCACCAGGCCTCCGGGGATGGTGGACGAGACGCCGGTGAAGGCCCGCGAGGCGGTACTGCTGCTCAAGATCGGTACCTCCCACGAACGGAACTCCGACTACGACTCGTCCCTGGAGTGGCTGAGGTCGGCCCTTCGGGCTCTGCCCGCGCGGCATCCACTGCAGGCCGCCGAGATATCTGTGGCGAGGAGCGTGTCTCTGTTCCGGAAGGGCCTCTATGAGGAGGCTGTGGAGTGGGGGCGGCGTGGGTTGAACCTCGTGCGAAGGCGGGGTGCTCCCGGACAGATCGCCCACGCGCACGACATGCTGGCGAGTTCATACCTGGAGATGGGCAGACTCCGGCTCGGCGTGCGGCACCGGCTAGCCGCGGTGAAGCTGTACGAAGAGGTGAACGACCTCCCCGGGTTACTTGTGGCCCGCAACAACCTGGGAACGAACTATCAGCTGCTCGGGGAACTCGACTCCGCTCTCGAACACTACGAGGCGGCCGTCGAGGCCGGTGAACGGGTCGGCAATACCATGGCTGTGGCCGTCGTTCAGAACAACATCGGAGAAGTGCTGCTTATTCAGGGACGCGTGGGTGAGGCGGTGGGGCGCCTTGAGAACTCGGCGACCATCCATGAACGGATCGGCGAGCCCGGGGCCGCGGGTGGGCTTGCTCTTGTCAACCTGTCGCGGGCGAGCCAGCGGCAGGGAGATTACGCGAAATCGGCAGAATACCTGAGGCGGGGGATGGGTATCCTGCGCAAGACTCGCGCTCGAGGCCTGCTGACGGAAGCCCGGCTCCAACAGGCGGAGCTGCAGATGGTAACCGGCCGGGTCGATGCGGCCGCGCGGATATGCCGTCAGGCGCTGGCGGAGACGCGTGAATTGGGGATGAGGGTTCTGGAGGCACGCGGGTTGCGGGTGCTGGGATGCATAGCGGCGGCGAACGACCGGACCGGTCGGGCAGAGGAGAGCCTGCGCGAAAGCGTCGCTCTGGCGAGGCGCCATGGGGCGGACCACGAGGCCGCGTTGGCGCTGCTGTGCCTGGCTGAGGTGTACGGGACGGGCACGGTAGCCGGCGGAGCGCGAAGGCGTGCCGTGGTACTCAGGCAGGCGGTCGCGATCCTGCGGGCGCTACGTGCTGAAGCCGACCTGGCGCGGGCCCTCGAAATGCAAACTGAGGCAAGGGCGGAGGCCTCGTAGAAGGCATGGTGCCACCGCCGGCACGGCGGACGAGGCGGCGCCACGGGAAGGAGCAACAGAGGTCTTGGAACTGGTCGTTCTTGGCAATTCGGCAGCGTACCCGGGGCCCGGCGGGGCATGTTCGGGATATCTGGTAGTCGAAGGGGACACGAGCCTGCTCCTGGACTGCGGTCCGGGCGTCCTGGCGAACCTGCAGACGCAACTCGACATCGAGCACCTGAGCGGCGCATTCATATCCCATATGCACGCCGACCACTTCATCGACCTCGTGCCGATGCGCTACGCGTACGTCTACAGCAGGCATCGGCGTTCGGAGCCGCTGCCGCTTCATCTTCCACCGGGCGGGACGGCCTCATGGGAGCGCATCACGTCGGTCTTCGACGAGACCAACGGCTCCTTCTCGGCTCCCTACGCGCTATCCGAATACGCGGAGGGCCGTGACTACCGGGCGGGTGGCTTGAGTGTGCGTGCGACGTTCCTGCCGCACCACGTGCCCGGTTACGGGCTTCGAATCCGCGGTACGAAGACGGTGGTGTACTCGGGAGACTCGAGACCGTGTCCGGAGCTTGTCGAGCTGGCGCGCGGGGCCGATCTGTTCGTCTGCGAGGCTACCTTCCTGGAGGAAGAGATCGTGCCCGGAGAGAGGGGCCATCTCACGGCGATAGAGGCCGGGGAGATCGCCGCCGAAGCGGGCGTCGGCCATCTTCTCGTCACGCACGTCCATCCGGACGTTGACGCCGAGAGAAGCTTGGAGCTTGCCGCGGCGGCCTTCGGCGGTCCCGCGTCGCTGGCCGTGCCGGGCAAGGCGTACCCGGTCGGCGCTGCCTGAGGGTAGACTCGACTGCTGCGTCCGCCCTCACACGAGCATCCACAGCACCGGACAGGAGACACCCGTGCCCGTCACCGAGCTGACCGCAACAACCGTAGTCGTCCCGCTGGAGCAGGAGACGGCCATCGCCCGGCGCGCCATACAGGAGCGGCACTACACCATCGTCAGGGCCAGGGACGACCGGGGCCGTGAAGGCATCGGCTTCTGCTACGGGGGCTCGTTTGCCGGCCACATCGTCACCGTCGCGGTCAGAGACCTGCTGCGCGACATCGTGGTCGGCCGGGACCCGCACCAGGTGGAGGCCATCTGGGACGACATGTTCCACGAAACGCTGTTGCAGGGCAGGCGCGGGGCTGTGATGCGGGCGATCAGCATAATTGACACCGCCCTGTGGGACCTGATGGCTCAGGAGGCCGGCCTGCCGCTGTACGCCCTGCTGGGCGCCTGTCACGAGGACACCGTGCCGTGCTACGCTAGCGGCGGCTACTTCGTCCCGGGCAAGACCGTGGCCGACCTGGCAGACGAAGTGCGCGGGTTCGTCGACAGCGGCTTCACTGCGGTCAAGATCAAGGTGGGTAGGACGGATCTGCGGGAGGACGTCGAGCGCGTGCGGGCCGTGCGCGAGGCCATCGGTCCAGACATGCCCCTGCTGCTGGACGCCAACAACGCGTGGCGGGACGCGCCGTCGGCGATCAAGGCGACCCGGGCGTTTGAGGAGTGTGGGATCGACTGGATGGAAGAGCCGGTGATGCCGGACGAGATCGAGGCCAGCGCCGCCGTCGCCCGGGCCGTGGACGTTCCGATAGCCACGGGCGAGATCGAGGCCACGCGCTGGGGCTTCCAGGCGATCATCCAGGCCGGGGCCGCCTCGATACTGCAGCCCGACGCCTGCGTGTGCGGCGGGGTCACCGAGTGGCGGCGCATAGCCGCGCTCGCTGCGGGGCGAGGCATCCCGGTCGCCCCGCACTGGTTCGCCGACCTGCACGTCCACATGGTCGCCAGCGCGCCGAACGCCATGTGGGTCGAGTACTTCCCTGACACCAGCGTCCTGAACTTCATGCGCGTGCTCAAGAGCTCTCTCAAGGTCCGGGGCGGGCGCCTGGTGCTGCCGAAGAAGCCGGGCCTGGGTGTCGAGTTGGACCACGCGGCCGTCGACTGTTACTCGGTGGACGGTTGGAAATAGGAAGCGAGCTTCCGGTTCCGGCAACCGGACAGGGACTTGCCCGACCGCCACGCGCCGATATGAGAACAGACCGGGCAGCCCGCCATCCTGAGCTTGTCGAAGGATGCGCGGCGTGCCCACCCGGAGTGTCGTTCTGAGCCGCGTGCTGAGCGTGCCCTGAGCCCGCCTGTCCTGAGCTTGTCGAAGGGTCGAAGGGCCTGTCGAAGCGCTTGCCGAAGAGCGGGACGAAGTGGGGCCCCACGCGAAACGACCCCGGGCGGTGCTGCGCCGCGGGGTCGCTTGTGACCTCGCTTGGGTGGTGACCCCCCAGGGACTCGAACCCTGAACCTACTGATTAAGAGTCAGTTGCTCTGCCAAATTGAGCTAGGGGGCCACGGTTCCGGCCGGACAACACATGATAACCGACGTGCAAGCCGAAAAGGCTGCTTGATTCCAGCACTCCCCGTTCGCGATCCACGAGACCTCCTTGCCGGTCCAACTTCGTCGTCTGCCCGATTCGCGATGCGCACACCGTTGGTGCCGAAAAAGGGACTCGAACCCGTACGGAGCTTCGGGCGCCGCCGTTGCTTCAGGCGGTTACCCGATCTGCTGTGGGTCGCCGGGTTCTGGCCGCGGTGCTCAATCCGAGAGGGATCTGAGTGCGCGCCCGGGAGCCGCACCCGTGAGTTCGCCACCGGCGACGACCGCTTGCCCGTTCACGAATACGTGGTGCACTCCGATGGGGTACTGGTGCGGCTCGGCGAAGGTGGCGCGATCCGCAACGGTGGCCGTATCGAAGACGGCAATGTCGGCGGCGTAGCTCGGCGCGAGCCTGCCGCGTCGACTCAGGCCCAGTCGGGACGCGGGCAGGGTCGTCATCTTGCGAATCGCCTCTTCCAGGCTGAGGAGGCCTTTCTCTCTCACCATTCGTCCCAGAAAGCGGGCGTTGGCACCATAGTTGCGAGGATGAGGCCGTCCCTCTGAAAGCGGGCCCTCGGCCTTGAGGGACTCCCCGTCAGAGCTGACACATATGAACGCAGTGCCGGCGATCAGGTCGACGTCTTCCTCCGCCATGCCCCGGCCGACAATAGGAACGTCCGCCAGTTCGTACAGCTGTAAGACTGCTTCGGCGGGCTCCACACCCATGTCGTCCGCCACCGCCGCCACTGTCATGCCGTCGAAACGCCGGTCCGGCGGGAACGCCGCGACGGTGATTGCTTCGGTGGAACGGTACTTGCTCATGCCTACGTCGAGTCCCTGGCGGATCCGTGCGCGCAGGTCCTCGTCCGCCATGCGGCCCAGGGTCTTCTCACGCCCCCCTTCGAGAGCCCATCGAGGAAAGAGGGCCTTGCTGATGGGGCCACTCGAGGCGGCGTACGGGTACTGGTCACCAGCCACGTCCATGCCCTGCCTGCGGGCATTGTCAATCAGTTCGAGAACCTCGCTGGCTCGCCCCCTCATGGCACCACCACACTTCACATGTGAGATCTGCACGCGCGCACCCGTCTGTCGCGCTACTTCGATGGCTTCCATGACGGCCGGGAGTTCCCCCGAACCGCGCTGCCACTCCGATCTGATATGTGTCGAGTACATCTTGCCGCGGTCGGCCGCCAGCGGGGCGAGCCCCAGCACCTCTTCTGCCAGGGCATAGCATCCCGGCGCCATGAAGAGACCTGTCGACAAACCGAGAGCGCCCGCGTCGAGGCTCTCGGCGACCAGCGCCTCCATCCGGGCCATTTCCTCCGCATCGGGCGCGTGAGTGTCCATCCCCATGACCGCTGTTCGGACCGTGCCGTGGCCCACCTGGGCGGCGACGTTGAGCACGGATCCGGCCTCATCGACGGCGTCCAGGTAGCCATCGAACCCGGTCCACGTGGGCTCCATGTGCCAGTCGAACTTCGAGAGACGAGCCGCCAACTCCTTCCGGGCATCGCCGATCAGGGGCGCGCAGAAGCTAGCCCCGCAATTGCCTGTGACCTCCAGTGTCACGCCCTGCCGCACCTTGCTGTCTGCCAGCGGATCGACGAAGAATGACATGTCGCTATGGGAGTGGATGTCTATGAACCCGGGAGCCACCGCAAGCCCTGTCGCATCCACCGTCTCTGCCGGCTCTCCCTCGAAGCTGCCGATTCCCGCGATGGCGTCTCCCCGCACCGCGACGTCAGCCACGTAGCCAGGTTCTCCGGTTCCGTCGATCACGGTGCCGTTCTTGATGATCAGGTCGTATTCCATCCCGCTGCCTTTCGTGCTGCGAGTCGCCGGATTGCAGTGTGGCGTTCAGTCCGACAAGGATCGAAGTACCCGCCCGGGGGTGGCGCCCGTGTGACCTGCCCCCGATAGTCGTGCCAGTCGCTATGTTAATCCGAGAGCCGGAACGGGCCAGGGACACCCCAGACGGCGAGTTTGGCCACACAGGCACCCCGAGCATCGCCATACGCCACATCGCCGACCGGGGATCGTCTGAACCGCCCTGCGCGAACCCGCCCGTCCCGCAGTGGCCGGAGCAGGCGACCCTGCAGCAGATAGACATCGGTCTTTCGCTTATTTCGTTTGGTGGCCTGACTCTGGACACCCGGGGTCCGGGCTGAAGTGCTCAAGAGTCAGTTGCTCTGCCAGTTGAGCCAGGGGCCACAGGTGGGATGAGCGGCACGGCCCGGTTCTGGCCGGGGCCGCCGCCACGTTCTATTCAATCTGCCCGCGCTGGCCGTGGCGCCTGAATCGGCACCTGGACCGCGTCTCCGAGCGCTCAGGTCGCCCAGACTTGTTCAGACAGCCGGTAGCCGAACCCTCGTATTGAGATGATCAGTGAGGGAGCCTCTGGCTCTCTTTCTATTCGCTTTCTGAGGCGGTAGATGCACTGACTGATCTCCCGGTCGGTCACGTCGTCACTCAAGCGTTCCGGCCAACCCATCGCCGCGAGGTCCCGCTGGTGACATGCTTCCCCCCCCTGCTCCCACAGCAAGGCCAGAACATCGAATTGCCTGTGGCTGAGCGGAGGCGAAAGAAGCTCGCCGTCTACGAACACCCGCCTGTGTGCCGCATCCACGAACAGGCTTCGGTCACGAGAGGGGTCGGACAGTGACACCGTGTCCGTCTGATCGGCTGGGGCCGATGCATCCGAACGACTACTCGAGGACGCCGCAAGGGTGACAGTGCGGGAACCTACTCGGAAGCCAACAACCACCTGCCCGCGGCCCAGTTCGATTACTTCACCACCACCCAACTCCCGTGGTTCAGTCCCGACGCGGTGCCCATCCACGAACGTGCCGTTCTTGCTGCCAAGGTCCCGGATCGTGTACGCGTCGCGGGAGAACGCAATCTCGGCGTGCCTTCTCGAAACGTAGACGTTGTCGAACGATACGTCGGCATTCGGTTCTTTGCCGAGGGTGTGGCGGGCGCCGTCCAGTTCTATCGCGCCGGGTTCCGCAACTCCGCGATGCACAACGAGAACCGCGCCCGGAGGATTCTGCGCTGTCACGCCGGCCCCCTTGATCCAGTCACGGTAGCCACCCGGGGCTCTCATCGGTGGCCGACGTGTAAGTGAGCCTGGTCAGACCGGACCCGTACTCACCCATCAACCAGATCTCACGATTCCCGGTTCTGTCTGTAGCGAAGGCGATGCTACCACCGGACGGTGACCATGCCGGGAAACCATCAAAGGAACTGTTGTCGGTCAGGCGGATCCGGTCCCCCCCACTCGGTGTCATCACGTAGATCTCTCGGGACAGCGGCGTACCTCCGTCCCCGGATGAACCGAACGCTATCTTCGACCCGTCCGGGGACCATGCAGGTGTTCCACTGCCTCCATCCCCGCTGCCTTCCGTAAGAACTATCTGGTTGGTTCCGTCGGGATTCATGAGATGGATCTCGTAGGACCCTCCGCTGTCACTGGCGAACGCAATCCTGGTTCCATCTGGTGACCACGCGGGATCGATGTCGTCGCCCTTCGATTTCGGGGTAAGGCACGTCGGGTCCCCCCCGTTGGAGTCCATGGACCAGATCTTGTGCGAATCGGCGGACTTGCCCGATTTCCCGTGGACAGCGCGGTTGGATGCGAAGGCTATCCTCGAACCATCGGGAGACCATGTCGGCATCCGGTCGTCTGACGCATCGTTCGTTAGCTTGGTCAAACCTGACCCGTCAATGCCGACCGCGTACACGTCGTAGTCTCCGTCTCCGCACGAGTCGAACGCGATCCGGAGGCCATCTGGAGATACGGACGGATTCGCATCGCCGGAGCAGCTCGGCAAGAAAGTTCCCGGTGTCAGACGAACCACGCCGGACCCGTCGCTGCCCATCACGTATATGGCCTGGCCGCGGCCCGGGTCTCTATCAGATGTGAACACTATTCTCTCGACAGGAGCCGGTGGCACCGGCGTGGGAACCACCGTCGGCGTGGGAGACGGAGTGGGTGTAGGCGTCGGGCTCGGGGTGGATGTGGGCGCCGCCGTTGCCGTCGGAGATGGGACGGAAGTAGGTGCCGGGCTCGGTATCGGCGTGGGCACTGCGGTTGTCGTCGGGGATGGAACGGGTGCGGGTGTCGGACTCGGAGTTGGCGCGGGCGCCACGGTTGGCGTCGGAGACGGAACGGGTATCGGCGTGGGCACCACTGTTGCGGTGGGGGACGGAACAGAAGTAGGCGTCGGACTCGGGACCGGTGAGGGCACCATTGTGGCCGTCGGAAGCGGAGCAGGCGCAGGGGCCGGCCTGGGAACCGATGTGGGCATCGCTGTGGCCGTCGCAGCAGCAGCAACAGTGGGCGGTGGGCCCGGGGGTGGTACCGGTTCCGAGGTGGCAGTCGGAGACGGAGCCTGAGTGGCCACAGCCTGGACAACCATGTTCTGGGCCGCTGTCGGCATCGCAGCCGGGGGAGGAGAGGGCGTCGGGCTCGGAACCCACATGGGCATAGCGGCGACCGTCGGAGACGGAGCGGGGGTAGGCACAGTCTCAACAACCAAGGTCCGCACCGGTGATGGTATCGGTGTTGAACGACTCACCACGCTCGTCGCAGCCATCGTGGGCAGAGCTACAGGAGTGGATTCAGGCCTCGGCTGCACCACCGGACGGATCACCGGAGTGGGACTGGGTCCCGGGATGGGGCTAACCGGCGATGGCTCCGTCCGAGCAGAAGACACCTGTGTTGGAGACGCGGCGGGCGCGCCAATGGGCTCCGCCTGGGCCAGCGGCGCCGCCCCGACTGCAAACAGGGAAAAGCCCGGGGTGGTCGCGCGGAACGGCTTGTTCGACGCCGCCAGACGGTCGCTCCCACCGGAGTACTCGGTAGGCAACGGAGTCCAGTCCTCTCGGAACCGATACAGGACGACATCTTCAAGGGCCACTTCATAGGCGCTGAGCCAATTTGCCGAAACCTCGAATTCGACTACCCCACGGGTTTGATGCGGCTCCTCCAATCCGGACACGTCGAGCGCGAAGTAGTGATGGACAGGCACCCCGACAACGGACGGGGCGGCAGAGGGGGGGATCGTCCGGACGTCAACTGTCAGGCTGGTGCCTTCAGGTGTCTCGACTTCAGGCAGGGTGATTCTGGCCAGCCCGTGTTCAGCGCGCTCTGCAAGGCCAAAGACCGCAGCCAGGCTACCCGGCGAACCGGTGATCGGAACGAACGGCGTCTGGGCGACCAGCCGGCCAGTCGTTTCTATCTCGCCACCCGCCGCTGCGGTGAGTTCGATGTCGCCGGACCGTCGAGTCAACTGCTCCCCGCTTGTATTCGCCGACTCCCTGCCTCCCCAAACATTCGCGAAACCGACCACGCCTGCCATGGCTACTATCGCAACCATGCTTGAGGCGACCGCGAGGCGTCTTGACGTCCGTCTCGTCCGAAACCGCCCTGAGAAAGCTCGGATCCGAGCTGTCAAAGGCGGGACTGCACGCACCGCCACCGGGACGACTGTTGGCACATCTGTATCGAGCGAAAGGCGCATGGCCTCCGCGATCTCGGCCGCCATCGAAGCCGCGGACGGGAAGCGGTCAATCGCCCGCTTCGCCATTGCTCTCGCCACAATCCTGGCCAGGGCATCCGGAGTATCAGGCCGAATCTCTTCAATGGGCCGGGGCTGGTCGTCGATATGCCGGCGAAGCACCACCACCGGGCTCGCGCCACTGAAAGGCACATGGCCCGCCAGCATCTGGTAGAGAAGGCAACCCAGTGCGTATATGTCCGAAAGCTGGTTCCCCCGCCCCCCCCTGTGCGAGTTCCGGGGACATGTAGTGCGGCGTTCCCATTAGCGCGCCGCCCGCGGTGAGGGTAGTAAACGACTCTCCGCAGGCGATGCCGAAATCGGTCAGTCTGGCTTTGCCATCCGCCGAGAAGAGAACGTTGGAGGGCTTGATGTCCCGGTGCGTGATGCCAGCGGCATGAGCCGCCGAGAGCCCGCGAGCGACTTGCGCAGCAATCAGTGCCGAGTCGCGAATCGGTAGTCGGTCGGCAGCAGCACCGTCCCGGCCGAGGAGGCGCTCCAGGCTCGTATCCAGGACCTCCATCGCAATGAAGTGGCTCTCACCGTCAGTGCCGACTTCATAGGTCCTGCAAACGTTGGGGTGGTCAACCGCGGCAGCAACGCTGGCCTCTCGGCGGAAGCGTTCCACGTATCCCGGATCGCGCGCCAGCTCAGGGTGCAGAACCTTGATGGCGGCCGCTCGACGCGTATCAAGGTTTTCAGCGCGGTAGACAGTACCCTGAGCACCGGACGCGATCAGGCCATGGATCTTGTATCGCCCTATTCGTCCCTGTGTCACCGGGATCTGCCTCTGGGGTTCGCGCGGGCGGATATGCTAGCACAGCCGTGCTATGGCTCTCCAAAATGCCGATGTTGCCGTGTTCCACGCTTTGCACGTGTCGACATGGCCTGCAAATCTGTCGGCAAGTACAACGGTTCGGGATGCCACAGGCGATGACCGTACCCTCCCGGGTGCAAATCCCAATGTCTGATCGCTGCGCCGCTGATCAGCGCGAAAAGAGGGCGGAGCACCAGCGCTCCGCCCTCTTCCGCTGCCGTCTCGCGTGCCTGGCCTCCCGGGCAAATACGGCGCCCTGGCAGGGTGTGCGCGAGACTCTACGGCTCAAACATGAGCCGGGGCTTTCCGTCCTGTACCGGCGGCTTCGGCGCGAGCTCGGCCTCCTCCGCTCCGCGCTTCCTCATCGATCGGGATGCGCACGAAGAAGCTGGTACCGACGTTCAGAGCCGACTCGAACCAGATTGTTCCGCCGTGCAGCTCCACGATCGTCCGCGCGATGTGGAGCCCCAGCCCGAACCCATCTGTTCTGCAATCGTTGGCATTGCTGCCCCGGAAGAACGACGTGAACAGGCGCGGCTTGTCTTCCTCGGCAATCCCTATGCCCCGGTCATTCACAGACATGCTGAGGTGCTGTTCTTCCACGCGAACCTTGAGGTCTATCGGACTGTCCTCGGGGGAGTACTTCGAGGCGTTGGTGATCAGGTTGTTGAGCACCTGGGCTAACCGGTCCCGGTCTCCGATGACCTGCATTTGCGACTCCTGCAAATGGAGAAGAAGCGTTTGGCCCCGCTCTCGCAACATGGGAATCAGGCCCGCGGCGACCTCCCGGCACAATCCCTTGAAGCGGAACGGCTTTATTTCGATTGAGAAGACGCCCCTCTCGATTCGCGATAGATCCGCCAGATCGTTCATCAGCAGGGCCAGCCGACGCCCGTTCCGTTCCATGGTTCGCAGATAGTCGATCTGGCGCCTGGTTAGATTGCCGCGAGGGTTGTGTTTCAGGATGTGGGTGAACGCCACAATGCTCGTCAGGGGAGTCCTCAACTCATGGGTAACGGACGAGAGAAGGGAGCCCAGCATCCCTCCTGTGCTGAGCAGTTCTTCTCTTTCCGCCACCAACCGCCTGGCAATTTCGCGCGTCGCTGACAGGGCTCTGCGGCCCGCTCCCGGAGTCACGGCAATGTGCTGAGAGACGTAGTCTGCGGAGCGGGAAAGGGCCCGCGCATGAGCTTCGCTGAAAGCGTTCTCTGCCCGTGCATACAGCTCTATGGCGCCGATCGTCGCTCCGTCGACGCACACCGGTGCCGACAGCGCCGACCCGAAAAGTCCTGCGTGCGTTGCAGCATGTGGGCCGGTCGGAGCCGAGTCCATCGAGTCCGGCACGGACGAGATCGCGCTGCCCTCGATCATGGCTGCAGCCATTGGTGTGTACGCCAGCGGCCGGGCAGTGCGCGCCCGGCAACCGACCACCGGTTCCCCGCCTACGTGGCTTATCCAGCGCATTGCAGGGTCGTCAGTGAGCCAGGAGATCTCGATATGGTCGACAGGAACGGACTCCCCCGTCCAGGCGTCGATAATCTCCGTGCACGCTGCCTCCATCTGGCGCCAGAGTCTTGAGCCGAGCGCCGTTCCCTCTTGACCCGAAGCCGTCAGTGTCTCTGCCCGCGCGAACTGCGTGTTGCGAACTTGCTGGCTGCCCGAGACTTGTGGGTCGATACCGGTGGCTCCCCAATCGAAAGAGCGGCGTTGCGAGGGGGCAGCAGTGCGCGTGTGGCCGGCGAGACTCTTGGCCATTGGACTCCATTGGCT
>CAYYFS010000029.1:0-17374 GCA_964471055.1 uncultured Dehalococcoidales bacterium
CGACGTTGCGAGTGGTCGAGGAGCACCTGTTCAACGGTCCACTCTTCACGGACCCGCGTACCCGGCCGTCTCGCGACGATCCAGCGATGCGCCTGCATGTCCCGGACGAGTACGCACCCGCGGAGGTCGCCGGATACAGCGTGCTGGCCGTTCCCGGCTCGCACTCGGTGCCGACCTGGGGGTTCGAGGTGACAGCCCCCGCCGGCAGGCGGGTGTTCTACTCGGGCGACACGAACGAGGGGATCGCAACAACCTGGCCGCACATCAGGCCGGATCTGATGCTTCTTGAGTGCACCATCAGCAACGCGCGGGCTCAAGGTCCGCGGCGGCCGGGTCATCTCTCGGCCAAGGCCTTCGGCGAAGTGCTTGAGGAGTTCAGACGGCAGCACGATTACATTCCGAAAACGGTTGCTGTCCACCTGCTGCCGTTCGACGAGGACGCGATTCGGGCCGAGCTACCCCTGGTGGCGGATCGGCTGGGGATCGAGATCGCTATCGCCTGCGAGGGCGATGTCTACGAGGCGTAGAACCGGGGGCGCGATCGACGGATCGGGCCCGGGTCTGCGGGCAGGAGAAACGCTATGAAGATAACCGGGGTCACCCCATGGCTGGTCGAAGTGCCAAGTCCGTACAGCTACCGCGGGGCGACAGGGGAGCTGTTGTTTGTCGAGGTCACGACGGACGAGGGAGTCACCGGCTGGGGTGAGATCACGACGACGTACCCGGTGGCCAACCGCGCCCTGTGCGCCATGCTCGGCCAGATGGGCGAGTTCCTCGCCGGCGAGAACCCGGCCCGCATCGAAGCGCTCTGGCACAAGACGTTCCGAGCGTTCACCTACGCGGGAACGAGAGGAGCGGTGACGAACGTCATCAGTGGCATCGACATCGCGCTATGGGACATCCGGGGCAAAGCTCTGGGGCTGCCGATCTATGAGCTGCTCGGCGGTCCGGTCCGAGAAACCGTGGCGCTCTACACGCACCCGAACCCCAATATCGGACCGGAGGAGGCAGCGCGGGAGGCGAAAGACATAGTCGCCACGGGCCACAAGGCGATCAAGTTCGACCCGTTCCCGACAATGCCCGAAGAGGAGAACGGCTACCTCGGCGGAGGCATGAGCGCGGAGGGAGAGCAGCTCGGCGCCGATATCACGGCGGCAATCAGGGAGGCGGCGGGGCCGGACGCCGAGCTCATGATCGACGCCCACGGGCGGTTCGACGTGCCAACGGCGATCCGGTTGTCGAACAGGATGGTCCCGTACAACCTCACCTGGTTCGAGGAGCCGGTGGCGGTCGAGAGCTACCACGCGCTGAGGCAGGTCCGGGAGCAAACGACGATACCGATCTGCGTGGGCGAGCGCCACCACACGAGGTTCGAGTTCGTGCCGGTGCTCGAGAACGAGCTGGCCGACTTCATCATGCCGGACGTGACGTGGACCGGCGGGATCTCCGAACTGAAGAAGATCTCGACTATGGCCGAGGCGTACTACGTTCCGGTCAGCCCGCACGATGCGAGCGGGCCGATCAACGTGCTCGCCGGGGCGCACGTGATGATCACGGTGCCGAACTTCTACCGGGTGGAGACGGCCCGGGCGCGGCTGAACGCCTACGACGTGTACATCGACGAACCGCTGGACGTACGTGGCGACCAGCTGCACCTGTCCGAGCGCCCGGGGCTTGGCATCGAAATGAATCTCGACTATCTGCGCGCCCACGCTCTCCCACCGTCGAAAGGCTGAGCAACCCGCGCCCATCGGCCCGACCGACGTGCCTCCAGAGAACTCGGGAACGGACCTCCGGTGGTCGACCGCAGAGTGACGGGACAGCAACACAGGAGCGAGAAATGGTACGTCTTCACATCCTCGGCGCAGGCACTCCGACGCCCACGCCCGCGCGGTTCGGGACCAGCTTCGTCGCCGAGGTGGACAGCGAGCTGATCATGATCGACTGCGGCCCGGCCACGACGCACAAGGTGGTCAAGGCGGGCCTGTGGCCGACGGATATCGACCACCTGTTCATCACTCACCACCACTTCGATCACGTAGTCGACTATCCGTGCTTCGTGCTGGCGCGGTGGGACCAGTGCTCAGGGAAGGAGAACGACCTGCGGGTATTCGGCCCGCCCCCGCTGGAGGCAGTCACGGAGACTCTTCTCGGCGAAGACGGCGTCTACTCCAGCGACTGGAAGGACCGTGTCGAGAACCCGGTCAGCCACCGGGTGTTCGAGAACCGCGGCGGCACGCTGCCGAGGCCGCCGCTGAAGGTCATCGCGAAGGACATCGGCGTCGGGAAAGTGTACTCGAGCAACGGCTGGCAGATGACCGCGGTGGAGAACGTCCACCGCCGACCGAGGCTGAAGTCGCTTGCCTATCGGCTGGATGCGGGATCAAGCTCAATCGTCTTCGCGGGCGACACCGAGCCCTGCCAGGCTGTGGTGGACCTGGCGCGGGGCGCCGACGCGTTGGTGTGCACGGCCTGGGACGACCAGGACAAGATGGAGGCCCAGGGTGAGTCGCCGGGTCAGTGCGGGACGAAGGGCGCAGCGAGGATGGCGGCCGAGGCCGGAGTGAAGACGCTGGTGCTGAACCACATGGGCCCGTACATCTCCGGCCACGGTCCGCTGGAGAAAGGGATCGGCGATATCTGCCAAATCTACGACGGCCGGGTGGTGATCGCAGAAGAACTGATGAAGCTGGACACCTGACGTGCTTCGCGGTCGACAGTGCAACCGAATCCGCCTGACACCAAAGCGAGCATAGCCAGCAGGAGTGAGCGGTGTGACCAGCGGACAGGACAGGCAGACGACGAAAGCCGCCCGCGAATGGACGGCGATGGTGGAGGCGGAGCACGCGCAGACTGCTCGCCTGCGCGGAGTCGAGCCGGGCTCGGACCACTGGAAAGGCTATTCCAGGCGGTTCAGGGCTCAGCGAGACCACGAGGAGATGGACCCTGCGACGGCCGGGATCCTGGAGCATGTCAGGCCCGAGGACACGCTGATGGATGTGGGCGCGGGAGGAGGCCGCCTCACGATACCGATCGCCCGGCACTGCAGGCATGTCGTGGCGGTGGAGCCTTCCGAGGCCATGAGGGCGCAGCTGGAGGCGCAGGCGGCGGAGCACGGGGTGACCAATATCACGGTGGTGCCCTCCACGTGGGAGGAGGCCGAGGTCGAGCCGTTGGACGTTCTCCTCTGTTGCCACGTCATGTACGCCGTATTCGAACCTGAGCAGTGGGTCCGAAAGATGTCCGCCCACGCAAAGCGCGAGGTCGTCGTCCTCCTGTTCCACCGGCCGGTCCCCCCGAACATGCACCCGCTCTGGGAGCCGGTCCACGGTGAAAAGCGGCTGGAGCTGCCGGCCATGGCGCAGTTCGAGAAGCTGCTAGCGGAAATGGGCATCGACTACGAGAAGAGGATGCTGCCGGAGAGGGAAGATCGCGGATATGCGGATCTCGAAGAGGCCGTCGAGCGGGGCACCCGGCGGTTGTTCCTGGAGCCAGGCAGCGAGAAGCAGCAGCGCCTGGAACAGGCGTTGCGGGAGTCGCTGGTGGAAACCCCAGCGGGGCTGCAGTTCAGCTGGGCACAACCGATGATGCCGGGGCTCATCACCTGGACGCCCACGGGCTAGCCAGACACCTGCTCCACACCTCTGAACGGCGCGAACTCGCCGTTTTCCGCCTCGAGAGCGGCTAGGAACGCGCCCGACCGGTACGCGAGCCTGTTTGTCGGTCGCCTTTTCCACTACCCAATCATTCTTCGGCGAATCGACCCACCCGGTTCGCGCATCGGCATGGCCACGATACCCGTCGGACTCGCCGCACAGCCCGCCGCAGATCGGCGCTCCAGCCCGCGCCCGTCGAACGACGATTCGCCCGAGAGCCTGTCCACCGATTCGCCGGCCGGAACCGGGGCCGACGTTGAGGGGCACCTCAGACTGGGCGCGGTTGAGGCCGCCGTCGCGGAGTTCTCTCGGTTGCCCGTCCAGGAGCAGGTCGGATCCCTCGCGCGGCTCACCGAAAGCCACAGACGGACGCTCTTGCAGTCGCTGCCGACGCCGGCGCTGGCCCGGGTATTCGAACAGACAGCTCTGGACGACGTCTTCCTTCTTCACGGCGCGCTCAACGTGCGACGCATGGCAACGGTCCTGGACCGGACATCCCCGCAGGTCGCCGCGGACATCCTGAGGTCCATTGACTGGAGTGACGCGGGTCAGATCCTCGCCCGTATGCACAGCCGCAAGGCAATCGGCTCGCTGCTCCTGTATCCGGGCGACGGCGCCGGCAGCCTGATGACCACCGAGGTGGTGGGCCTGCACGCCGAATGGCCCGCGTCGTACGCCATCACCGTGCTCCGGAACTCCGGGCTGCGCCACGAGAACCTGCAGCATCTGTTCGCGGTGAATCGCGAAGGGGTTCTGCTGGGGCGACTGGAGCTGTCTGAGCTGATGTTCGCGCCCGCCGGGACGCACGTGCGCTCGGTGATGCACCGGGACATCGTCGCGGTCGGCCCGGACACCGATCAGGAGGAATCGTCACGCATCATGCGGCGGCATGAGCTGCGGTCGCTGCCCGTGGTTGACCGCAACGGGCGGCTGCGGGGCGCTTTTTCGATCGAGGACATGGTTCACGTGGCGGAAGAAGAGGCCACGAGGGACATGTTCAGGATGTTCGGCCTGGGAGGCGAAGACCGGGCTCACGGTCCGCTGTGGCCGTCCCTGCGCAACCGCCTTCCATGGCTGTTCGTAAACCTGGGCACGGTGCTGGCGGCAGGTCTTGCCCTCAGCATGTTCGCCCCGACGCTCGGAAGCATGACGATGCTGGCCGTGTTCCTTCCCGTGGTGATGGGCCAGGCGGGCATCACCGGCACCCAGACGCTAACCCTGATCGTGCGGTCCCTCGCGCTGGGCGACGTGTCGACCGCCGATACGCGCAGGCTGCTGAAGCGGGAAGCGTTGCTTGCGGCAGCGCAGGGAGCGACCGTCGGCCTGCTCCTGGGCCTGATCGTGTGGGCGTGGCAGGACAACGTGGCGCTGACGTTCGTCGTAGCCGGTTCGATGGTGTTCAACCTGCTCGTCGCGGCTGCCGGCGGGGTGCTCGTACCGCTGGGGATGAAGGCGGCTCGCATCGACCCGGCGTCGTCTTCCGCTGTGCTGGTGACGACGCTGACGGACACAGCCGGCATCGTCCTGTACCTGGGCCTCGCTACCCTGCTGCTGTCAACGCTCCAGGCCGGATAGGCGGCCACCGGCGCGAAGGTCGTCCTCGCTGCCTTCCGCGAGGCTATGCTGCCCGTTCTCTACAGCAGGACACCCACGGCGCACGCCCGGCGCACGGCTCGATCCCGAAGGAGGCCGACGCCGTATTCGCCGGGAGCCGGTGTCTCCCAAATCACCTGTCCCGTAGTATTGTCCCCGGCCTGCCACAGAGATCTCCCGAGGCAACCGGCCGGGCCGTCGCCAGCCCATAGAGTGCTGCTGTCCAGAGTACGGCTCGTGTGGCCGACACACCCTATCAGCGCTGGAGGCCGAGTCAGGCGATGAAACGCAAGAACCGCGAGATCGTACGCACGACCACCTGGTCCGCGGGACCCGGCTGTCATGGCGGCTGCGGGGTGCTGGCACACATCGAGGACGGCAGGCTCGTCAAGATCGAGGGTGACCCGGACCATCCCTGGAACCAGGGACGCCTCTGTGCCAGATGCCTGGCAATGACGCAGTACGTCGATCACCCCGACCGCCTGACCCGTCCCCTCAAGAGGGTGGGAGAGCGCGGGGAGGGCAAGTGGCAGGAGATCTCCTGGGATGAGGCCTTCGACCTCGTAGAGGAGCACCTGGGGAAGATCCGGGAGGAGTTCGGGCCGGAGAGCGTCATCTTCTCCATGGGAACGGGCCGGGACATCGGGCCCTGGATATGCATGCTCGCCTACGCCTACGGAAGCCCCAATGTCATGTTCGCCCTCAGCGGGATTGCCTGCTACAGCCCGAGAATCGCCGCAGTGGACACCATTCAGGGGGACTACTGCGTGCTCGATGCGGCTCAATGGCTGCCGGACCGCTACGACGACCCGAAATACGAGGTGCCGGAATGCATAGTGGTCTGGGGCTACGACATCCCGGCTTCATGCCCTGACAACGTCTTCGGGCACTGGATCATCGATCTCATGAAAAAGGGAACGAAGATCATCGCCATCGACCCGAGGCTGTCGTGGTTTGCCTCACGAGCCACCCACTGGCTCAGGCTACGCCCGGGGACAGATGGCGCCCTCGCCATGGGATTCCTCAACGTCATCGTCAACGAAGGCCTCTACGATAAAACCTTTGTCGAGAAGTGGACCAACGCGACGCATCTCGTCAGAGCTGACACCGGCAAGCTGCTCAGAGAGAGCGACCTGCTGGCCGACGGTTCTCCAGACAACTTCGTCGTGTGGGACGGCGCCGCAGGGTTGCCGGTCGCGTGGGACGTCGAAAGCGTCGCGTGCCGCTCGCCAGATGTGAGCCCAGCGCTCGAAGGCGAGTATCAGGTCACGCTGTCCGATGGGGCCGACGTCATCGCGAGGACGGTCTGGACCGTCTACAAGGAGGAATTGAACCGCTACCCGGTGGACCGAGTCTCCGAGATCACCTGGGTCCCGGAAGAGCAGATTGTTGCCGCAGCGCGGTTCTATGCGAAGAGCAAGCCCGCGTCCATCCACTGGGGCGTGCCCATAGACATGACCCCCGGGATCACGCCTACGTCGCATGCGATCGCCAATCTGTGGTGCATCACGGGGAATCTCGATGTGCCCGGCGGAAACGTGATTGCCCGGTACGCCTTTGATGCTGTCGCGTATGCCCTTCCCGGCACGAAGGGCGTCATCACGCTGGACTCCGAGGAAGCCAACAAGAAGAGGATCGGGGCCGACCGGTACGGTCCGCTGAACAAGTTCATCTGGCGGGCCCAGACCGACCTCGTTCTGGATCAGATTTTCACCGAGGACCCGTATCCCATCAAGGGCATGTGGATACAGACGTGCAATCCCCTGGCCGGCATCGGTCTCGATCCGAAGAAGTGGGCCAGGGCTCTCAAGAAGCTCGATTTCGTGGCGGCAGTCGACCTCTTCATGACCCCCACCACCCAACTCGCGGACGTGGTGTTACCGGCGGCGAGTTTCCTCGAAAAGGAAGGCGTCAGGAGCTGGTGGGTGCCGCTTCAAAGCATCAACAAGGCCATCTCGGTTGACGAGTGCAAGTCGGATGTGGAGATCAACTTCGAGCTTGCCAGGAGGTTCGATCCTGATTTCCGTTGGAACAGCCTCCACGAGCTCTTCGACGAGATCATCGAACCCGCCGGGATGACTTTCGAAGAGCTGCAAACGAAAGGCTGGGCGTTCCCGCCGGAAGGTCACCCCAGTGCTCCCTATCACAGGTTTGAGAAGGGGCGACTGCGACCGGATGGCAGACCAGGGTTCCAGACACCTTCAGGCAGGATCGAGCTCTACTCATCGATACGCGAAGGGTGGGGACTGGAGCCAATAGCCCACCACGAGGAACCGCCGTTCACTCCGGTGAGCCAACCAGAGTTGCACAAGGAGTACCCCCTGATCCTGTCCACCGGCAGGAGGTCTCCGGCGTACTTCCATTCCGAGCACCGGAACATACCGTGGCTGCGGGACATCGACCCCGATCCCGTTGTCGAAATACACCCGGATACGGCGAAGTCACTCAACGTCGGCCACGGAGAGTGGGTGTGGGTTGAGAATTGGCTCGGAAAGTGCCAGTTGAAAGCGAAGGTAACCCCGGTCGTGCCTCCGTGGATGGTGATGGCCGCCCACGGGTGGTGGTTCCCCGAAAAGCGCGGGGAGGAACCTTCGCTGTTCGGTGTGTGGAAATCCAACATCAACAAGCTCATCCCCATGGGCTACCAGGGCAAGGACGGCCTGGGCGCCCCGATAAAGCACCTGCTCTGCAAGGTGCACAAGGTCAACAGGAAAGAGACGGCAGAAGATGCCTAAGGAATGCGAAAAAGGCCTGTTGATTGACTACGAGTACTGCACGGGCTGCTACACCTGCCAGGTCGCCTGCGCCCAGGAGTACGACTGGCCGGCGGGGATGAACGGGATTCGTGTGACGGAAATCGTGCAGCAGCTACCGAATGACAGAGCGTATCTCACCTACCTGCCGTTTCCGACCGAGCTGTGCATCCTGTGCGCGCCCCGCACCAGGGAGGGGCTCCAGCCGGCCTGCGTGCAGCACTGCATGGCATCGTGCATGGAATACGGGAAGATCACGGAATTGGCCGAGAAGATGAAGCAGAAGCCCAGGATGGTGCTCTGGGTGCCCAGGGCCTGACGGCCGAGTCGCCTGCGACTGCTCCTCGACAACCGCGGTGCGCGCTTCGAGCCCTTCCAACGCCTCAAGACACGCCTCTGAGGACGGCACCGCT
This sequence comes from uncultured Dehalococcoidales bacterium, assembly GCA_964471055.1. GTDB lineage: Bacteria > Chloroflexota > Dehalococcoidia > Lucifugimonadales > Lucifugimonadaceae > CAYYFS01. Next base: position 8,416 of record CAYYFS010000029.1, read on the forward strand.
GAGGTTCAGTAGACGATAGCTGCCACGGCCGCGGCAGCAGCCATTACCGCGATGGTCGCGACGGTCATCGGACCGTTCTCAAGCGACACAGCCCCCACGTACAGCAGCGGGAAGTCCACCGCCATCACCCAGAGGACGATCTGCCGAGCTTTCTTGCGGTCGATCACTCGCCTCTCCTAGAACAACTCCAGCACGATCCACGCCTGTAGGCCAACCAGCAGGACTATGCCGATGCAGTACGGGATCGTGCGGCGCATCACTTCGTTCTCGCGACCTGACAGTCCGACGATCGCCGTGCCGACGAGCACCTTGGCGGGCGCGATGGAGCTTGCCAGCGAGCCGCCGATGGACTGAATGCTCGCGATGGTCACGGCGCTGATGCCGAGCGCGTCGGCACTCTCGAGTTGCAGCGCCCCGAACATCACGTTGGAGTTCGTGTTGCTGCCGGTCATGAAGGTGCCGAGCACCCCGATGAACGGGGAGAACACCGGGAACACGACCCCGGTGCCCGCGGCGATAGCCCTCCCGAGCAACGTCGTCATGCCCGAGTCGGTCATGATGAGCGCCATCATGACCATCGTGCCGATGCCAACGCTCGTGGCGGTGCACTGCGAGTAGGTGCGCTTCCCAGCCTCGGTGAACGTACCGGATCGCCACTTCCTCGACAGGATGTAGCCCACGTACGAGAAGCCCAGGGCCAGGATTATGAGCGGCGCGGGATGCCGGAGCAGCCGGATCTTGGCGTAAGCGGTCTTCGCCTCCACGGCGAAGCCCTCGGCCGTTTCCATCGCCGGGTAGTCGAGTCCCCAGAACAGGTCGGCACCGGCCGTCTTGATGGCGGGGATCTGCGACAGGACGCTGAACAGGATCAGCAGGTAGTAGGGCAGGAAAGCGAGATGAAAGCTGAGGGGGCTCCGGGAGCCCCGGCCCGTTTTGCTCTGTCCATTCGCCGGGGCGCCGTCCTCGCCTCCCGATACGGGCGGCTCTTCCACGGCCGGACGCGGCGCTTCGCGCAGCAGCGGGGTCTTCGTCACAAGCCAGGCGAAACCCGCGCCGATGAGGCCGGGTACTATCGACGCAAGCTGCGGCACGCCGATCGACGCGGCAACCCACACGGACGCGGCCATCGCGGCGCCGACTACCAGGATGGCCGGTGTCCCTCTACGAACCGCGGGCATTCCCCCGGTGATGTGAGCGACGGCGAACCCGGTGAGGATGATGGGCAACGCGAACAGGGCCGCCATGTGCGGTCCTATCGTTTCACCCTCGATGCCGGTGACGAGCTGGATCGTGTAGTACGAGGAGCCCATCGACCCGAACGTCACCGCCCAGGCATGGCCGACCAGCACAATGGCCGCGGCCTTCACCGGGCGGAAACCCATGAGAACCAGCAACGGCGCGACTACGGCTACCGGAACGCCGAAGCCGGCGACGCCCTGCATGAATCCCGAGAACGCCCAGCCCACCACCAAGGCCTGGGCCAGGGGGTCGCCGACGAGGCGGGTCATCGTCGAGCCGATCACGTTGATGCCGCCGACTACGTCGATGACGTTGTAGAGCAGCACCGACGTCCAGATGATCGTCAGGACGAAGAAGCTCAGGCTGAGGCCCTTGGCGCTGGACACGGCCAGCAGGGTCGAATCGGCGCCGAACCACACGAGTGCCAGGAGAGCCGCGACTAGGAATGACGCCGCCCCCGCCCTGGGCGCGCTCCATTTCAGTCCGAGCAGGGACACGAGAAGGACCAGTATGGGCAGCGAGGCCAGCAGTCCGTTGGCGACGTTCAGCTCAGGTCCGGACGTATCCACCAGCACCTTTCCTCAGTGATCCACGGGTGCGGCGCCCGGATAGCCGGCCCGGACGCGAACGCGCCGCCACACGATTCCGCGCGACAGCGCAGCGACCATGGTAGACCTCTCCCATGGCCGGGGCGAGGCATCGACGCCACCGATCAGTCCGGCGCGTCCCCGGTGATGAAGAAGGCAATGTCACTCGGAGCGATCGACGGCGTCATTCGAACCAGGAGCACAACGCCATCGCGGTCGGCCCTGAGTTCTTCAAGCACCTCTCCCGCAGGGCCGAGAACGAGGCCGAGCAGGCCTCCGGTCCGCACCCGGTCGAGCGGCTCGGCTTCCCGAACCAGAAAACCGGGGGCACCGGCTCCAACACCCACCCCCGGGTCCAGCGTGCCGTCACCGAGCAGGTGGTGCCTCGGCGTGCAGGGCGGCGCGTCTCCCGGGAGTATGCCCATATGGGTCATGACGTTCCTGACGCCGCGGGCGTACACGGCGGCGGTATCGCGGGACAACCAGCCTCCGCCCGGGCACTCGGTGTACAGCCAGGGGATGCCCCGGCAAAAAGCTTCCCACGTGCTGCGGCCCGGCGCCATGTCCGGGTGGCCCCAGACGACCGGCGCGTCGAACACGAACGCGGCCGCTTTCGACCTCCGTCCGAGCTCGCTGTCGTCGGCGAGATAGCCGATCAGCGTCGGCAGCATGCTGTTCGTGCCGGAGCTGTGCAAGTCGATCAGCAAATCAGAGGGGTCGATGACCCGCTCTCCGAGGAAGTACGCGATCTGCTCGGTGGGCGAGCCGGCAGGGGATCCCGGGAACACGCGTGCCAGGTTCTTGTCGTCGAGCGGGCTGTTGCGGGTGCCGGCAGCGAATGCGGGGGCATTGGCGGATGGCACACCGATAAACGTCCCGCTCATGGTCGACGTATCGAGCGAAGCGAACACATCGCGCACGGCATAGGGGCCTTCGTACTCATCCCCGTGCACGCCGCCGAGGACGGCTATCGTCGGGCCCGATCTGGCACCGCGGGCGACGAGGATCGCGAGTTGCAGCGCCTCGCCGCCGTCCAGTGTCGCGACATCAACGTAGACGGCCTGCTTTGAATCTTGAGGCGTGTCCCTGACAGTGAACTGCTCAGCCTTCATCCAAGTCCCTCCGAGGCTAGCCTGACGTGGGCCAACTGTACCCGCTACTCGCACGCAGAGGGGCAGTGTTGGCGCCAGACTTCGGCGCGCGGGTTTCCTTCACGCCTCGCGGACCCTACAATGACTGGATACCCTGACGATATTCGCAGCGCGGACTCCGCGCAGCGACATGGAATCAGAACACCGGTAGAGGCGCAGGAGATGGGACCCACCGCTATCCGTTCCCGACCACGCCTCTCACTGTTTCCGGCGGCTCCCGTGCGGGCCAAGCCGTAGCAACGTCGAAACGTTCGGCCCCAGACATTCCTGACGGTCCGGTTCCCAGAGGAGCCGGACGTCGTCCTTTCTGGCCAGCCTTCCTGGAGGGCAGCATCAAATGGGTGATATCTATCTGGTAGACGTGACGAATCGGGACGGGGTTCAGACGGCCAAGCTCGGACTGTCGAAACTTCAGAAGACCATGATCAACCTGTACCTGGACGAGATGGGCGTCTTCCAGAGCGAATTCGGGTTCCCCACCACGCGTCACGAGTCCCGCTACCTGAATGCAAACCTGAAACTCGCCGAGATGGGCGTTCTGCAACCGATACGCCTCGGGGGGTGGATACGGGCGACCGTGGGCGACGTGGAAGAGACGTTCAGGCTGGTGCCGGGCATCAAGCACCTCAATCTCTCGATCTCGACGTCCGACCAGATGATCGAGGGCAAGTTCCAGGGGCGCAGAAACAGAGAAGACGTGCTCGACATGGCGCTGGAGGCCGTCGATGCGGCCAGGTCGCACGGCGCGGAGACCGTCGCGATGAACGCCGAAGACGCCTCAAGGACAGACGTCGATGACCTGGTGCGGTTTGCCTCGCTGGCGAAGGAGCGCGGGGCCGCCAGGTTCAGGTACTGCGACACCCTTGGATACGAGAATCCGTTCGCCATTCGCGAAACGTGCAAGACGCTGGCGGAAGAGGTCGGGATGCCGATCGAACTTCACTGCCACGGTGATCTGGGGATGGCGGTTGCGAACTCGGTGGGCGGAGCGATGGGCGTCATCGACGGCGGGCAGGACGCGTATATCAACACGACGATCAACGGCATCGGGGAGAGGGCAGGCAATGCCGACCTGGTCGCCGTGATTCTCGCCCTGAGGAAATCCAAGGGCATAGCTGAGAGATACTCGTGCGCCGTGAAAGTGGAGCTATCGCAGGCCTGGAAGATCTGCAGGTACGCAAGCTACGCATTCGGCGTTCCGCTTGCCCTCAACCAACCCGGGATCGGCGCCAACGCGTTCGCTCACGCTTCAGGCATCCACGCCGACGGCGTGCTGAAGGACGCCCGCAACTACGAGCTATACAGCTACGACGAGGTGGGGCGAGGACAGCCCGATACGGTAGAGACAGGCCGGGAGATATGCTCCGGCGAATACAGCGGCATTTCCGGCTTCCGGCACGTCATGGGCGAGATCGAGGTGGATTTCACCGATCGGGATGATGCCGAGGAAGTGCTGGAACTTGCACGGTACGCCAACGTGCTGGCGCAGAAGCCGCTTGTCGCCGACGAGCTCCGCTTCATCGCAGAGCACCCTGCCATCGCCGAAGAGCTGCTAACGCTGACGCCGTCCGGCTAGCCTCTGCGCCGGACGGGAAGCGCGGCTGGGGGCGGCGGCGGCCTTCTCAGCCGAGTCCGGCGATGATGGCGTCGGCCATCTCGGAAGTGCCCGCGGCCGTGGCGCTGTCCTTCTCGGGCTTCAAGTCGGGAGTGACCGATTCGCCATTGAGCAGGACCCGCCCAAGAGCCTCTTCTACTCTGTCGGCGGCGGCGGACTCCCCGATGTGCCGCAGCATCATCACGCCCGACAGAATCGCCGCCATCGGGTTCGCCTTGTTCTGACCGGCGATCGTCGGGCCGGTGCCGTGCACTGGCTCGAAGACGGCTGCCGAGTCACCCGTGTTCGCCCCCGGCGCCACGCCCATGCCACCGACGAGGCCAGCACATAGATCTGACACGATGTCCCCATACAGGTTGGGGAGCAGCAAAACGTCAAATTCGTGCGGCCGCTGCACGAGCTGAGCACATAGCGCGTCAACGATCCAGTCATCGAACAGGATGTCGGGATAGGAGCGGGCGACGTCCCGGGCTACATTCAGGAACAGGCCGTCGGTGAACTTCATGATGTTCGCCTTGTGAACGACGGTCACCGTGCGTCTACCGTTGGCCCTGGCGTACTCGAAGGCGAACCGCGCGACCCTTCTTGTGGCCGTTTCTGAGATCGCCTTGATGCTGATCCCTGAGTCGTCAGGTAGTGCTTCGCCCGTGCGCCGAGAGAGAACGGATATGACGTCCGCAGTCTCTTGCGCGCCCTTCTCGTATTCGATGCCGGCGTACAGGTCTTCCGTGTTCTCCCTGACCACCGCTATGTCCACGTCCGTGAACCGGGAGAACGCGCCCGGACGGGTCCTGCAAGGGCGGAGGTTCGCGTAGAGGCCCAGTTCCTTCCGAAGGGCAACGTTGACACTCCGGAATCCGGTGCCGACCGGCGTGCCCACGGGACCTTTGAGCGCTACGCCGTTTCGCTTGATCGACCGGAGGGTTGTCTCGGGCAGTAGGCTGCCGTCAGATTCCAGAGCCGTGACGCCCGCGCGCGCCACATCCCACTGCAGCTCCACCCCGGTGGCCTCGAGCACCCGTCTCGCCGCTCCCGTGACCTCTGGCCCCACGCCATCGCCGGGAATCAATGTGACTCTATGAGTCATTCCGACCCCGCTCCGGCGGCCCCGGGCCCGAAGCCGTTGTGCTTCCTGACGAAGGGAATCAATCCGCCCTCATTCAGGATGCGCAGCATCATCTCCGGCATCTTCTGACAGGGGATCTCGATCTTCCCTGTCACGTTCCTGACAGTTCCGGTCTCCAGGGACACCTCCAGCTCGTCGCCGTCTGCGATCCGGTCCGTGTCGCAGATCAGCATCGGGAGTCCCACATTGGTGGCATTCCGGAAGAAGATGCGCGCCGAGGACTTGACCAGCACCGCGCTCACGCCTGCCATCTTGATGACGATGGGAGCGTGCTCCCTGCTCGAACCCAGGCCGAAGTTGTTGCCGCCTACCACGAAGTCGCCCTTCCCGACCCGTTGGGCGAAGGTGGGATCGGCGTCCTCAAGCACGTGCTTGGCCAGCTCCGGCAGATTACTGCGAAGGTGGAGCAGCCTTCCCGGCACGATGTGGTCGGTCGAGATGTCGTCTCCGAACTTGAACGCCCGTCCCTTCAGCATCTACAGAACCTCCCGCGGGTCGGTGATCTGTCCGCGAAGCGCGGTAGCGGCCGCCGTGGCCGGGCTGCCCAGATAGACGAATGCTTCGGGGTTCCCCATCCGTCCCTTGAAGTTGCGATTCGCCGTGGAAAGGCACGCCTCACCGTCTCCCAGCACGCCCTGGTGGACCCCCAGGCACGCACCGCAACCGGGCGTCACGATGGACGCCCCGGCTTCGACCAGCGTCGCGATGTGGCCCTCCGCCATGGCGGCCAGCAGGATCTCCTTCGAGGCCGGCGCGACGACCAACCGGGTCCCGGGGTGTCGCTTCTTGCCGCGCAAGATCCCGGCGGCGACACGTAGATCATCCACGCGCCCGTTCGTGCATGTGCCGATGAACACCTGCTGCACGGGGGTGCCAGTGAGCTCTCTGGCCAGGGCCGTGTTGTCGACCGTGTGCGGCCTAGCGACGGTGGGCTCCAGTCGGGTAGCGTCGATCTCGATGGTCTTCTCGCAGGTTGCGTCCGGGTCTGGACAGAGCGGCACGTAGCGGTCTTCCCTGCCCCGGTCCGCCAGGTAGCGTCGCGTCACGTCGTCGGACGGGAACAGGCCCACCTTCGCCCCCGCCTCAACGGCCATGTTGGCTATCGACAGGCGGTCCGACATGGTCATCGCCGCCACGCCGTCGCCGTCGAACTCCAGTGCCTTGTACGTGGCGCCGTCGGCGCCGATCCGGCCGATCACGTGGAGTATCAGGTCCTTGCCACAGACCTCTTCGCTGAACCGCCCGCGGACGACGATCCGGTACGTCTCCGGCACCCGCAGCCAGGTTCTGCCGAGTGCGAGTGCGATCGCGATGTCGGTGGACCCCATCCCCGTGGCGAAGGCGCCCAGCGCGCCCGCTGTGACGGTGTGGGAGTCCGACCCCACTATGACTTCTCCGGGATTGGCGAAAGATTCTGCCACCCGCTGATGGCACACCCCCTCTCCCACGTCGTTCAGGATCGCGCCCGTCTCTTCCGCAAATGTGCGGAGCATGGCCTGGTCATTGGAGAGCGACCTTGCCGGGCGCGGAATGGTCGATGAACACGGCGCTCCGCTCAGGGTTGTGAAGGCCCACGAGGCCGCTTTCGTTCAGCTGCCGTACGGTCAACGGGCCCGTGCTGTCCTGGATGAATACGAACCCTAGCTCAGCGATCACCACATCGCCGGCGCGGGCTTCCCTTCCGGACTGATTGCTGAGGATCTTCTCCGCGAGTGTCTTTGCCATCTGGTCTCCAGGTTCTGGGTTCGAAGATCGCGCCGCGCCGAGGGGCAGGGTGTCCCGCCACCTCGATGACGGTCTTCCGCGAGTATACGAACAACCGGCGCGCCGGGCACCGAGCGGGCGGCGAGAAGGGCAGGGCTCTGCCTCGCTGCTACGTGGAAGAGGCCTCCGCTAAGGTCTACCCGGACCTGAGCGCCTCGCCGGCCGTGATCCCCGCAGTCTTCGCACCAAGAGGGACAGGGTCGAGGTCTGGCGCCAAGACCACAATCACGACCGTCCGCACGGTGCACCGAAGGGCCTGGCCCAGGCTACCGGCGCCGCACCCTGCGAGTCGTTGCCTTTCCCGCGCGCCGGGAGCGTGGCGACCGTCTGATCCGCCGCACTCGCCTTCTGATCCTGGTCCCAATCCCGCTCCAGCGCCCTGTCCGTTTCGGTTCTGCCGGCCCGAAGGGTTCCCGGGCCTGAGAGAGAGCGCCATCCGCGTCATCGTGCGAGTGAGCGGCCTCATGGCCACCGGAGTGCTCGGGACAAAGGTTACCTGTCGGACTGTGCGAAAGAAGCGTGCCCTCGTGGTCCTCGGCCCGGGCAGCGAGAGGGAAGGCTCGGCCGATCGTCCCTTCCAGATCGGAGACCTGCTTTCTCAACGGGCCAAGCTGCGAACGCTTGCCCCGCATGTCCCGTTTGGCCGCGGCGAGTTGGCCCCACTGGTCGCCGAATCGGCGATCAAACTCCAGCAACTCCTTGTCCCGTTCTCCCGCTACACGCAGCAACGTGGTCTGCCCGCTGGATGACTTCTGGAGCCCAGCCTGGGCTCGGGCGTTGAGCGCCAGCTGCACGAGGTTGTCGCGGCGTTCTTCGAGTCTGGCCACGCTCTGAGAAAGGATGGTGACCTGAGAATCGGCGGACTTGAAGCTGCGTACGGCTCTGGCGAGGGCGCGGTCGGCCAGTCCCAGCCTATCCACGTGGGGTCGTATTGCCTCAACGATGGCCGGGTTCCCGGCAGGCCCGCCGTCCGGCCAACGGCGTCCAAGGTCGGCTAGCAGCTGCTGCATACGAGCGTCGTTCACCGCACTCCCCTGACACGTGAATCGACAGTGCAGTGGCCGAGAATGTCAGAGTCCCGGCCCCGGTGCCTGTGGTTGCCGGGGGCCGTCTGGGGCCCGACTGAGAAGAATGAGTGACGGTGCGACGGCAGTTCTGCTACTTCCCAATGCCCTCTGATACGCCGCACCGACGACGGGCGCGGAACTGCGGCGGTCAGACCTTTGGGATCGATGACGTTTCCTCACCGTTTCTGTTCCTCGGCCGGTTGGCACTGTTTTGAGCCGCCATCAAGCGAGAAGCGTCCCCGTTGTTCCGACACACAGACAACGGCTGAGGCGACAACGGATTCTCCACTTTGTCGTTGAATTCGAAGAGACGGTTGGGATCGTGGTTGTCACCTGAGTGAGCACAGGTGTCCGTGATGGTCGCGATAGCGGGGAATGCGTCCGTGCACCCCGGGCACGAAACAGCCACG
>CAYYFS010000030.1:0-16607 GCA_964471055.1 uncultured Dehalococcoidales bacterium
CGATGGTGTCCAGCGTGCCGCCTCGCGGATGACCTGACCGCCCGATCAACTCGACAGCTGAGGCGTCGAAACCGTCACCCAGGTCCAGCTCGGGTTCCAGCTCGCTTCCCCTGGCCGCTTCCCCCGCCGTGGCGAACAGGAAGAGCGTGACGTGCGGGCGGTAAGGCTGTCCGAGCGGCACTGAGGCCTTGATCAATCCTTCGAGGGCCTTATCCATGTCATCACGCAAGGACAGGATCTCAGGCGTCAGGACCACCTTGCGAATCCCGAAGTGGATCTCGCCGCGGCCGACCGTAGCATACGGGTCCTTTTCGAACGTCACCCGGAAGGGACGGTGCACCGCCGCCACTCTCGTGATCCTGGCCTTGAGTTCCTCCATGTCGGAGAGGCCGTACAACATCGCGCATACGCTCACGAAGCCCTGCGGGGCGAGGTCGCCTACCCCTATCGATTCCTGGAATTGCCTGACCCTGGCAGCCTGTTCGGGTGTGGCCCGCAACACGACCCCGTACTGCCCGTAGCCATATTCATCGTCGGGCAGATTGAACGTATCCATCGGTTGCACCACGGTGTGTTCGCTCCTTTGAGCTGGGCGGGAGGCCCTCGCGCGCCAGGGTTTGCAGCCCGCGTCACCCGGTCCGGCGTCTCGGCGCTGATTCTACAGGGCGGTCGCCGCAATACCGTCCACTTTGCCGCCTTGAGTCCCTTTCGGCTAATATAGTCGGGTTTTGTAATCATCGGCGCAGACTTCGTGTGTGCCCGGCGGCGGTCAACGGCGCAGGCGGCGTGAGGTAGGCGCCGTACCGCGCATCGGACGGAGCGGCATGATCAGACTCGAACACATGTCCAAGTTCTACGGCGACTACCCCGCCGTTCTGGACGTGTCGTTCGAAGTGCTTCCGGGAGACATCGTCGGCTTCCTCGGCCCCAACGGCGCCGGGAAGACCACCACGATGCGGGTGATCACCGGCTTCACACCTCCGACGGAAGGTGCGGCCATCGTCGCCGGCTACGACGTCGTCAGCCACTCGCTGGACGCCCGCCGGCACATCGGGTACATGCCGGAAACGGTCCCGCTGTACCTGGATATGACCGTGACGGACTACCTCACCTACATGGGACGGATCCACGGCATGAACCGTGCGTGGGTGAACGAGCGCCTGCCCACCGTCATAGACCTGGTGCAGTTGGGCGAGTACAGGCATACACACGTCGGAAAGCTGTCCAAGGGCTACCGGCAACGGACCGGAATCGCCCAGGCCATCCTGCACGATCCAGACGTGCTTGTCCTCGACGAACCGACTATCGGCATCGACCCGATACAGGTGGTGGAGACCCGTAGCCTGATCAGGGAGCTGGGCGGCGAGCAGACGCTGATCCTCAGCTCGCACATCCTTCCCGAGGTGAGCTCCATCTGCAGGAGAGTCCTGGTTATTCACGAGGGCAGGATCGTCGCCGACGACGAAGCCTCAACCCTGTCTGACAGGCTCCAGCACACCGAGCGTATCGAGCTGAGCGTCCGGGGCGCGGAGATTTCCGACCTGGTCAGTATGCTGCGGGATTTCCCGGCCATAATCGATGCACGCACCGATACGCGGGCCGAAGTGCAGGAGCGGGCCACAGGCGAAGGGGTCGTCTCCCTGGTGGTCGATTCCCGGCCCGGTTCCGGGGCCGCCGAGGATGTGGCGCACGCTGTGATTGACAGAGGTTGGGGTCTCGCCAATCTTCACCCGATGCCCCTGACCCTCGAAGAGATCTTCCTGCAGCTCACCACGGAAGAGACCCTGGGGGCCTAGCGCATGCGGTTCATCGGCACCATCGCCCTGAAGGAGATCCGTACCTACTTCGCGTCCCCCATGGCCTACATCGTGGCCGCGGCGTTTCTGGCCATCACCGGCTTCTTCTTCGTCGCCTCCGTATCCGACGCTTTCTCCGAGGCCACCGCACGGGGCTTCCTGGCGGGAGCGGTCTTCTTCCTCATCTTCATGGCACCCGCTCTCACCATGCGGCTCATAGCCGAGGAGCAGAAACTCGGGACACTCGAATTGCTGCTCACCTCACCGCTGCGTGAGATCGAGATCGTGACCGGCAAGTTCGTGGCCGCCTTCACGATGGTGACCATCATGGCCGCCCTGACGCTCTTCTACATCCTGGTGCTGTTCATCTTCGGCAACCCGGACATAGGTCCGATCCTGACCGGATACCTCGGCCTTCTCCTGTACGCCGCAGCGACGCTCTCCGTCGGCCTGTTCGCCTCAGCCCTCAGCCCGAACCAGCTCGTCTGTCTGGTGGTCGGTTCGGGCATTCTGACTGCGTTCACGATCGTCGACTTCGTCTCCGAGCGTGTCTCGGGGATGGCCCAGAACATCGTTGACGGCTTCCAGATAGGCGGCTCCTTCTCCGTGTTCGACCGCAGCAGCTTCGGTATCGCGGAAGGCGGCCATTTCGCCGATTTTGCCCGGGGCATCATCTCGATGGGCGACGTGGCCTACTACCTGTCGCTGACCGTTGTGTTCCTCTTCCTGACCGTGATGGCCCTTGAGATAAGGCGATGGCGGTAGGGATCGCACCATGACTGCAGACTCCGGTACCCCACAGAGACCCCCGGCGCGGGACGACACCCCGGACACCCGGCGCGGCTGGCAGCGGCGGCTGCGCGAGAACACAGCGTCGATCCGGCAGATGCTGGCCATCGCCGGCCTGGGCGGCGTGTTCTTCGGCGGTCTGCTGTACATCTTCGTGCGCGACCTCGTGGACGCGTCCTTCCTCATCATGGCGATCGGCGGCCTGTTCCTGCTTGTCGACATCGCCATCTCCACTCGGCAGGTGGGCCGCGCGCTTTTCGGCAGACGCGGGCGCTACGGCGTCAACACCCTCGCGATCGTCGTCGCGTTCATCGGCATCGCCGTGACCATCAACTTCCTCTTGTTCTGGCTTACCAGCAGGCCCGACCCGGCGGGATGGCTGAGGGTGGATACCACCGCCACGAAGCAGTTCATTCTGGCTGACCAGGCGGTCACCGTCCTGAAGAGCCTCAAAGAGCCCATCAGCGTGAAAACCTTCATGGTGACCAACACGCCGACGGGTGCGGCGGCCTGGCGGAACACGGAAGATCTGTTGAGCGAATTCCGTCGCCGATCCACCACGCACAGCCTCAGCTACGAGAGGATTGACCCGGAACTACAGCCCAACATCGCGCTTGAGTACGGGGTCACCCAGTACCCGGCACTCGTGGTGGAAGGCGTGGATTCTCGCCGGACGGAGATCGTCGTAGGCGGCAGCCCTGAAGCCAGCCCGCAGATCTTCCGGGAGCAGGAGCTCATCACCGCTCTGCTCGTGGTCAACCACATCAAGCAGAAGCAGGTGCTGTTCATCACCGGCCACTCCGAACGCGACATCATCAATGTCGAAACCGCAGAAGGCTACGCCCTGGCGCTGGACACCCTGCTTCGCGACAACTACCAGGTGGGCTCCGCCACGGTCTCCGATCTGGGCACGTTCCTGGCCGCCGGAGACCCGGAGCTTGTGCCCGCAGCGATCATCTTCGCCGACCCGGAGCAGGATCTGACCTCCGCAGAGTTGGGGGCCGTCATGGCGTACCTGACCGGCGGGGGCAGCGCCTTGTTCCTCTTGGAGCCGGACGCCCCACCCACTTTCCTGAACTTGCTCGCGCAGTACGGCCTCGCCCTGGGTGAGGGGACGCTGGTCGACACGTCGAGCTTCGTCGCACCCAACCCCCTGTTCCTCCAGGCCAAGAACACCAACCAGCAGATCTCCAGGCATTCGATCACTGCCAATTTCGATGTCCTCTACTTCCCGGGCGCGGCCTATGTCGGCATCAGCATCGACCCCGAAACCATACCCATCACGCCCGAGGGCCTGCCCTACGTCTCTCCGGTCGCCCTGGTCACCACCACGCTCTACAGCTGGGCGGAGACCGATGCTGAAACGTTGTCGTTCGACCCAGAGACCGAAATGGGCGGAGTGCTCCCCATCGCCATGGCAGTCGAGGCCGTATCCGACCTGACCGGAACACCCAGGAAACAGGACGGTCAGTACGTCAAAACCAACATCGTTGTCGCGGGTGACGCGGACTTCGCGAGCAACGGGTACTTCTCTTCGGCGAAGAACGGGGACTTCCTCGCGAACTCCGTCAACTGGCTGGCCCGGGACTACGAACTGATCTCCGTCAGACCGAAGGTGAAGGCCACGCGTGAACTCGTGCTGACGCAGACGGAGCGGGATTTCGTCCGCTGGGCGGGCTGGCTGCTGATGCCTGCCCTCGTGGGAGCCGCCGGCGTCTGGACTGCCTGGCGGAGACGCTGATCGATGAGCCTCAGGCTCTCTCTCGTTCTGATCGTGATCTTCGCCATGGCCGCGATCGCCGTGGCCCTGTTCATCAAGAACGCGCCTGAGCCGGAGAAAGAGCCGTCCCCGCCTTACTTCTACACGCTCTCGGCGACAGACATCACGAACATCGCGATCGTAGTGCGCGATGACGTATTCTCGTGGCACGTCAGGCATGAAGACGATCGCGATCGGTGGTACTTCGACTCCCCGGAGGACATCCCGGTCGACCATAACCGGTGGGGCGGCATTACCACCCTGCTCGGCGGCCCCAGGACGCAACGTCTCCTCAGCGATTCCTTCGACGATCCCACCCTCTACGGCCTGGACGATCCGCAGATCAAGATCCAGGTGACGCTGCGGGATGGCAACAGCATCACTCTGCACATCGGGAACGTGACTCCTGACGGCGAAGGCCATTACGCACGCAACGCCGGCATGCCGCAGCTACAGCTGGTGGACTCCTCCTGGGGCGCCGTGCTGGAACGCCTCGTCGTGGAACCTCCGCTTCCGGCGTGGTACTACGGCGAGGCCATTGGGCCGAAGATCGAGAACACACGCCAGGCCCTGTTCTACTCCGGCAGCGAAATCGTGCGGGCGTTCGGCTACAACGACGGCGACTACCCGGACAAGGAGGACGGCTGGTACCTCTGCGACCTGCCGCTGCAGGCGGACGAGCCTTGTACCGGCGCGGTGTCGCTCGACACCCAGGGTATCGAGGACTACCTCTCGATCATCCTGGAACCGCAGATACACAACGTGGCAGCCTTCGGCGCGGGTGACCTGTGGGAGCAACTGCTCCCCATGTTCGACGAGTACGGCACCGGTGAAGACGCGCCCTACATCAGCCTGCGGCAGGAAAGCAAACGGGAAGACAGCATAACCGAGGTGACATCGATCTCGATATCGCTCGGCGATCTCACCCCGGACGGATCTGAGATGTACGCCGTCACCATGGACTCCAGGGACGTCCTACGGATCGATGCCGACTGGGGCAAGAGCATCCTCGCCCTGTTCGAGGCGGAACTGCCTCTGGCGGAGTGATGGGCAAGGCACGATCGGCCGCCATCCCGCGCTCCCGTTGCCGCAGGTACCCATGACGGACCACCGGGGCACCGCTGAGATCATCACCGTCGGCCACGAACTCCTGATGGGCGAGATCGTGGACACGAATACGTCCTACATCGCCGGCAAACTGGCCGAAGCCGGCCTCTCCGTACGCTGGGCCTCTCAGATTGGCGACGACATCGACCACCTCGCAGAGGCTTTCGAGCGCGCCCTGGGCCGCTCACACGTAACGGTGGCTGCGGGTGGGCTCGGGCCGACAAAAGACGATCTCACGCGCGAGGCTGTCGCCCTCGTCATGGGCGAAGAGATGCGGGTTGACCCGGGCCTGCTTGAGTGGCTCGAAGGTGTCTTCGCCCGCCGCGGGCTCGCTATGCCCGACACCAACCTCAAGCAGGCAACGCTCATCCCCTCTTCGCGGACGATTCCGAACCCCGCCGGCACCGCGCCCGGCTGGTGGGTAGAGAGAAACGGGCGGCATGCGATCCTGCTCCCGGGTCCACCCAGGGAGATCAGCCCCATGTGGGCGGCCCATGTGGGGCCGCGCCTGGCCAGCCTGTCAGGGACAGTGGTCGCGACGAGGGTTCTCAAGACAACGGGGATCACCGAAGGCGGCATCGACGAAATGGTCGCTTCGCTCCTCAGTGTGCAGAACCCGTACCTCGGCATCTACGCGAAGTCTGATGGAATCCACCTTCGCTTGATCGCGCGGGCACCCGACGAGGAAGCAGCGCACGCGCTCATTGCTCCGGTAGAAGAACGCCTGCGCGAGATTCTCGGAGGCGCCGTCTGGGGCACCGACGACGAAACACCGGCAGCGAGAGTAGGTGCACTGCTCAGGGACGAAGGCCGCACGCTGGGCATCATCGACGGAGGTACCGGCGGGGCCGTCGCGTCCGCACTGGCGGCGGCGCCGGGCCATGGCCGTTTCTACAGGGGAGCGCTCGTCCTCGACACGGACGGCGCGCCACTTGCAGCGCCGGCGCTGGAGGCGATGATGGGATCGCAGCAGGCGCGCCTCAGGGGAGGCGTCGGCCCGGAGGCAGCCATCAACATCGCCCGTTCCGCCAGGGGCCTGCTGGCCGCTGATGTCGGCCTCGGCATCACTGCACCCGCGCCCGCAGATGCGGCGCACCCTGAAGGCACTGTGTTCATCGGCATCGCCTCGGACCATGGCGCAAGTGCCGACAGTGCCCGTTTCCGGCAGACGTCCCAGGTCGCCATGCAGCGCACAGCCGTCGTCGCGTTGATCCAGCTGGCGACCGCCCTCACCACCGACGCCGTCTAGACGACACGTCGCCTTTTCATCACGACCGTCGCCTGCCTCTACTTGGCAGCGCGTCTGCCGCTGTACTCGGCCGCGACCACGGCGGGGAGACTCACCCAGGCGATACACGCGGATGACATGCAGTAGACGCACACGGCGTGGATCACCGCGAATTCAATCACGGTCAGATACACAGAGAACGCGGCTGCCAGGATGGCCGCTCCCAGCAGAGCGCCGCGCAGAGCGACAGGTGGACGGTCAAGCCCTACAGCGGCGAGGCTGCCCAGCAGCATTAGGGAGTATCCGACGACCCCTATGATCGCCACCGGCACGCCGAGGATCTTCGAGTAGTCGCTGGCAGCGACCTCTCTGCAACCCGGCACGAGGCCACACGCCGGGCCGTCACCTGCAAGGGATGAGATCGCCAGGTAGGTGGAGACACCGAGGGCCGCCAAACACAGGACGGCCACCGCGCTCCACCAGCGGGCGGCAACCGGAAGCTCCCTCATTCCGCCTTCGCCAGTTCTTCTTCGATTCTCTCGCGGTAGGTGTCGTAGGCCTGCGCACCGACAATGGGCTTCCCGTTGATGTACACGGTCGGCGTGTATTCGATGCCGATCTCCATCGCTGCTTCCGTTTCGCTCTGAACGTGGCTCGCGTACTTGCGATTCAGGGCGCATTGCGAGAATGCTGCCGGGTCGATTTCCACGGCGGAGGCAAAGCTCTCCAGGTTCTCAACGCTCAACGGCACCCGGCTCTTGCTCAACAGGTTCGTGAACAGAATGTCGTGAAACTCCTTGAACCGCCCCTGCTCGCCTGCACAATCCGCCGCTTCAGCGGCCATCCCCGCCTCTCTGTCCCAGGCGACGTGGCGATACGCGAACTTCACTCTGCCCGAGTTGACGTACTCAGCAAAGATACGGGGCGCTGCATCCGTGGCGAAGACGCCGCAGGCGCCGCACGTGAAACTGGAAAACTCCACTACGGTGACAGCCGCGTCCGCCGCCCCGATCGTGTGGGCACCGTCGGGGACCAGCAGCGCTTCGTCAACCGTGTCGCCGTCAGACGAGAGAAGGACCACCACTACGATCGCGATCACGGCGGCCGCAACGATTCCTGCGCCCCCGCCGAGGAGCCACCACAGGCTCGTGCCCTTCCGTCGTCCGGCGGAGCGCGATGCTGTACGGGCCTCTCTCCGCCGTTCCGATCTACTCATGACTACCTCTTTCCGGAATCGGCCAAGGCCGGGGCGCTGTCGCGGGACCAGCCCGGTCGGAATGGTGGAAGCGGGGCGCACCGGCCGCCGCGGGAGGATGCCGCCTCTACGTCGTCAGGCGGCGATACAACTGTGGCAATCGCTTGGGCAGCAGTGCGATCTCCGGCACCACTTCATAGCTGAAGTCCTGCATCATCGTCTTCAGGTAGTCGTGGCCCGCCTTGTCTACGGTCAAGCAGAAGGGGGTGATTCCCGCGGCCTTTGCTTCAACGAGCGCCATTCTCGTGTCGTGCACCGCGTATTCCTTCTCCACGCCTTCCCGGGAGTAGCCGCGATCCTGCGGCCGACCATCGCTGATGAGGAACAGGAATCGGGATTTCGTGTCTTCCTCTGCCAGTTTCATTGTAGTGTGCCGGATCGCCGGGCCCATCCGGGTGGCGTGCAGAGGCGCCACGCGGTCGACTCGCCTGGCGACCTCTTCAGAGAACGATTCGGCGAAATCCTTGATGACGTAGAACTCCACGTTCTCCCGCCCGTAGCCCGAAAACCCGAACACGCCGTACGTGTCGCCTATGTCCTCAAGCGCGTCCATGAGGAGGGTGATGCTCTCCTTCTCCACATCGATGATGCGCTTGTAGGAGCGGCGCATGCCCTCGGCCCGACGCGACCGCAGCCACGTCATGTATTGCACTGGGTCGTCCGGTGCGGCCCATTCATCCGAGCCGGGCCGGGCCTCGTCTATCGCCTCAGCCGTTGACGCGCTCATGTCCAGCAGGAACGCTACGCTCACCGAGCGTTCGACCTTGTTCCTGCGCCACCACAGCTTCTCGGATGGCGAGCTGCCCGCCCGCAGGTCTGTCATTGCCTCGATCACCGCGTCCAGGTCGTGCTCTTCGCCGTCTTCGAGACGCTTGATCTTGCGATACATTTCGGGGATCACCAGCTGGAACTGCCGGCGTATCTCCCGAACCAGCGGAGCGTAGTTGGACAGCGTTTCATGGCAGAACGCCGCCTCGCCTTCCGCCATCTCTTTCTCGTGCACCAGGCACCATTGCGGCTTCTTCTCGCTCGCGCGGAAGTCCCATTCGTCATAGACATACTGGCCCGGCTCTGATGGAGTCAGCGGGCCACCGTCCTCGTCCACGTGCACCAGTGGCCCCTGGGTCAGAGCCGGATTGTCCGGGTCCCGCTTGGCCAGTTCCTTCATCAGGTTTTCCAGGATTTCGTTCGCCTGGAGTCTGTCCCCGCCCTCGCCGTCGCCCGGCTCCATTTCAAGTTCCGCGGAGTTCTGGAGCATCGCCTCCAGTTGCTCCTGGGTCAACTGCTGCCCTTCCTCGCCGTCCGAGGACATCTGATCCACGGCCAGCCGCGACAGCAGCTGCGCCAGTTCCGGCTTGAATTCGCCTCTATAGTCCACGTCCTCCGGAGACTCGTACTGCTCCTGGCCGTCCTCGCCTTCAGCGTCTTCTCCGGCAGCGCCCGCTCCGCCGAACCGCTCCAGGAAGTCACCCGGAAGTTCATCTTCCGGGCGCGAGGACTCATCGTCTTCCGGGTCGATCTCCTCGAATTCATCCTCGTCGATGTTCTCGTTGGGAACCTCTATCAGATGCGCATAGATCCTGATCGCTGCCTCGGCAGAGTCCTCCACCGTGGAGCCCTGGGACCGTACCCTCCGCATGAGACGCGCGATCTTCAGTGCCGTGACGACGTGTTCCCTGGGCGCCTTCAAGCCTCGCTTCTGATGCAGGCTGAGCCGCACCATGAACTCGAGGAGCGCCTCTCGCATCGGAAGCTGCTCAATGGGCGTCCGCTCGACGAGAGAGTGCGCCTGAGCTGAGGCGTACGCGGTGGCGATTCCCTCGTATTCGTGAATGACGCGCGCATCCAGCCGCGTGTCCTCGACCACCGTGAATACGTCCAGAGCCAGGTTGTTGTCCGGGAACAGCTGGAAGAAGCGGCTCATGTCCGTCGCGGGCGCCACTTCACCGGCTTTCTGTTCCGCGCCCTCCGCCTCTCCGGCAAGGTCCTCTTCCGACTCCTCCGCGCTCTCGTCCGCGTTCTTCTCCGCGATCTCGGCCCGAAGGTCTTCGAACGTCGTAGACGGCCGCCGGAAGTCGAATTCGAAGCTGCCGAATTCGATGTGGCCGGCCTGGTGGGTAGCTACGACTTTGTACCAGGAGAAGTTCTCGTCTTTGGTCGTGAAACGGTTCACCACGGTCGGGAGGAAGATAGTCGTTCCTTCCGTGGTCGGCGCCTCTTCCTCTACCCAGCCGATCTTCTTCTCCACGATCTGCTGCGAGGCCTGCATCTCAAGACGCTGACCGGCAAGCGCCTGGCAGTACAGCCGCACGACATCGCGGACGCGCGTCAGCTCCACTCCGGACGAGAGTGCTTCGATCATGGTTCCGGAGCGTTCGGAATCCATGCTGAAGTATGCCCGCCCCGCCTCCGCGTTCCTCTCCAGAATCCCGACACCTTCCCTGTGCCACTGCTCCATTTGCGGGAACGTCACGCGATCCAGCGCCCTCGGCGCGCTCCGCACGAAATCGGACACCGCCCCCGGGTGAATCGCCAGCAGTTCGTCTGCCAGATCAAGCAATCTCCCGCGATGTTGCGCGGGGACCTGGCTGAGAGCGCGTACGGACTCGTCGACGAATGCCCCGGCTGCCGGCTGTCCCAGGGCCGCGAGTCTGCCAGTAAGCGAAAGGAGCGACCTCCGCTGGGGGCCCTCAATGCGGGTCAGTGCCCCGGATGCCGCGTCGAAGAAGCCCTTCACCTCGCGCCATGAGTTGTCGGCGAGCACCTGTGCGGCCTGGATCAGGCTCTCGGAATCGCGACCGAATTGCCCGAATAGCTCCGCCCCCTGTGTCAGGCAGTTATCCGCGAGGTCGTACGAACGTTCCGAGATCGCTTCCAGGAATTCGCCGAACAGGACGAACTCGGGGAACGAAAGGGTTGCGAGCAGTTCGGGCGTGCGTTCACAGAAACGGCATGCGAGCGAGCCCGATTTCCACGTTCCCCGGTACAGTCCGCCGCACAGCCTGGCCCAGCTGTCGATATGCCGCGGGCGCAGCCGCAACAGCGCGCCCGGGCTGGCCCGGAAGAACGCGACTCCCAGACTGGGAGACTCTCCACACAGCCGCGCGCCTGTGGTCGCCCACCGCACGAACTGGCCGGAAGGGAGTTGTCGCTGAACCGCCGGGCTCACTTCGAAGAACTCGGCGGCCGCCTCCCACGACCGGACACTTGCCCCGGCAATATCCCTGCCGCGGTCTGCCCAGGCCTCCAGCGTCTCTTCGTCCACCCGCCCTGCCAGCACCGCGCGCGCGGCCCGGAAGCTCTCAAGCACTGCGGGCGGATACTCGGACAGGGCGGCTTCGACATCCCGTCGGGGCCCCGGCTTGCGGCGCCGGCTTTCTGTCATCTCGGCTCCAGTGATTCGCTTTCGCGTATCAGGTCAAGCACCTCTGTCAGAATCGTGGCCGTGGCGCCCCAGATAATCCGGCCGCCGTACGCGTACGCAGGCTCTTGAACCATCTGGCCGCTTTCGAGTGCCGCAATGTCTCGAGCGTTCTCGGGTTCCAGCAGCGCCCGGAGTGGCACTTCCAACACCGCCGCCACCTCTTCCGCGCTGGGAGACAGATTGTCGCGGTCTGCCAGAAAGCCAGCGAACGGCAGAACCGAGAAGCCGGACGTCGTGTTGACAACGGACATCGGTCCCCACACGCCGATGTCTTCGGGTCGAACTCCCAGCTCCTCCACGGCCTCCCGGCGGGCGGTCTCCTCGAGGTCGGCGTCGCTCGACTCGGCCACTCCGCCGACAAACGAGATCTGCCCTTTGTGGTACTCCACGGTCATCGAGCGTTCCGTGAACAGCAGGCCCGGCTCGTCGCCAAGTGAGAGGAACAGGACGAGCACAGCCGCCGGATTGTGCCCGCGCTGCGGCCCAGGCGTCGGACCCGGCCGCCGCGCGCGGAAGAACCGCTCGAGTCTTTCCAGGTCCCGGGCGACGCCGGGTCCTGCTGACGGCATCGTCGTTTCCACGGACATCACGCGAAGATCGACGACACGACCTCGTCGATGCTGCGCTGAATCTGGTCGTCGTCGGTGATGCCCCACGTGACCGCCACCTGGCATGCTCGGCGGGGCGGCACCTCTTCTTTGATCAGCCGGCCCGCGTAGATGAGCACTCTCGTGCTTGCCGCTTCATCCAGCCCGTGCTCGCGCAGGTTGCGGATCTTCTCCCCGAGTTTGGCCAGCCGTTCCGCGGAAGCGGCATCCACACCCGACTCGTGCTCTACGATCTTCGCCTCCACTTCCGGGGACGGGAAATCGAACTCGAGCGCGACGAACCGCTGCCTGGTGCTGTGCTTCAGATCCTTCAGCGCCGTCTGGTATCCCGGGTTGTACGAGATCACCATCAGGAACCCGTCGGCTGCCTCTATCACGGCGCCGAGCTTGTCGATGGTGAGGACGCGTCGGTGGTCCGTCAGCGGGTGGATGATGACGGTCGTGTCCTTGCGGGCCTCAACGACCTCGTCCAGGTAACAGATACCACCAGCCTTGACCGCTCTGGTCAGCGGGCCGTCTATCCAACGTGTTCCCGCCGCATCGATCAGATACCGGCCCACCAGATCGCTGGCGGTCAGGTCTTCATGGCATGCCACTGTGACAAGCGGAATTCTCCCGTCCGTTGCCGCCCGGCGCCCCTTGCTCTTCGGCTTGACGACGGTCAGAGGACGGCGGAGCTTCCACGCCATGTACTCGATGAAGCGGGTCTTCCCCGTGCCCGTCGGGCCCTTCAGCAGAACAGGCACGCGTTGCCGATACGCTGCGGAGAAGACTTCAACCTCGTCGCTCAGCGGGAGGTAGAACGGCTCCTTCTCAACGACGTATTCCTCAACAAGCGATTCCCGGAAGCCGGTGTCAGTGGCCATTGGTGGCTACGCCTTCCTCAGTACTCGATCTCGCCAGAGCGATTCGACTGTTTTCGCCAGATCTTCGAGTCCGCCTTCGTTCCGGATCGTCGCCGTCGCGTGGCGGTCCTGCTCCGCGACGACTTTCCGCGCCCGCATTCGCGTTCGGGCCTCCGCCTCGGTGATGCCGTTCCGGTTTCTCAACCGTCGGACCACCTCATCGTCGGGCGCCACCACAACCCACACTTCATCGCACAGGGCGCCCCAGCCCGCTTCGAGCAACTTCACCGCCTCCACAACCAGAGCCGCTGCGGTGCCTTTCCCGCGCTCCTCACGGATGCGCGTTTCGAGGGTTTCGCGGGCCCTCGACCAGACGATACTCTCCAGCTGTCTGCGCTGCTCGGCGTTCCCGAACACAAGGTCGGCCAGGCGCCTGCGGTCGATTTCGCCGTCCGCGCCCACCACCTCGCTACCGAACGCCCGCACGACCTCCCTATGGCCGTCGGTTCCGCCTCCGTATACAGCATGGGTCAGCCGATCCGCGTCAAGCACCGTCGCACCGAGCCGGCCGAGGATACGCGCGACCTCGCTCTTTCCGGTCCCGATTCCGCCGGTCAGGCCGATCGTCAGCATCTGATTCGAATCGTACTTCCCCAATCGGACATTGTAGCCATCGCCAATTCGCGTGGTCAACAAAAACCGCCCCCTCGCGCCAGATTGGCGCAAACTGGCGCGTAGTAGAATGGCGACCGGCCCCGGCCGGTCCGCGCCTCAAGCCCGTATCCCCGTGTGAAACCCAGCCCGCCGTACCCCGGTGCCAGTGCCATACCCATGTCCGTCAACACTGAACTGCGTTCCCTCCCCAGCGTGGATCGTCTGCGGGCCGACTTAGGCTCAGATCGGCCTGCGGGTCCGCGATGAACCCGGAACACCTGCGGGTCGTTCGAGATGGACCGGAGCGCATCGCGCAGTGGCGAGCAGAGCATCCCGGAGAGACGCTGGACCTGTCTGGTGCTGACCTGCAGGGCACTTCCCTCGAACCGACCAACCTCGCAAACACGGACCTGTCTGGTGCTGACCTGCGGGGCGCTTCCCTGAAGGACGCCAACCTCACAAACGCGGACCTGTCCGGCGCGTGTCTGCACGCGGCGAACCTCTGTTGGGCCGACCTAACCGGCGCCTCACTGCGGAACGCAGACCTTACGCGCGCCGACTTCACAGATGCCCACCTATCCGGCGCAGACCTGATCGGCGCGAGCTTGCGGGCCGCCACACTGCAAGGTGCCAGACTGCACGACGCCAAGCTGCCCGAGCAGCAGATGAAGGCTGCCGCGGCCAAGTATGGCTCGCGGTGGACGGTTGGGTTCGATCAGCTCTTCTTGGCCGCCCTCGGAGCGGTGCTGCTCTGGATCTGGGTTTCAGGCGAGCGACCATACAAGTTCCAGCTCATCTGGGGGGTAAGCCTTCTCATACTCGCGGGGTACTGGGAACTCGACCGACGAATGGAATTCCGCCGAGGGTACAAGCTGGGTGCCCTGCTCGCTGGAGACCACATCAGGTTTCTTTTCGTCGTCATTGAGAAGGCTGGCTTCATACCCCGATTTCTGGCGCATGTCGTCCTCTTTCGTGTGACAGCTCCGGCCGCGGTTGTGTTCTTCGCTTATGACGAAGCCAACAAGCGAGGGTGGTTGCGCCGGTGGTGGGCCGCCCTCACGAAGACCAAGCTCCGTAGCGCCGCGACATACCTCACCATTCTCTTGATTGCGGGCTATGTCGGTGTCTTCATCTTCAAGTACCCACTGATCAGGCCGTACACACCCCGGCCGCTTCGGTGGCTGTCTCTCACCGAATCGCGTTTTCTTGAGTACCGCGCTCGGATCGAAGACGGCTACCAGGCCTTCCAGACGGCCCTCGACGAATGCGCAGAGCCCGAGCGGTGTCAGACGGAAGCCGCTCTCGACTTCCGTGACATCATCCACTGCAACTACAAGAGGCGCTGCCTTTACCCGCCCGAATGGATGAGCGACACGCACATCGGGGTCAGCGGGAACACTTGGATGCTGATCACGTCCAGCCTATTTCGGGACATCCAACATGAAAGTGATCGGGATTCAGCCATCGAGTGGTCACGGGACGTCCTGTGGAGCCTCGCCAGGCACTTTGAAGCTCTTGGCTCGTTCAGTACCTCAGAAGATGTCGACAGACGCGCCGAAAGCGTGGTGAATAGCTTCTTCCGAGGCGGAGAAACAACGGAGGACGAGGCAAACCGCCTGCTGTTGTCCATCTCCCTCAGACATTTGAAAGAGGGTATGGACGAGTGGCAGGAAGCCGCGGCCAAGTAGCCCCGGGCCTAGGCAGTCGGACGCGCACAGGTGCCGAACGTTCGCAAGCCGGAACCTCGAGGGTCGGGTGACGTGCAGCGGGCAGCACTGTGGTCTGGGGCGCGGAGGGGACGAACGATGACTGACGATGCACGCAAGTTCAGCGAGTGGTTCTCGAAGGAAGCGAAGCGGTTGCAGGATGCCTACCTCGCAGCAGGAGAAGAAGCTCTCACGCGTAGAGACGCAGAATCGGAACGAGCGGCGGTCGAGGCGCACAAAGCGTTGTTGAATCACATCTCTCTGGAAGGCGTTGAGCCACCAGACGGCTGGGTTTCCTTTCGCCCAAACTAGCAGGTCATAGCAGGGCGCCAACGACCCTCTCACCTCAGATGGCCGCAAACTGGAGCGTAGTAGAATGGCGACCGGCGCCGGCCGGTCCGCGCCTCAAGCCCGTATCCCTGTGTGAAATCCAGCCCGTCGTACCCCGGCGTCACTGCTATGTCTGCCAACCCAGAACTCCGCTCGCTCCCCAGCGTCGACCGCCTGCTTGACCACCCCCTCCTCGCGGCCTTGGCCGGCGCCTACTCCCGCGACGCGGTCGCCGCCCTCATCCGACAGGAGTTGGAAAACGCGCGGCAGGCCATACGCAGCGGGGCGGCTGCGCCCACGTCGCATCAGCTCGCAGAGGCCATTGAGCGCCGCGCCGGGGAAGCCTGGTCTCCCTGGCCTCGGCAGGTCATCAACGCAACCGGCGTGGTCCTCCACACCAACCTGGGCCGCGCGCCGCTCAGCGGGGCAGCCGTCAGGGCAGCCGCCGACGCGGCTGGAGGGTACTCCGACCTTGAAATGAACATGACCTCGGGCAAACGCGGCTCGCGTACGGCCCACATTTCCCGGCTCCTGCACCAGACAACCGGAGCGGAAGCGGGAATCGCGGTCAACAACAACGCAACGGCAGTGCTTCTGGGCCTCACCGCGATGGCCGCGGGCCGGGAAGTCATCATCTCGCGCGGCGAAGCCGTCGAAATCGGTGGCGGGTTCCGCATCCCGGACGTGCTCAGGCAGTCCGGCACGATCCTGGTCGAAGTAGGCACCACGAACCGGACCTACGCCAGCGACTACGAGGCCGCGATTACCCCGGACACAGCCGCGATCCTGAAGGTCCACCGGAGCAATTTCACCGTCAGCGGCTTCACCCACGACGCGGAACTCGAAGAGCTGGTGGCGATCGGCCGTAGCCACGAAGTGAGCGTGCTGCACGACCTTGGCAGCGGCAGCCTGCTCGACACGGCCCGATACGGGATGGCTCACGAACCGACCGTCCAGGAGAGCGTTTCCGCGGGCGCCGACGTTGTGTTCTTCTCTGGCGACAAGCTCCTGGGAGGCCCACAGGCCGGACTGGCGGTCGGTGCGTCGGAGAGCATCGAGTTGCTGGCCCGCCATCCTCTCGCGAGGGCCATCCGCCCGGACAAGAT
>CAYYFS010000031.1:0-16333 GCA_964471055.1 uncultured Dehalococcoidales bacterium
GGCGATCTCTGAAGCCGTCCCTGCGGGACCCGCTGGCCCCGAGGCACAGCCCACATGGGTCGCCAGCAGCACAAGCATCAGGGACAACGCTGCTCCGAGCCTCTTCAAAGCCACCGCGTCACCTCCGGTCGCGCCGTGGGTGTTGCCCGCGCATGGTTGTTCTTCCATGATCGCCGGCGAGCGGCGATGGTAGCAGCTTGGGTGGGGGCAGGGTTCTGGAACGAGCGTCGGGAACTGCCCGAGACGATTATCCCGGCGCGGCTCGCCGCAGACGCGCAAGCCGATCAAGGGAGAGCCTTCATCGCGCCCTCCCGGTGAGGCTCCCTGACGCGGGCCGCGGCGCCCGAAGACGCCGCAACCCGCAGTCGGCTGTCGCACCACGAGGCGCACTCCCATCCTGCCCGCTGGAAGGAACGCCGTCGCGGTGCAGGGTCAGGCAGTGAGCGCAGGCCTGGCCGCTCCCGGCTCGATGGCCCGTCGCTCCAGGGTGCTCGCCGACTTGTCCTCCAGCTCGGACGACATGCTGACGAGCCTGGCGATGTTCTCCTTCGCAACCGCGATCCCTTCGTCCCGCAGCCGGTTGGCCATCTCTATGGCCTCGATCAGGTCGGCGTGGGCCTGCGAGATCTTCTCGATGGCTACCACCGGGCTGTTGTAGGCGTCGCCTATCTCCAGCGTGTGGCGCTTGATCGTCGCCGCGTTCGCTGCGACCAGGTTGCCCAGGAACTCGCGAGTCCTCTGGTTGGCCTCAAGCACCCGCTTCTGACGGGCCAGCGCCATCTGGATGGCAAGACCCACCATCACCACGTTGTGCCCCAGGGCCAGCGTCCGCTCAACCGACTGGCCAAGGCGCGTGTTGTTCTGGCGGCTCATCTCGATGCTGACCAGGAACTGCAGGCACACCTCGTCCATCGTCCGCAGGTCCTGCACCCGAATCGAGACGTCGTGCAGCACCGCACGCAGCCTGTCGGCCTTGATCGGGTCCTGGTTCGCGGCCACGGCCTGCGTCAGCTCGCCCATGATCAGCTCGCCCAGGTAGGCGTTTCTGTGGATGGCCGGACGCTGCTGTTCCGCCTGTTCGTAGAGCTTCCGCAGCTCCACGTTGTCCTTCACAAGCATCGCCCGCCCTTCACGCAGTCTGGAGTCGAGCACGGCCACCTGCTTCGAGGCCGGCTCGTACTTGACCGCCACCTTCTCGACGATCTCAAGGGCTGACGGCGACATGTTCACGACCGGGATGGCCTTGACCATCCTCCAGAACACGTTCTGGTGACCCGGCGAGTGGGGGTTGATCTGGTCGAGAGCGATTCGCAGGTCGATCAGGCTCTTCGAGATGTCCGCCCCCGGGCCCTTCGAGGTCATCAGGTCGCTCATCCGGCCCGTCAGCAGGTTCAGCTCGTGGGCCGAGTCGCGCTGCACCCTGATGCCCAGGTTGGCAACGCTGTCCGCGACCTGTAGCTCTGCGCCGCCGCTCGCGTCGGCGAGCTGCCGGACCACGCCCCGCGCCTCGCGCTTCAGCTCCGCGACCTCTTGCTCTGTGATTTGGTCCGGGGGCTTCGGACCGTTGGTCGATCCGCCCGCTATCCCCGCTGCGTCCTGCGGCGTGATCGCGGTCTCCTCCTCCCCGGTGCCTGTCGTCTTTTCGGTTGTCATGGCATTTGCCTCCCGGCCCGGTCGCCCGGGCCGTCCCATCCCCGTGCTCCGCTGTACGTGTCGCATCCGGTTCGCGCCGGACCGCCGCTCCGTCAGAGCCCGAGGGCCTTGAGCTCCTCCCGTACTTCGTTTGCCTGGTCGATGGCCGTTCGCAGCGATTCAGTGGCCGCGCTCACGGCCGTCTCCTGGTTCGACGTCCTCAACCCGGTCAACTCCACCCTCGTCCGGTGGAGTGCCGCCTCGCACCGCCCCGCCTGATGAAGCAGGTCGTCGAGGCTTGCCTCGTGCCGTTCGAGCATCGCCAGCCGCTGCCGATGCGAGGCCACTGTGTCCTGCCGGATCCGTATCCGGACGGCCTCCGAGCCGTTTGCGGTCAGCGACTCGATCTCCTTCTCCAGGTCCGGGATATCCGCCTCGAGCCGCGCCCTGTCCGGCGAATGAACCGTCTTGGTCAGCTCCAGGGCGTTTTCGAGGACACTGAGTCCCTGCCGGTACGTTTCCTCGGCCAGGGCCGGTATGTACGCCACCGAGAGCGGGTCGGCCGTCGCCCGACGTTGCAGTACCGGTCGCAGCTGTTCGTACTCGTAGGCGAGTGCCTGGAGGGCTTTGAGGCCGCCGTCCAGCTGCTTCCGGTATGCGGGCGGCTGATCGTTGCCGGCTTCCACCGTGTAGCGCCGCACGAGCCGCCGGGCAGGATCCGCCCCGGCCCGGCCGGCCCCGCGAAGCACACCCAGGCCCATGACGTTTCCGATCGCCGAGGCCCTGTCCTCCATCCGCTCCGCCCTCTGCTGCGCGTCCTCCAGCGCCTCGTCCAGCCGGGTTAGCTCCTCGGACACGCTGCCGAGAGCCTCACGTGCGTGGGCATGTGCCTGGGCCGAGTAGTCGCGGCCCTCGGCCGCATGCTTGCGCGCCAGGTGGCCTTCGATCTCCGAGGCCAGCCGCCGCCCGGCCAGGGCCAGCAGCTCCTCTTCCTGTTCGAGTTCGCGAATGTGCTGCTCCAGCGTGCTGAGCTCTTCGGCTGCGGCCTCCCGCAACTCCGTCGCGAATCGGGCGAGGACCTGCTGGCCGGCGCTGTTCGCTTCCCGTGTCTGTTGCTCAAGCCTCGACAGCTGGCGCCGGGCTTCCTCGGCGTTGGCCGTCAACCGCTTCTTGGAGCGGGCAACGCCTGCCCGGGCTCTACGCACCTTCTCCACCAGTTCGCTGTGCCGGTGATCGGCTTCTGCGAACACGACGCGAGGGTCCCGGGCGGGGGCCAGCAGGGAGTTGACCCACCCTGCCGGCCCTCGAATGATGTTCCGGAATACCTTTTCCATCGGACGTGCTCCCCGGGTTCCGGTTGCTGCCTGCGACCCTCCGGTCACATCGGCAGCCGCACACCCTCTTCCTGTGCCATCCGCCGCCGGCTCCGCTGGATCCTCCAGAAGAACGTGCCCAGTCCGCCGACCGCTGCGAGCGCGATCAGCCGGGTGGCCAGGCTCTCCGCGTCTCCGGTGTTGGCGAAGACGTCCACGCCCGACCCGAATCCGGCCACCACGCAGGCCATGGCGTACAGCGCAACCGTCGCCACTGTGAAGCCGATGGCAGCCTTCCGCGGCATCACGAACGTGAACGCCAGCACTACCGGGTAGAACGCGACGTAGAACTGGTTCTCCAGCCCTGCCGTCCCGCTGCCTAGGCCGAAGAGCACCACGAGAGTGATCACGGCCACGTCGATCACGCTGCTCACGCCGATCAACCCGATGTTGGCCGGTTTCTCGGCAAGGCGCCGCCCGTGGAGGTAGAAGTTCAGCGCCATCATCCCCACTATCGGCGCGATGCCGATCCCGAGCTGGACCGTGCTCTCTGCGTTTATCAGGACCATTACGGCGCCGGCGGCTATGGCGAACCACCGCGCCCAATTGATGACCACCTGCCCGAAGAAGACGTCCCGGGCAGCTTCATGTTCCGGGCTTCTTGTGTCTTGCATCTCGCTGCTCCCTTCGAACGACCGCCGGTTGACCGGGACGGTCTCAAGATCCGGTGGCTGCACCGGCGTTTTCGATCTGTCCGCCCAGCGCCTCACGGACATCCGTGGAGGTCACCCGACGGTCTCTCTCCATCCGCCAGTAGATGTTTCCGCATACCGGCACTGCGGCCAGTATCAGGAGATGGGTCAGCACGGCTGCGGCCGCCCCGTCCTCGGAGCCTCCGGTCGTCGCGGCGATCAGGCCGTACGTCGCCAGCACTGCCACCGTGTACACGAAGGTCACGCGCGTGCCAAACGTCACGGATATCGCCAGAAGCGCCGGCAGGTAGAACACGTACGGCGTCGACGGGAACTGCCCCGTGACGATCAGGATCGTGGAGATGATGGCGAGGTCTGCTGCACTCGCCCCGTACACGATCTCTGCCCGTATGGGCTCTCGTTTCAGAAGCTGCGCGTGCAGGAAGAAGTTGCCCACGGCTAGGCCGAGTATCAGGACGACCGAAACCTGGAGTTCCACCAGGTTCTCGGCGTTCCACAGGGCCAGGCCCAGTCCCGCCACGACAAGGATCCAGCGGGCGAAGATGATCACAGGTAGCCCGTGGGCCATGTCTTCCGTGTTCTCGCGCCGCTCCAACCAGTCGGTGATTGCGTGAGGCATGGCTCTCCTCCCGTTGACTGCGTCCCGGCGGGCGCCGGCCGGTGGCCTACCCGCCCCGTCATCTGGTGTCTCCCCACAGTGGTGCTGCCGCTGTATGGAGCCACCGCCATCACCGTAGGCGGGCAGGGCGCACCCGGTGAGGTACGAACGGGCGAAAGACAGACGCGCGCCGTACCACCCGCGACTGGTACAGACGTACTAGCGCGGCCTGGGAACGCCGCGAGCGGGGCTTCGTTGACAGATGCATGGGAACGGACGACGCGAGGGGCGGATCGCGATATGACCCGGGTCAGCAGGTCGCGAGGGTCCGGGCGCGACAAGGGCGCACCTTCCGGCGCGCCCTTTCGATACGATTCGTGGCCGTCAAGCGGCCCGGCGGAGCTGTCCTAGTCGTCGCCCTCCGACGCCGCGCCTGCCTCGCCGTCCTCGGTCGGAGCGGCCTCGCCCTCTTCGCCTCCCGCGGCTTCCTCGAGCTCTTCCTCGCCCAGGAGCGGCACTTCTTCCTCGACCACCCGCGGCAGCTGTATCCACGCCACCATGGTCGTCGGGTCCGTTAGTGGCTCGGCACCACCGGGGAGTGCCAGATCTTGCACGCGGATGACCGAAGAGAGATCCACAAGCACGGATACGTCGACGACGATCTCCGGAGGAATCTCGAACGGCTTCGCCAGAACGGCGATGGTGTATAGGCCCTGGGTCACGAAGCCTGCGCCGCCGCGAATTCCCGGAGCGTCGCCTTGCAGGACTACGGGGACCTCGGCCTCCACCGGCTTGTTGACGTCGACGCGCAGGAAGTCCACGTGCTGGACCACACCCGTCACCGCGTGGTGCGCAACCCCCCGTATGAGCGTGACCTCTTCGGCTCCGCCTTCGAGGCTGATCGTCACCGGGTTGGTGCGCCTGGCAGTGGCAAGCGCGACGCGCACCTGTTCCGATGGCGCCTGGAGTACCAGCGTGTCTCCGCCCGGGCCGTACACGTGAATCGGTGTGATCCCAGCGCGCCGGAGCGATTTTGTCTTCTTGCCGAGTGTCGTCCGGAGACTGGCCTTGAGAATAACCCTGTCCATGTCACGTCTCTCAGGAATGCGAGCCCGTATCGGGCTGGCTACACGCGAAAAACGGGCCGTCGCCCGTTGGATGGAATCAGCGTTCAATGCTAGCACAGCGCCCCGGGCGTCACTCTCGCGATTCCCGCACCGGCCGGCTGCCGGAACCAGGGGGCCCGGGTGCTGTCCGACCCGTCTCCTCGGAATCCGGCAAAATAGGGCGGGCCCATCGGTCCGATGCAGCGAGACACATGGAGGGAATGACCCTGAACGACGCAACTGCCCTCACCCCGGAGCAGGCGGAGAGATACAGCCGCCACATCGTGATGTCACAGATCGGTGTCGCGGGGCAGCGCAGGCTGCTCGACGCGCGGGTCCTCATCATCGGCGCCGGAGGCCTTGGATCGCCCATCTCGATCTACCTGGCGCTGGCCGGGGTCGGGACGATTGGCCTTGCCGAAGACGACGTCGTCGACCTCAGCAATCTCCAGCGCCAGATACTGCACCAGAACAAGGACATCGGGGTCCCCAAGATCGAGTCGGCGAAGGAGACGCTTGCCGCCTATAACCCCGACCTCAATGTGGTGGGCTACGGAGAGCGGTTCACGTCCGAGAAAGCTCAGGAGATAGTCGCGGACTACGACGTAATCGTGAACGGCTCGGACAACTTCGCCACGCGCTATCTGCTCAACGACTGCGCCTATCTGGCTGGCAAGCCGTTCGTGGACGGTGGCATCCTCATGTTCGACGGGCAGGCGACGACCTACGTCCCCGGCCAGGGATGCTACCGCTGCCTGTATCCGGCTCCGCCTCCACCGGAGGAGGTGCCCTCGAGTGCCGTCGTGGGCATCGTGGGCGCGCTGCCCGGCCTGGTCGGCACCGTCCAGGCACTCGAGGTCATCAAGCTCATCCTCGGCGTCGGCGAGCCACTCAGCGGGCGGCTCCTGCTGGTCGACGCCCTGGGCATGGAGTTCCGAACCGTGACGATCCGTCGCAACCCGGCCTGCCCGCTCTGCGGCGACGAGCCGACTATCACCGAACTCGTCGACTACGACGCCTTCTGCGGCCTAAAGTAGCCGGTGCCACAGGAAGGGTGCCGGTCCGGGCGCGCTGCACGCCCGGCCAACCCGCCGGCCTCGATTCGCCCCGGCAGGCTCACACCTGGCGACAGGATCCACTGACGCGATGGTCTACTCCGACGTCATCGACGCCATCGGCAACACGCCGCTGGTCGAGGTATCAGCCCTCAGCCCGAAAGGGTCCGTGCGCGTCTTCGCCAAGCTCGAAGGAGCGAATCCGTCAGGGAGCGTGAAGGATCGCGCTGCGAAGTACCTGATTCGGGCCGCTGAGGCGGAAGGCCTGCTGGAACCCGGCGGGACGATAGTCGAATCCACGAGTGGGAACACGGGCATCTCCCTGGCGATGATCGCCCGCGCCCGCGACTACCGCCTCAAGGCGGTCATGCCCGCAAGTGCCAGTCCGGAAAGGGTCCAGATACTCCGGTCATACGGGGCTGAGATCATCCTCTCCGACGCTGAAGAGGGGATCAGCGGGTCCATTCTCCTCGCCCGGCAGATCGTTGAAGAGAACCCCGGCTACTTCATGCCTAACCAGCATGACAACCCTGCGAACCCGCAGGCGCACTATGAAACCACCGCCCCCGAGATCATCCGAGATCTGCCGGGGGCGGACGCGTTCGTCGCGGGCCTGGGCACGGGCGGGACGCTCATGGGAGTCGGCCGCGCGCTGCGCGAGCACAACCCGGATGTCAGGATCGTTGCGGCGGCTCCCCATCCCGAGCTTGGGTCCGGCCTCGAGGGCCTCCGCGCCATAGAGCGGGGCACGCCGCCGGCAGTTCTGGACCTGACCATGCTCGATGCCAGGGTTCTCATCGGAACCGAAGAAGCCCTGCACTGGACCGCGGTTCTCATGAAGAAGGCTGGTATCTTCGCCGGAATATCGTCCGGTGCGGTGATCGCAACCGCGATGAAGGTGGCCGATCGACTCGACAGGGGGAGCATCGTTTGCCTGCTGGCCGACGGCGGGTGGAAGTACCTGTCCACCGGCCTGTGGACACGCGAACACCGTGGCTTCGACCCCGACCTCGAAGGCAGTACCTGGTGGTAGAGGCGAGCGCCCGGCGTGCCAACCGCCGCGCACTTGAGCTACCGCTCACGGCAACGTACGATGCGGACCTGTACCGTTTGCGGGAGGCAGGCGGTCGGCGACCCCAGCTTCAGGAGGGGGACTGGAGATGACCAAGCTCGCGGCCAACCTGACGATGTTATTCACGGAGGTCGATTTCCTCGACCGCTTCGACGCCGCGGCGCGGGCGGGTTTCAAGGGTGTCGAGTTTCTGTTCCCGTACGATTTCCCGAAAGACGCGCTCAAAGAGCGGCTCGACAGCAACGGGCTCACTCAGGCGCTGTTCAACCTGCCGGCCGGTGACTGGGCCGGCGGGGATCGCGGTGTCGCTGTCGATCCGAATCGCGTCGGCGAGTTCCAGGACGGCGTGGGCCTTGCCATCGAGTACGCGGATGCGCTCGACTGCAAGCTCGTCAACTGCCTGGCGGGCCTTGCCCCGGAGGGCGTTGCCGACGAGAAGCTCCGAGAGGCGTTTGTCAGCAACTTGAAATTCGCGGCGCCGAAACTGGCCGGTGCCGGGATCACCCTGATCGTCGAGGCGATCAACACGAGGGACATCCCGGGCTTCTGGCTGAACTACAGCGCGCAGTCCCGCTCAATCCTCGAAGAAGTGGGCGCCCCGAACATGGGCTTCCAGTACGACATCTACCACATGCAGATCATGGAAGGCGATCTGGCGCCCACCATCGAGAAGAACCTGGACATCATCCGGCACTTCCAGGTCGCGGACAACCCCGGCCGCCATGAACCGGGTTCCGGCGAAATCAACTACGGCTTCCTGCTGCCGCTCATCGACATGCTCGGGTATGAAGGATGGGTCGGCTGCGAATACAACCCCGCGGGCAGGACCGAAGACGGCCTCGGCTGGACCGCGCCGTATCTCAGGGGATAGGCGGTCGCCTTGACCGGCGAACCCGCGCCGGACGCGCACAGGAAGCGAAGGGACCCTTTGTGGTGGCTCGCTTCCGTAGCGGCCACCGGCTTCGGCTCGGGTTTCTGGCCCGTTGCCCCCGCGACCGCCGGCAGCCTGGTTGCCCTTGCGATCTACTGGCTCGTGCCGCTCTCGGGTGATTCGCTGGGCCTCTACGCTCTGATCGCCGCGGGCTTCATATTCGGCATCTGGGCCATCAACCGGATTCTGGGCCCCGATGAAAAGGACCCCGGCCGAGCCGTATGGGACGAATTCGTGGGCATGTGGGCGACGTGCCTCTTCCTCCCCCGGACGTGGCCCTGGCTCGTCGTAGCATTCTTCACGTTCCGGGCTCTCGACATAGTGAAGCCTGCGGGAATACGGCGCCTGGAGCGATTGCCGGGTGGTCTCGGCATCATGGCCGACGACCTTGCAGCCGGCCTGGTGGGAGCAGGTGTGCTCAACCTGGTCCGCGTCATCTTCTTCTCATAGGCGCGTGCGCCACGGCACAACACCCTGTGCGACGGAGGGACTGGGCATGAGAAACGCGGTCCCCGTTGCCATACCCTCGGACGCGAAGGGCACCTATGCGCTGCTCCTGAGCCTGCGGAGCCCCCTCTTTCTGCGGGCCGGCAGCCTCGATGAGGTCCGGCTCGCTCCGGGTTCCTATCTCTACTGCGGTAGCGCCATGGGCGGGCTGGCCGCGCGGGTCTGCAGGCACCTGCGCAGCCACAAGAAGCTCCACTGGCACATCGACTACCTGACTGCTGCCGTCACGCCGGAAGAGGTGTGGTGGGCGCGGTGCCCGGAGCGCGCTGAGTGCCGGTGGATGGAAGCCGCTCTCGGTCTGCCCGGCGCCGCGGTTCCCGCGCCGGGGTTTGGGTCCTCGGACTGCCGTTGCCGCTCGCATCTCGTGTACGTGCCGGAACGCCCCTCAGCCGCCGCCTTCGCGCTACAGCTGGGGCGTGACCGGGGGGCCGCGGTCCGTGTGCTGAGGCCGGGCCGCGCCAGTGCATGAACCGGCACGGTTCGCGTCTGCTGCTGGTGCGGGCAGGGACCAGGTAGCATCGGACGGCGCGAACCCGTTCCGCCGGCCCGTGCCTGCCACTCCCGGATACAACCGCAGAAGCGCATGAACCCCTATGCCCACCTTGCCGTATCAGTTGCCATCGGAGGCGGGGTGTGGGCCGCGACCGGCGAGGCGAATACGCTTCCCGCGGCTGTCGGCAGCGGATTCCTTGTGGACGTCGATCACCTCTTCGACTACTACAACTGGTACGCTCGTCGAGATCGTCGGCGGATGGTGCTGTTCCTCCACGCCTGGGAGCTCGCGGGCGTGGCCGGCCTCGTGTACGCCCTCGCCGTGCGGGAGCCGTGGATGCTCGCCGTTGCCATCTCCCATTTCGCCCACGTTGCCGCGGACCAGCTGTTCAACCACGGCTATGGCCACACCTATTCCCTGGTCGCACGCGCCCTGCTGGGGTTCGATGTCAAGCGTCTCCATCCGCACGACACAACCCATACATACCGGCATCTGCTGAAGAACCTTCCGCCGTTCGTACGCCCGATCCTCGGGCGCTGGTTCAAGAGTCGCGTGTGATCTCGCTGCCCGTGGACACCCGAGACGGCACTCGCTACGATGTGGGGCCACCGTCGGCCTCGAACTGACAGTCGGCCATCTGCCGATCCCGCGCCCGTCGCCGACCCTCTGGGCGGCCGACCGAGGGCTTCGTCGTTGAAGATCCACGAGTACCAGGCAAAACGATTCCTGGAGGAATATGGGATTCCCGCGCCCGCGGGCGACGTGGCTTCGACCCCGGAAGAGGCATCCCGCATCAGCGAGGCGCTCGGCGGTGGGGCCGTCGTTAAGGCCCAGGTGCACGCGGGTGGACGTGGTAGGGCGGGCGGCATCAGGCTCGTCGACAGCGCGGAGGAAGCCGGCAGCGCGGCGGCTGACATGCTCGGCAGGCCGCTTGTCACCGACCAGACCGTGGGCACCGGCGTAGTTGTTCGGGCAGTCCTGGTCGTGGAGAGAGTGGATGTCGCTCAGGAGTTCTACCTGGGCATCACCATGGACGCAGACCAGGGCGTCCCCGTTGTGATGGCCTCAACGGAGGGCGGCGTCGAAATCGAGCAGGTCGCAGAAGATGCCCCGGAGAAGATCGTCCGCGTACACGGCGACCCGCTGCTCGGCCTCTCGCCGTACCGGGCCCGGGACCTCGCCTACGCCCTCGGATCCCCTCCCCCCCTCGTCCGGCCCATGGCAGACATCACCTCCCGCCTGTACCGGCTTTACACGGAGAAGGACTGCTCACTCGCCGAGATCAACCCTCTCGTAATCACCGCGGACGAGCGGGTGCTGGCTCTGGACGCGAAGCTGTCGTTTGAGGACGATGCGCTATTCCGACACCCGGAGTTGCGGGATCTGGCCGATCCCACGCAGGAAGACGAATTCGAACTTCGCGCCGGGAAGGCAGGCCTTTCCTACGTCAAGCTGGAAGGCGGCCGCGTGGGATGCATGGTAAACGGGGCCGGCCTCGCGATGGCCACGATGGACATGACCGCGACTGCGGGCGCCAGCCCGGCCAATTTCCTGGACGTGGGCGGCGGCGCAGGCGAGGAGCAGATCGCCGAGGCGTTCCGGATAATCGTCTCGGACCCGCAGGTCAGCGTCATATTCATCAACCTGTTCGGCGGCATCCTTCGATGCGACTCCGCGGCAAGGGGAGTGGCTGCCGCCGCTGCGGAGATCGGAACCCGCCTGCCGGTTGTCGCCCTCCTGCGTGGCACAAACGCCGAGGAGGGCAGACGCATACTGGCCGACGCTGGGCTGGGAGTCCAATTCCTCGACAATCTTTCGCAGGCCCCGCAAGCTCTGACAGAGGCGCTTCGGGAGGCTGAGTCGCAGTGAGCATCCTGGTCGACGGCGAGATTCGCCTCCTCGTACAGGGTCTCGGACGTGACGGGAGCTACCAGGCGTCGCTCAGCCGCGCCTACGGCACGAACATGGTCGCGGGCGTCCACCCCGGCAGAGGCGGCACGATGTTCGAGGACGAGGTGCCGGTGTTTGGGTCCGTCGCGCAGGCGGTACGCGAGACCGGGGCCAACGTCGGGCTGGCGTACGTCCCTTCCGCCTTCGCCGCCGACGCTCTGATCGAGCAGGCGGATGCGGGCCTGCCTCTGATCGTGAGCATCACCGAAGGCGTCCCGGTCCAGGACATGGTGAAGGTCCTGGCGTATCTGAAGGGCAGGCCCTCACGCCTGATCGGCCCTAACTGCCCCGGCTTCATCATCCCGTCTCAGCAGGTCAAGGTGGGCATCATCCCGGGAAGCATCCTGGAACCCGGCCGCGTCGGAGTCATCTCTCGCAGCGGCACGCTGACGTACGAGGCGATCGTCCAGCTCACGGAACGCGGCCTGGGCCAGTCGGCGTGTATCGGCCTGGGCGGCGACCCGCTGCACGGCACCACCTTTAGCGACGCCCTGGCCATGTTCCAGGACGACCCCGATACCGACGCCATTGTGATGATCGGCGAGATCGGCGGCACGCGCGAACAGCAGGCAGCCGAGTTCATCAGGCAGAGCGTGACGAAGCCCGTCGTGGCGTCGATCGTGGGCCAGACCGCCCCGCCCGGCAAACGGATGGGTCACGCGGGCGCCATAATCACCGGCAGAGCCGCGCTCGCGTCGGAGAAGGTGCGCGCTTTGCGGGAAGCGGGCGTCCACGTCGTGGATTCCCCAGCCGACATCGGCGAGCGAATGGCGTCAGTGTTAGGCGCGTAGCGATTCCGCCGTTCCCCCTGTCCTGAACCTTGTCGGCCGGGCGAGGCCTGCCAGGATGCTCCCGCTCTGCTCTTGGCCAGATGGACTAATGGCCCGACTCCGGGCACAATCCCTCCGCGGTTTCCGGACCGGCAGTGGCCGCCCGCCGGTCCGATGAAGACACGCCGGCGGCCCCAGGGAGGCGTTCGATGAAGGGACGGGTGGCGCTCTACCACGGGTTGGAGAAGGGCTTCGAGGTTACGGAACTGCCAGTTCCGGAGATGGAACCGGGAGGGATTCTGGTTCGCGTCGCAGCCTGCGCGATTTGCGGTTCCGACCTGCACTTCTGGCGCGGCGACTCTGAGTTCCCGAAGGACCGCCTTCCGAGAGTGCCCGGCCACGAGTTCTGCGGCCGGGTGCACAGCCTTGGTGCAGGCGTGACCACCGATTCCCTCGGTCGGCCCCTGAAAGAGGGAGACAGGGTGGCATACCCGCACTACGTGCCCTGTATGCGCTGCTACCACTGCACGCGGGGGGAGCTCTTCGCGTGTCGCTATCGTTTCAGGAGAAACACGCGGTACGCATTCAAGGACTGGCCTTACTGCGACGGGGGATTCGCGGAGTACTACTTCCTGCCCCCGGGACACTTCGTGTACAAGGTGCCGGACGAGCTTTCCGATGAGACGGTGGCGCCGGTCAACTGCGCACTGGCCCAGGTGCTCTCCGCACTGAACGGGGCCGGTCTGCGGACGGGCGACACTGTGGTCGTCCAGGGTGCCGGCGGACTCGGCGTCTACGCGGCCGCGGTAGCGGATGACCTGGGCGCCGGCAAGGTCATTTCTATCGACAGTCAGGCGAGGCGCCTCGGCCTCGCGCAGAGGTGCGGCGCCTCGCACATCGTCGACATCAACGAAGTGACGTCATCGGAAGACCGGGTGCAGGTGGTGCGCGATCTGACCGAAGGAGTCGGGGCGGATGTGGTTGTCGAGGTCGCGGGCGTACAGGAGGCGGTCCCGGAAGGCATCGAGATGGTGAGGCCCGGCGGTACGTACCTGGAGATCGGGCTGGTAAATTCGGCTGTTATGGGCCCCGGCGTAACCCAGCGTACCGTGCAGTTCATACAGCACTACAACCCCTGGGTCATCCCGGCTGCTCTCGATTTCCTCGTCCGCACCAGGGAGCGCTACGATCTCACGAAACTGGTCTCACACACGTTCCCTCTGGAGCGGGTCAGCGAAGCGTTCGACGCGGCCGAGTGGATGGGTGGCCGCGAGACCGAGATAACCCGGGCG
Organism: uncultured Dehalococcoidales bacterium; assembly: GCA_964471055.1. Lineage (GTDB taxonomy): Bacteria > Chloroflexota > Dehalococcoidia > Lucifugimonadales > Lucifugimonadaceae > CAYYFS01. Next base: position 13,433 of record CAYYFS010000031.1, read on the forward strand.
ATAGTCACTCCGTGAGATCCCCGGCCGCGTCCCGGCGCTGACTACGCCTGCCGGATGGCTTTCGGGCCGCCTACGGGCAGGAGGACGGAGATGCGGGTACCCTTGCCCGGCTCGCTCTCCGCCCCGACGCGCCCTCCGTGTGCCTCCACGAGGCGCTTCACGATCGTGAGCCCGAGACCCGCTCCGCCCGTCCTCCGGCTCCTGGAGCGATCGACGCGGTAGAACTGCTCGAAAATGAACGGCAGCTGATCGGCGGGGATGCCGGGGCCGGTGTCGGCCACGTCGAGCCGGACCCACCCTTCGTCGCCCGGCGCGACGGAAACCGTCACACTCCCTCCTTCCGGCGTGTGCATCAGCGCGTTCTCAAGCAGGTTCCCGGCAACCTGCCGAAGGCGGGTACGGTCCGCCATCACGTCCGGCAGGTCTGGCCGGGCTTCTATGTTCAGGTCCACGGCCCGCGTCTGCGCACGCGGGCGGAACGCGGCGACCGTCTCTTCCGCAAGCTCGTCAACCCTCAGAGGTGCGCACTCCAGGCGCAGTGCACCCGCGTCCACGATTGCCGCAAGCCGCAGATCCTCGACAAGCCGGGACAGGTGCAGCGTCTGGTCATGCAGGGTGTCGATGATCGGAGGTTCCGGCGCCACGATGCCGTTCTTGATCGCCTCCAGGTATCCGCGGACGTTGGACAGGGGAGTGCGCAGTTCGTGGGCTATGTCCGCGGTCATCGTGCGCCGCTGCGTCTCTGCAACTTCGAGGGCGCCGGCCATCTCGTTGAATGTGCTGCCCAGCACGCCGATCTCATCCCGGCCGCGTGCGGAAACCCGTTGCGACAGGTCTCCGCCTCCCAGCTTTCTCGCCACCGCCGTGAACGTACGGACCGGTGCCAGGGCGCGCCGCGTTCCGAGTGAGACGACCAGGATGCCTGCGGCACCCGCGGCGAGACCCGCGTAGAGCAACGAGGTCTGGAACGAGGCGGCCAGCCGATCGAGCGGCGGTTCGGCCGCGATTTCGTCCGAGACGTCCCCCGCTGGGGGAGGCACTTCGACCCCGGACGCGGGAAGCCCCAGGGCTTCGAGCTCGGCGGGCGTGATCTGGCCTCTGCGTGAATCCACGAACGCGCCCGGGAGCGATATGAAACTCCATTCGGGCCGGTCTTCGGCCAGGAGAAGGGAACCCACGAACCTGTCGCCCACGACGATTGGCAGCTGATGGGGCCGGCCGTACTCCAGCGCGGTGGGCGTGGCCATCGGGATCGGCTCCTGCCGGGAATCGGCGACGACGTTCCCCCGGGTGTCCGTCACCGTCAGCCACCAGCCGAGCAGTTCGCCTGCCTGCTCTAGGAGACCCTGAATCTGGTCCCAGTCCCTGCCTTCGCCGTATGCCTCGGACACGAGTTTCTCGACCCGGGTTGCCTTCGCCTCGTTCACCTCCTCGGCGAACCGCTCCGTCTCGCGTCTGGTCGCCTGGGACGCGTACAGACTGACGCCCAGCAGTGACAGAGCAAGGACCGCAGCGAAGCCCACAGTGAGCCGGAATTGCAGGCTGTAGAACCATCTAGGCAACATCGAACCTGTACCCCATTCCGTGCACTGTGCGGATATGCCGGAGCCCTCCGGATGCCGCCGCGAGCTTCCGCCTCAGGTTGGCCACATGCACGTCCACAGTCCGGTCGAGACCGTCGAAATCGTGGCCCAGCGCACCCTGGATGATCTGTTCTCGCGAGAGCACGCGGCCGGGAGATTCCATGAAGAGAACCAGCAGTCGGAACTCCGTGGCGGTCAGGCGGACGGGTTTGCCGTTCACGGTCACTTCGCGCGCCGCCCGGTCGGCCGTGACAGCTCCTCCGATGAGCGTCTCCGGCTCAGCGCTGCTGGCTGCCTGGCCGGCGCGCCGGAGGACCGCCTGCACCCTCGCGACGAGCTCCAGCGGGCTGAATGGCTTGGTCACGTAGTCGTCCGCGCCCAGCCCGAGCCCCGCCAGCCGGTCCTCTTCTTCGACGCGGGCCGTCAGCATTATGATCGGGACGGAGGAATCGACTCGCAGAGTGCGGCACAGCTCAAGGCCGTCCATCTCCGGCAGCATCAGGTCGAGGATGATCAGCTGCGGGTGGCGTTCCCGGGCGATGCGCAAACCCTCGGCGCCGTCGGACGCCGTGAGCACGCTGTACCCCTCATGCGCGAGGTGCAGACGCACGAGCTCGGCAGTCGCGCGGTCGTCTTCCACCACGAGGATGGGATCTGTCCCTGTACCGCCGGTCGTCGACAAGGCTCTGGCTCCAACTGGCACCCCGAAGCCGGTCAACGCATTGTAGGGCGTCGGTAATCCCGGGCAGCATCGTCCTCGCGTGGGCGCGCCCGGGCCTGCTCAGGCCCCGGCGGGCGGGAGCTATTCGAACCGTGCGGTTGCCCTGCCGATGCCTTCTACCGCGATCTCGACCACGTCGCCCTGTTCGACCCATTTCGTTTCGACGAGACTACCGAGCAGGACGAATTCGCCTTCGCGCAGGAGCGAGCCGCGCTCGGCCATCGAGTTCGCGAGCCAGGCCAGCGGCTCGAACGGGTGCCCCATGATGTCTGCGCCCACCCCGCTGCCGACGTTCTGCCCGTTGATCGACATGGACCCCGAGATGCCTCTCAGATCGATGTCCCGCCACTCCCTGACGGGCTCTCCCAGTACGCACCCTGCACCGAAGAAGTCGTCTGCAATGAGAGTGGGTGTGTCCACCGACGGGTAGTTGATCCAGCGGTCGTCGACCACTTCTATCGCCGCCATGACCGCCTCGACGGCGGGCGCCACGGACTCCCGGTCGTACGTGACGTCCGTAGGCAGGTCCGCGCCGAGCAGGGCGGCCACCTCGCACTCCACGCCCACGTGCAGGAACCCGCCGTGCCGGAACGCGCC
>CAYYFS010000032.1:0-14186 GCA_964471055.1 uncultured Dehalococcoidales bacterium
CCCGTGCTGGTGCAGGCCGTCTACCCGGAGTGCAGCGCATCGGGACGTTGTTCGCGGCTCATTCGAGAATACACCTCGCGCGACCCCGGTGGGGAGCGGAAGAAACCGGCCTGCCGCGCTCCTTCCGAAGTGACGGGCACACTCCGGCAGGGAAGCATACACGTAGCGCACGCGACGCGCACAGGAGCCCCTTGCCGGGTCTGGAGCGAGGCGGGCCGGCTCGCGGACGCGCGCATCGGCCTGCATGGACGCGCGGGTTGATTGATACCATGGGCGCCCTATGGGAGCAGACGGTGCGGCAAACGCTTCGGGCGGGGAAGTTCGCGCGGCGAAAGCCGGGGAAACGTCGGACTTCATGCCCGCCGGATCGGCGTTCAGGCTCCGGGCGGCCACACTCGACGACATCCCGGAACTCCTGCAGGTGGAACGGGAGGCGTTTCCTACCCAGTGGCCGCCGACCCGTTTCGAGCGGGAACTTCGCAAGCCTCATGCCCTGTGCTTGGTGGCGGTCCGTCCCTGGGAGCCGGGCGAGAGGGCCGGCGACGGGGCGGGCCTCGACGACGGGAGTTCGCCGCCCGATGCGGATCGCCTTCTCGCTCGGCTCGGCCGGGCCGCCCGCAGCGTCAGCCTCGGCGCGATATCGCAAGCAGTCCGGTCGGAGCCTCCGGAGCACGTCGCCGGATTCGCTGCGCTCTGGTTCGTGGCCGACGAAGTCCACATAGTGACCATAGGCACGCGAGCCGCCGCCCGGGGGCATGGTGTGGGCGACCTGCTCCTCATCGGGGTGGCCGAGGCCGCAATCCAGCGCGGTTCCACGCAGGTGACGTTGGAAGTCCGCAAATCCAACGGCACCGCGCGTTCGCTCTACCGCAAGCATGGCTTCCGCGAAGTCGGCATCCGGAAACGGTACTATTCCGACGACCGTGAGGACGCGGTCATCATGACGACTCCTCCCATCCAGAGCGACGACTTCGCGCGTGCACTGGAGGCGCTCATCCGCGATCACGCGGAGCGGTGGGGGGCGTCAGCCAGCGATCCGGGATAGCGCCGGGCCGGGCCCGGAACCGTTCCGGTACGCAACAGGGGCCGCGATAGCGAGGCTGCCTGAGAGCGACCCGCCGTGTGCGGGCGCCGGAGGCTCTGCACCTTGCTCCGCGTCGCGGCACCCCGAATCGCCTGCGCGCTGATCACAACCTGCCTCGTCGCCCTCTGCGCGGGCGCTGTACTCGCGTGCTCACCCGGGAGCACGCCCGGCGACGCGGCACAGGAATCAGCTCCCGATCTCGCGCCCCCGCGCGGCGAAAACCCGCTGGCGGGGCTGGCGGATCCGTCGGCTGCAACCGCCGTACCGGTGCCGGACGAGGGCAGCCCTTCGCCGACGCCCCGGCGAGGCGGGACGCTCCGCATCGCGCAGGCCTCGGACCCGGCCTCCTGCGATCTGCACATGTCCCGCGGCCTCAGCTATCAGGCCGTTCATCCGTGCAACCCGATGCTCTCCCAGATTGTCCGTGTGGACCCTGCGGACCACGGCATGGTGCGTCCGGACCTGGCCCTCTCCTGGGAGGTATCGGACGACGCTCTGCTGTGGACCTTCCGGGTTCGCGATGATGCCACCTGGCACGATGGAACGCCCGTGGCGGCGGATGACCTGGCGTTCAGCCTGCATCGGATCATCGAGCCGCCCGATGGCCTTGCGGTGGGCCGCGCAGGGACGATCGCGCGGTACGTCCCCGAGACGGGAATGATCCGGACACCCGATCCGGAGACGCTCACCATTCGGACGGAAGCGCCCGCAGCGTCGTTCCTCGCGAACCTCGCCAGCGTCTATGTCTCGGTCTACCCGCGGGTGGCCACCGAGGCGCTCGATCCGCCGTCGATGGTGTGGTTCGACCAGGTGATCGGCAGCGGGCCGTTCGAGGCCCTGTCCGCCACCCGCGGTTCTGCGTACAAGATGATCCGCAACGACGGCTATTACGAACCGGGCTTCCCGTACCTGGATGCTCTCTGGTTCCTGGTCATGCCGGAGCCTGCCGTGCGCCTGGCCGCGCTGAAGGCCCATGAGATCGACGCAATAGCGGTGATAACCGAGAGCGAGGCGCTGGACCTTCAAAAGAGCCGCGCTGGCCGCATCCGCGTGCTGGAGGCGCCGTCCGCCGGTGGCAACACAGTGCAGCTGAACCTTCGAGCCCCGCCATTCGACAACCCCCGGGTGAGGAGCGCGGTCAATCTGGCCATAGACCGTGACGAGGCCCGCCTGGCCCTGGGCGGCGGCTTCGACGGCGCGGTCATGCCGCCCGGTGGGGCGTGGGCGCTCGACCCGGCCGAGGTTCGCCTCCTCCCCGGCTACGGGGACAAGCAGGCGGAACGGGCTGAGGCGAGGAGGCTTCTCGTGGAAGCCGGTCTGGCCGGTGGCCTGGATGTGACGTTGCACACCCGGGCGAATCCGTTCTTCGAGACGCTGTCGGCGTTCGTCGCAGGGCAGCTTGCCACCGTCGGCATCCGGGTACAGGTGGAGCCGGTCGAATCGGTCGCGTACCAGGACCTGCTGGCGCGCGGAGACCACGTCGCAATCGGCCACAGCCATTCGTTCTCTCTGGACGACCCCGACGCGATCCTCCCCGAGCACTACGCGTGCGATGGTCCCGAGAACTTCCCCGGACTGTGCGATGACGAGATCGACAGGTTGATCCAGGCGCAGTCCCGGACTCTCGACCCAGAGGAGCGAAAAGCGCTGGTGGACGAGATTCAGCGTCGCGTGTGGGACGTGAACGGCAAGATCTGGTTTCAGTGGTCGCTGAGACGCGTGCCGGTGTGGGAGAACGTCCGGGGTTTTCAACCCGGCGGTCCCAGCCTGTACCAGGGACGCCGGATGGACACTGTCTGGCTGGAGCCGGGGCCGGGGCAATAGCCACAGGCAGGCCGCCTGTCGGGAGAGAGCATGGCCTCGTACATCGCTCGCCGCGCCGCGCTAATGCTGGCGACGCTGTGGCTGTTGACGCTCCTGGCCTTCGCGCTTCTGCGAGTCGCACCTGGTGATGCGGCCCTCGCCGCGCTTGCCCAGTCACCCGGCGAGGGCTTTCTCACGGCCGAGCAGCTCGAATCGCGCCGGCACGCTCTCGGGCTGGACAGGTCGTACGTGAGGCAGTACGCCGACTGGATGTGGGGCCTCGCGCGGCTGGATGCCGGCCGGTCCATCGCGAGCGGGCTCCCGGTGTTCGAGGAACTGGCGCCGCGATACGCGGTGACGCTGGAACTGGCCGCCGTCACCGTGCTCCTCACGACCGCCTTCGCAGTGCCCGCCGGCATTCTCGCCGCATATCGTTCGGGAACCTGGATCGACCGCGCCGTGCGTGCCGCGGCGCTGTCCGCCCTTGCCGTGCCCTCCTTCTGGGTTGGTCTGATCGTCCTGCTCACCCTGGCCGCCTGGTTCGGGTACTTCAGCGCGATCGACTACGCTCCGCCGACGGCGGATCTGTGGCGCAACCTCCAGCAGATCGGTCCGGCGGCCGTCGTGCTGGCGTTGCGCCCCGCGGGTCTGCTCACCCGGGTGGTCCGTTCCACCACCGTCGAAGCCCTCGCGCTCGACCACGTTCGCGCGGCCAGGGCGAAGGGTGTCGGCGAAGTCGCGGTCGTCTGGCGGCACGCCTTCAGGACGGCCGCGCCGCACGTCCTGACCGTGCTCGGGGCCCAGGCCGTCTATCTCCTCGGCGGCGCGGTCGTCGTCGAGCAGGTGTTCAACCTCCCCGGCCTGGGACGCTCCGTCGCGGCCGGCGTGCTCGCCAGGGACTACCCCACCGTGCAGTTCCTGGTTCTGGCATTTGGGGCGGTGGCCATGGCGGTCAATCTGGCCGTCGACCTGCTGCACGGCGCTCTCGACCCCCGCGTGCGCAGCACGGCAACGTCCTTTGGGGCGCCGCTATGAGCAGCTTGGCTGACCTGCTGCGCGGGACGGCCCGCCGTGCTGACGGGCGCGTCGGTCTGCTCCTCCTCGGGGTGTTGGTCCTGCTCGCCGTGCTGGCGCCGGCGCTGGCAGGACCACCCGATCTCCAGGACCTCGCCGAGCGGCTCCGCGGACCGACTGTCGCCCACCCTCTTGGGACCGACCAACTGGGCCGCGACGTCCTGAGTCGCACTCTGCACGGGGTCCGGCACTCTCTGGTCACAGGATTCCTCGTCGCCGCGGCATCCGGATTGCTGGGCGGCGCGGCCGGCCTCGCGGGCGGCTACCGGGGAGGGTGGCTGGACACGCTTATCCAGAGGGCCATCGACACGCTGATGGCTCTGCCGCTGCTTGTGCTCGCCCTGGCCGTGGTGGCGGCGCTTGGACCATCGCGGTGGGGCGTCACGATTGCCCTGGCCGTGGCGTTCACGCCGATCGCCGCCCGAATCGCGCGAGCGGGGGCCCGTTCCGTCCGCAGCGCGGGATACGTTCAGGCTGCCCGTACGACCGGGGCCGGAACAACTGCCGTGCTGGCGCGGCACGTTGTGCCCAACGCGGCTGGCCCGTGGCTCATCGTCGTCTCCGCCCAGGTGGGGGCGGCCATCCTCGCAGAAGCCTCGCTGGGCTTTCTGGGTCTCGGTGGGTCCGGCACCGCAACGTCTCTCGGTGCAATGCTGGGCGGCGAGGCGCAGACGTACATGCACGGCGCTCCCTGGCTCATCGTGTGGCCGGGGCTGATGCTCGCTCTACTCGTGCTGTCCGCCAATCTGCTGGGCGATGCCCTTGCAGGCGCCCTCGATCCCGTAGAAACGGGGCGCGCGCCGCAGCGACCCGGTGGAACCATTCGAGGCTAGAGGGTCGGCGTTTCGGCGACGGGCGCCGGCTGGCCCTCGTTGGCTGCCTATGAAGTCGGGACCCCGGCAGGGTCTCCGCCCTGGAACGCCAGAATGAGGATCGTCATGAGGATCAGGAACACGACACCCCACGTGACCCACGTTCGCTGCGCGCGCTTGAACTGCTCGGTGCTCTCCCACCGGCGGGCACGCCACGCCCATTCGTTGCCCTTGTAGCCGAGCAGCAGGCCGAAAGCGACGTTCACGATCAATGTCAGGACCACGACGCTCTGGGGCATGAAGATCAGCAGGAGAGGCAGCAGCGCGATCCACACCCGGTTCCCAATGCCCCATATGGGGCCGATCAGGAATGCGCCCCAGTTCCAGCCCCGCAGTTCGTCCGGCAGTGCGGCATTCCGGGTGCCGGAATCGTTCGCCCGATCCGGCGCGCCGCGCAGGTCAGGTGGCGATTCGGTCGGCCTCGGGGGCGGAGGCGGCGGAGCCTCCCGTCGAGGCCGCGGTGCAGCCGGAGGAACGGTCGGCCTGGCGGCCGTTGCGGCCTGGGGTGATAACCGCACCGCCGATTCGAGCGAGACTCCGCACTTCCAGCAGTAGCGCGCGTGTGCCTCGTTCGACGCCGAGCAAGACTGGCAGCCGACCGCTCCCATCGGGGCGCCGTGTTCGGGGTCCGGCACGTACAGCCGCTCCCCGCAACGTGCGCACGAGTACGCGTCCGGCTGGTTCTCCGTGCCGCAGTGTGAGCAGTGCAAGCGGCGGTCCCTCTCGGTCTGACGGTGGCGACCCATCTCGTCACGCCCTGTAAGGCGCGTTCATATTGTCGCACCTTCCGCTTCCTGCACAACACTGGCTGTGCAATGGGAAGGGAGGGCTGCTGTGGTCACCTACGCCTCTGCCCGGACTATAGGGAGCACCAGGTGCGACGGGCGGGCCCGATCATGGATGATCGAGTTGTCCGCGACGGTTCGCTGCCGGTCCAGCCCGATCGGTTCGCCCGTATTCGGGTTCACGTCGAACCTCGGGAAGTTGGAGCTGGAGATGTCCAGACGGATGCGGTGCCCTTTCGCGAACAGGTTGCTCGTCGGATAGGGGGTGACGGCTACCTCGGCCACCGTTCCCGGTTCGAACGGCTCGCCGCGCTCCGGTCCGTTCCTGTAGCGCAACCGCACGATCGAGTCCGTCAGATTCAGCGCGTACCCATTCGGGTACCACCGGCTCGGTGGATAGACGTCGATCAGCTTGGCTGTGAAGTCCGTATCGGTGGCAGTCGACGACACCCACAGCCTGACGGTGATCGGGCCCGTGACTTCCACGTCCTCCTCCAGAGGCGCCGTCTGGAACACCAGCACATCCGCCCTGGAGCCGAGCGGGAGGTACGGCGGCTCGCAGCCGAAGACTTCCGGGCCTTCGTGCTGGTCGAACCCGCCGGGCGCCATGATGTCCGGTCCGCGAACCGGCGTCGCCAGGGGATCCGAAGTCCCGGGCGCCAGCGGCGACCTGTCCCTCAGCGATGAGACGTTGCCGCCGATCGACGGAACCGGGCGTGCCGGGTCGTAGCGGTAGGTGGTGCTCGACTCATCTGCTTCCGGGGGCGCGTCCCGTAGTGAGCCGTCCGCGTGCAGGTAGTAGCTGGCGAGACTCGCGCGTCTGAGCGGCCACTCCTGCTCATCGCGCCACCGCCCGCCGTGCATCAGGCGGCCCGAGGACGTCCTTTCCCCTGAGCCGCCGCCCATGACGAATATCCGTATCGGCGGGTCGGTCTCGACTCCGTTGTCGACCCCTCTCAGCCAGCGGTCGAACCACCGCAGGTGCAGATCCCTGAAGGAGTCCAGGGCGGCCGCACGTCCGAACTCGACGTCTCCGGCGTACGACAGGTCCGGCGTCTCCCCTCCGTGCGTCCACGGGCCCATCAGCACGCGGACCGGGCCCTCTTTGCGGGCCGAGAGCCCTTCGAGGTTCTGGAAGACGCCGCGTGTGTACGAGTCGTACCAGCCGCTCACCAACAGGGTGGGGCAGTCCGTGAACCGGTCCCAGTTCTCCTCCGGGCACACGCTCGGATGTTTCCAGTAGTCGTCATAGTCTGCGTGGGTGAAGATCTCGAATGCCCACTTCTCATACGGCGGCACCAGCTTCAGCTGCGTCTGGCCACGGCGAATCGGCATGCGCTTCAGCCAGTCCGAGAACATCGGGGCGCCCACGTTCAGAGCCGGGTCGATCCGCGGTTCCTTCTTCAGTGCCTGTTGGTAGTTGCGGGCCGAGTGCCAGAAGGCCCAGGCGAGGAATCGCAACTCCATGGCGCCCGAATGGCGGACGCTGCTTTCGTGCGCGTTCGCTCCGCTCATGTTTGGCACCATCGCGCAGAGATTCTCGGGACCGAGCGCGGCCATCGCGGTCTGCGTCCAGCTCGACCATGAGCAGCCCCAGGAACCGACCTTCCCGTCTGACCACGGCTGAGCGACGATCCACTGGAGCATGTCGTAGCCGTCCTCCGCCTCCGGGAACAGAAACTCCACTTCCCCTTCGGAGTTGAAGCAGCCGCGGCAATCCTGATCCACGGCCACGTATCCGCGTTCCGCGAACCAACGGTTCCAGCCCAGCCCGGCCTCCGTCTCGATCTTGTCGTAGGGCGTGCGATGCAACAGCACCGGGAAGGTGCCTTCTGCCCGCTCACCGTCGCGAGCCGGGTGGTAGATGTCTGTGGCGAGTCTGGTGCCGTCCCGCATTTCCACCATCACGTTCTGGGTGATAGCAACCCCGAACCTGGGCGCGGAGGGGCCTGACGAAAGAGACATGCGGGGTACTCCTCGCTTGATGATCCGACGCGGTGCGACGGGTGCCGTGCGCGTGCGTCAGCGCTGACGGAACCAGCGGCGCAACCTGCTGCTCCACGAATCGCGGAACTCGATGATGTTGCCTTCGCGCCGCACCGGTTGTCCTCGCCAGGACGGGCGCACGTTCGGAGCTGCCTTTGCGGCGGGCCCGCAGCGTCTGCGTCTCAGGTACAGGACGTACCCCAGGCCGAAGAGAACGAGGGCGGCTATCGCCAGGGGTGCGAAGAGCGGGCGCGCGATCAGGCCGAGCACGAGCGCACCGGCACCCGAGAGCATGAGCCGCTCCGGAGTCAGGTGGAGGTTGAAGCCCCCTGGCGGGCCGGACCGCGTGCGGCGACGTGAGGGACCTTTCAGCGCACCGCCACCGCGCCGCTCCTCGCCCTCCAGGATCTCCTCGATCTCTTTTCTGAACCTGTCTTCCGGCAGTGGAGTCTTCCCTCTGGCTATCCGGCCGCACGGCGGAGAAGGATCTGGCGCCATGATAGCTGAGGCGGTGCGAATACACCGTGCGTCAACAGAAACGCCCCCGGCATCGAGCCAGGGGCGTCCTTGCTGAACGACGTACTTGGCAGCTAGGTGTTCTTGCCCGGCTGCGAGCTTGCATAGTCGTACTCCGCGTTGATCTTGATGAATTCCTGCTGGTCCGCAGGGACCTGGTCCTCAGCGAAGATGGCGTCCACCGGGCAGGCGGCCTCGCAGGCAGCGCAGTCGATGCACTCCTCCGGGTTGATGTAGAGCTGGTTGTCGCCGGCCTTCGAATAGATGCACTCGACAGGGCACACATCTACGCACGCCCCGTCCATGACGTCTACACAAGGCTTTCCAATCACATAGGCCATCTTGAAACCTTTCTTCCGGTGGCTTCCGTCCCTGGCCGTCTTTTGCCGGCGAGGTCGGGACGAGACTTCTGCAGGCCTGAGACGCAACTGAGGGCGCCGCCTGCAGGAGCACGTCCTCGAAGGCATTATACGTATCCTCAGCACGCGCTCAACTCCCGCCGGACCTCTCATAGACTGCCGTGTCGGGCCGGACAGCGGATTTCGAACTCCGACCACTGCCGCGAACCTTGGCGTCAAGCGGTATCATGGCGAATGCGGTCCGGAAACGGCGTTTTTCGTGGAGTGCACCTCAGCAAGGTGCCAACACCGCGAATGCCTGGCAGGCGTCAGCGCAGACCAGCCGGACAAGACCGCTCGTGCGCCGGGGTTCGTGGAGACGCGTTGGGGCGTGTGGCGGCCAAGGAGAGTCGAGCTATTGGGGAGGGCAACCTCCCATTGGACAGGGAGCCCATGGACGAGCTAGACCGCAAGATCATCGCCATTCTGGAACAGAGCGGTCGCGCCTCAAATGCGCGCATCGCACGCAGCGTCGGAGTCAGTGAGGGGACGGTTCGCCGTCGGCTCAAGCGTCTCATCGCCGACAAGATCATCACCGTGACAGCGCTGCCGGACCCTCAGAAGCTCGGCTATCAGTCGGAGGCGCTGGTCGGCGTGCAGGTCGATCCCGACAAGGTGAACACTGTCGCGACCAGCCTGGCCGAACTGGACAACACCCGCTGGGTCGCGGTCACCACGGGCACATATGACGTGTTCGCATGGGTCACCCTGGCGAACGCCGAGGCGCTTGGCCTCTTCCTCCGGGAAAAGGTGGGCACGATCGAAGGTGTCCGCCGGACGGAGACGTTCGTCAACCTCAGCGTTGCGAAACGGCAGTACGGCATACCGGTCTAGGCACATCGACGGCCTCGGCCTATCGCGGGCCGTGGCGCAAGAGGTCCGGCCCCCGGCGGCGCTCGTCGCCGGGGGAAGCGTGCACCTTGCCCGGGACGCACCGGAACGGGCGAGGGGGCCGTGCTAATCTAACGCTTCGTTTGACCACAACGAAGGCCGGACGTCTCCCGGTTGGCCACGGTGATACCCATGCAATCTGTCGTTGTCGCGCCACGTCTCGCGCGGGTTCGCTCCGCCTGGCGGCTGTTCGAGCGCCCCGGACCTTCGCTGCTCGAAGCGCTGTTTCCGTCCGCCGGTCTGCGGACGAAACTGGCTGCATCGGCGGCTCTAGTCGGACTCATGGCCGCACTGGCCCAGGCACGGTTCTACCTGCCCGACAGCCCGGTGCCGGTGACGCTGCAGACCCTGGGCGTGTTGCTGACGGGAGGCGTGCTGGGATGGCGGTGGGCGCTGCTTACCGTCGCGGCCTACTACGTGCTCGGCATGGCCGGCGCACCCGTATTTCAGGGTGGGGCAGGTGGCTGGTCATACGTGACCGGGAGCGTCTCGGGCGGATACCTGCTCGGTTTCATCGTGTCGGCGCCTGTCGTGAGCTCGTTCGCGCAGCGTGGCTGGCACGGGAGCCGGGTGCTGTGGGCGATGCTCGCGGGATCGGTGCTCCTGTACGTGCCCGCTCTTCTGTGGCTGAGCGTCTTCGATTTCGGCTGGCCGGTTGAGGGAGAGCTGTTCTCGGCCGGCGTCTATCCCTATGTGCCGGGCGATCTGCTGAAACTCGTGCTCGCCGCACTCCTTGTAGGCGCGGGCTGGCGGCTCGCAGGTGCCCGCGGGCACAGCGCGAAAGCGTCTGATGGAAGAACCTGCTCAGGGCGACTGTCTGGGGGAGGCGGCTGAGGCGCGACCCGTCGCGACTCTTCAGGGAGGTGGAGAGCGAAGTGTACAAAGACACTGGCTGCGGTGAGCCGCGCAAAGAAGACACCGGACGTATCGTCACGGTCGCCGGCTGGGTGAACCGTTGGCGGGATCACGGCTCGCTGGTGTTCATTGATCTCCGGGACCGCTCGGGCATACTCCAGGTCGTGTTCAACCCGAAGGTGTCGGAGGAAGCCCACAGTCTGGCCGACACGCTGCGGTCGGAATGGGTCGTCCAGATCACCGGCACCGTGTCCGCCCGCGTGCCGGGCGCGGAGAACCCCGATCTGCCAACCGGGGACGTTGAGCTGGTCGCCTCGGACCTGACGGTCCTCAACAGCGCCAGGACCCCGCCCTTTGAAGTATCGGAGGGACCTCCCGCGGATGAGCACGTCAGGCTCCAGCACCGGTTCATCGATCTGCGGCGGCCCCGAATGGTTCGCAACCTCGAGCTTCGCCACCGCGTGACCAAAATCATGTGGGACTACCTGGACGCGCAGGATTTCGTCCAGGTGGAGACGCCCATCCTTCTCAAGAGCACGCCGGAGGGCGCGCGGGACTACGTGGTGCCCAGCCGCGTGCATCCCGGCGCGTTCTATGCTCTGCCGCAGTCGCCTCAGCAACTCAAGCAGCTTCTGATGGTCTCCGGCATCGAGCGCTACTTCCAGATAGCCCACTGCTTTCGGGATGAAGACTTGAGAGCAGATCGCCAGCCGGAACACACCCAACTGGACCTGGAGATGAGCTTCGTCGCCGACGCCGACGTCATGTCCCTGGTCGAGGGCCTCTATGCCCACATCGCCCGGGAGGCCGGAACGCACGACAAGACCGTCGAGCCCTTCACGCGCCTCACATACGCCGAGTCCATGGACCGCTTCGGCACCGACAAGCCGGACCTTCGTTTCGGTGTGGAATTGAGCACGCTCACGGACGTAGCTGCCGCCTCCGGCTTTGGCGTGTTCGAATCCGCGATTGCCTCTGGCGGCGTAGTGAGAGGTCTGGCCGCGCCCAGCTGCGGAAGCTACACGCGCAGACAGACGAATGAGCTCATCGAGATCGCCCGGAGCAGTGGGGCCGGAGGCCTGGTGACAGTGGCACTGGCCGACACCGCGTCTTCGGTGGGCGCGCTTACAGCGGCCGACATCCGATCCGCCATCGCGAACCACGTCTCTCTGGACACCGTCAGGGAGTTCGCTCGCCGCACGGGCGCCGGTCCCGGTGACATGATGCTGATCGTCGCCGGACCGGAGAAGATGGCCAACACGGTGCTCAGCAACCTCCGCACCGAGCTGGGGCGACGGTTGGACCTCCCCGATCCCGATACTCTGCATTTCGCTTTCGTGACGGACTACCCGCTGTTCGAGTGGGACGATGATCTGGACGGATGGGGGCCGACCCACCATGTGTTCAGCTCTCCCCGTCCCGATCACGTACCTCTGCTGGATTCCGACCCGGGCGGGGTGCTCGGGCAACTTTTCGACCTCGTGTGCAATGGGTGGGAGCTGGGGAGCGGAAGCATCCGCATACACGATCGGGCTATCCAGGAGAAGGTGTTCGGGGTAATCGGATACCCGGAGCACGAGGTGAACGAACGTTTCGGGCACCTCCTCAGGGCATTCGAGTACGGCGCTCCCCCGCATGGTGGCATGGGGTTGGGCTTGGACCGTCTGGTCGCGATCCTCGCGCGCGAAATGTCCATTCGCGAGGTCATCGCCTTCCCGAAGACGCAAAGTGCCGTCGATCCACTGTTCGAGGCTCCGGGACCGATCACCCCGGAGCAGCTTGAAGAACTCCACATTCGCGTCGTGGAGGACTGAGTACAGGCACCCGCCCCCCTCCCGCCGGGTCTGGCCGCGGTGCCCGTCTCACCGCCTTTCGAGTGCCCACAGATCGGTGTTGCCGGAGAGCCGATTGGCTCTTTCTGGTGACCCTCCTGACACCTGCCGGTATGCCGCCGCGTGCTATACTTTTCTCAATCTGAACCGCATCTCAGCCCCATGCGCCATGAGCCCGCCGCCCCATAACATCGCGCGCTTGCCGGAGTAACCTTTTGAAGGTCACCCAGGATGAGGTCGTCGAGCAGCAGACGGTCCTCCACATCGAGGTCGACTCGGAACAGCTCGAACAGCACATGAGCCGCGCCTACGGCAGGCTGGTCCAGCGGACCAATGTCCCGGGCTTTCGCAAAGGAAAGGCCCCGCGACACATCCTCGAACGCGTGATCGGCAGGGACAACCTGCTTGACGAAGCGGTCGAGATGCTCACGCCGGAGGCCATCGCGGACGCCCTCAAAGAGCAGGACCTTGAACCCGTGATGATGCCTCGCGTCACGGTGGAAGAACGGGAACCGGTCCTGAAGCTGTCTGCGGCCGTGGCACTCGCGCCGACCGTGGAACTGGGTGAATACTCCGGACTGCGGTTCGACGAACGCCCCGAGCCGGTCACCGATGAGCAGGTAGACAGCGCGGTCGAGAACGTCCGTGAAGGTCACGCGACCTGGGAACCCGCGGATCGCCCGCTGGCTCTCGGCGACCTTTCCGTGCTTGGTGTGAAAGCCACGGTTGGGGAGCGGAGCGTTATCGACGTGACGGACGCGGAGTACCTGGCGACTGAAGACAGCCGCATCCCCGCTCCCGGCTTCCCCGAGGCGCTCGTGGGAATGTGCACAGGCGAGACGAAAGAGTTCAACCTCAACCTGCCCGAGGATTTCGGCGCTTCCGACGTGGCTGGACAGGAGGCGGCCTTCGAGGTCTCCGTCTCAGAGATCAAAGGCAAGGTCCTGCCGCCGCTGGACGATGAGCTGGCGAAGAACATCGGGGACGGACTCGAAACCCTGACGGATTTACGCAATCGGATACGTGAGAACCTCGAAGCGAGCGCAGACAATACCCTGCGACGCTCTCTGGAAGACCTGGCACTCGACGCACTGGTGAACGGCGCCACGATAGCGCTTCCGCCAATGCTCGTGGACCACGAAGCAGAACATGTGCTCCAGGAACAGCAGCAGGCGCTGGCGATGAGCAACGTCCCCATGAGCGCCTACATGGAGCGGGTCGGCAAGAGCGAAGAGGACCTGATCTCCGAAGCGCGGGAGACCGCCGACAGGCGTCTCAGGCGGTCGCTGGTACTGGATGAACTCGCGGATGCCGAAAGCATCGAGGTGCCCGAGGAGGATGTCGAAACTGAGTTGACGGCGCTGAAAGCGCGCAGAGAGTCAGGCGACGAAAACGCTCCGCTCGATGAAGACGGCGCCCGCACCTCCATTGGGCGAATGCTCAGCCGGCGGCTCGCGATGGACTACATGGTGGAGCTGGTCCGCCGTGATGACGGCGACGCCACGCCCGAAGATGACACCGCTGACAAAGACGCCGAGACGGCAGAAGATGCACAGGAAGACACGGCTGACGAACGCGCAGGCGACGGTCAGTAGAAAGGCGCGACGGATGCTCTACAGCCCAGGCGGCGCGATACAGCGGCCCGAAGACATCATCCCTATGGTGGTGGAGACGGGTGCGCGAGGGGAACGCGCATTCGATATCTACTCGCTGCTCCTCAAGGAGCGGATCGTGTTCCTGGGCTCGCCCATCAACGCCCAGGTGGCGAACCCGATCGTCGCGCAACTCCTGTACCTGGCCCGCGAGGATCCGGACCGCGACATCAGCCTGTACGTCAACTCTCCCGGCGGAGACGTGTACGCCGGGCTCTCGATCTACGACACGATGCAGCACGTACCCTGCGACGTTTCGACCATATGCGTGGGGCTGTGTGCCAGCTTCGGCACAGTGCTGCTGACTGCTGGCACGAAGGGCAAACGCTACTCTCTGCCCAACTCCACCATTCATCTCCACCAGCCGTGGGGTGGGGCGCAGGGCCAGGCCTCGGACATCGAGATCCAGGCCCGCGAGATACTCCGCGTGCAGGACCG
>CAYYFS010000032.1:14286-16012 GCA_964471055.1 uncultured Dehalococcoidales bacterium
TACCAGGACACCACGCCCCGCGAGATAGTTGCCCGGCTCAACGAGTACGTGATCGGGCAGGAACGCGCCAAGCGTGTCATCAGCGTCGGCGTCTACAACCACTACAAGCGGATCGGCTACAGCGGTTCGAACCCGGACATCAAGCTTGGCGCGGGCAATACGGACAGCGACGACTCCGCGGCTGTTGAGCTTCAGAAGACCAACGTTCTCCTGGTTGGTCCGACTGGCTCCGGGAAGACACACCTCGCCCAGACCCTGGCCAAGATACTCGGCGTTCCGTTTGCGATAAGTGACGCCACCTCGCTCACAGAGGCGGGGTACGTGGGAGAGGACGTCGAGAACATCCTGCTACGCCTGATACAGGACGCCCAGTTCGACATGAGCCGGGCCGAGCAGGGCATCATCTACATCGACGAGATCGACAAGATCGCCCGGAAGTCCGCCAACCCGTCCATCACAAGAGATGTCTCCGGGGAAGGTGTGCAACAGGCCCTGCTGAAGATACTGGAAGGCTGCGTCACAAACGTGCCTCCGCAGGGGGGACGCAAGCACCCGCACCAGGAATTCATCCAGATCAACACCTCCAACATACTGTTCATCTTGGGCGGTGCCTTCGAGGGACTGGGCGAGGTGATCAGCCGACGCCTGACTCGGGACCGGGCGGTCATGGGTTTCGGCGCCTCCGGTCACAGACGCAACGGGGACTCCGCATCGCATGACCTGACAGGAGTCACCCCTGAGGACCTTCTCCAGTACGGCTTCATTCCCGAGTTCGTCGGGCGCGTACCCCTCGTGGTTGGACTGACGGACCTGACGCACGAAGAGCTTGTGCGCGTCCTCACGGAACCCAGGAACGCTCTTGTCCGCCAGTACCAGGCGCTCTTCCAGATGAACGGTGTGGGCCTGGAGTTCACTCCCGAAGCGTTGCACGCCACCGCTGACCTTTCCAAGAAACGCAAGGCGGGTGCGCGCGGTTTGCGGGCCATCGTCGAAGAAACGCTGCTGGACGTGATGTACGAGCTCCCGTCCCTTGAAGGCGTGACGAAGTGCATCGTGGGAGCCGACACGATCCTGGAGCACAGCTGGCCCGAGCTTCTCGGCAAGGGAGGCGAGCGGCTGGACGGACTCCTTCCGGCCGATCGCGACGCGGCGTAGAGCCCACAACGACGACATGAAGAGGGCGGAGCCGCACCGGCTCCGCCCTCTCGCGTCCATGCAGGCCCAAGGTCCTACCCGGCAGCCTCCAGCGCGGCCTCGACGTCGCAGGTGAGGTCAAGCGGCCCCGCCTCGGAAGGATGCCCGGGATCGATATCGCCCCTGGCGACAGCCCTCAGGGTCTCCACGAGGAACGGCCGTTCGCGGACCAACGTTGCCTCGCGGATCGTCTTGAACAGCGGATGCTCCTCGCCTTCCCGCTTCTTCAATTCGACCGACTTCATGTCCCCCAGGCGTGCCCATTCGGCATCGAAAGGCGGTCCCGTCAGCGAATGCCTGCAGTAGCTGATGACCGGCCCCGCGTCCATCTCCGGGATCGTGACGTTCACCATCACGCCCGACTCCGACGTGCGCTCATCTATGAGTTCCCAGATCACCTTTTGCCATGTGCCGATAGGGCCGTCGGGGAGGGCAGGGTGCAGGTTGATGATCAGATAGTGACGGCAAAGCACCGGCGCGAGGAGCATGTAGCCCGCCGCGACCGAGATGCCGGCCTCGAAACCCGCGAGCT
>CAYYFS010000033.1:0-15999 GCA_964471055.1 uncultured Dehalococcoidales bacterium
TTCCTTCTCTTCCTTCGGTCTATGTCCTGCGTTCTCTTCGCAGAGGGCCCGCCCGGACCGTGCCCCGTCCGCTCATTGCCTTGAGCAATCGAACCCTTCAGTTTCTCCAACTTCCGTCCGGCTCAGAGAACAAAGAAACCTCGCCCCAAAGGACGAGGTTCATTCACCCCGCGGTCCCACCTTCGTTGCCACCCGGCGGTTTGCGCCGGGGGCCTCTCAAAGCCGTAACGTGGCCGATGCGTCCGACCCTATCACCCCGGCTCGCCCGTGGCATTGAAGGCGGGCCCGCGGCCCTCAGGCCGGCCGCTCCGGGGCGACTTCACGGCGGGTTGGGGCGCCGGAATCACACTGCCTCCGGCTCTCTCTGGCCCGCTCCGCCGGTACTACTCCCCTTCGCAGCGTTTTCGCGCTTTCAGATCACCGAACCTAGCACGGCCTGCCGTACCGGTCAAACTCGCGGACTGTTCGGAACTCGAATAACCGCCGGTGCCGGACCCGGACCTACCGGAGCAGCTTCAGGCGGCGTTCGTGTGAGCGGCGCATGCTCTCAAGCTGCCGTAGTCCCTTCCGGGTATCGCTGGCTACACGCGCCGGGTCCGCCCTGGCCACGCGGCGCTTGAACAGCCAGTACGTGAAGGCGTCACCATCCGCCGCGCACGGCGACACCGGGCCGTCGGCCAGGGCGTTCACGTCGGCGCCGGCGCCGCTGCGCAGCGAGCCCGGAGCCTCGTCCTGGAACTCCGCCCACAACTCTTCGAGTGGCTTGCCGTACAGGCGGGAGTACGCCTGCACGCAATGCGCTTCGGTCGGCTGGTAGCCGTTCCCCAGGTGTCGCTTGCAGATTTCTTCCTGGACCGCCACCTGCAGCGCCTGTTCCACCGTCACGCCGTACACGTAGTTCAGGTGCGCCCGGTACTTGTCGACACCAAGCACTCGCTTCCACTCGTCGTCCGACATGTCAGCGGGCAGCCCGAAGCCGGTCAGCAGTTCCTCCTGCTCCTCGACCGGCGCAGCGCCACTGCACGCGTCCATCAGCCGTTCGGCCAGAGATCGCCAGTCGAACGCCTCGCCACCCACCAGATACACATACCGCCGGCGGCCCACCGACTCCTCGGCCAGTGGCCACTGCGCAATCGTCTCAACCAGCGCCTCGCGCCAGTCGACTGATGGATCGCGGGCACGCGCCGACAGACGTTCGAGCAGCTCTTCGTGCGAGACGGCCTCGTCCGCCGCCTGGGCTCCTTCTGCCGCCGGCGCGTCCGTCGTCACCTGCTGCTGTTCTCCCGCCATCGCGCCATCTTCCGGGAGTGCCGGCGAGCAGTCCGTGCCGCATGCCGGGTTCCCCGAGGGGGATACGCGACAAGGGTACTCGCCCCGGCCACAGCGGACCAGACGGCATGCCCCTCGTCGGGTTCGCCGGCAGCTACGACAAACGGGCGGATCGATCCCGCTTGTCGACCGCCAGGAAAGCCAGGAGTTCGTCCGCGGACAGAGTGTTTATCACGCGGTCGGGTCCGCACCACCCACGGCGGGCCACACCGACGCCGTACCGCATATTCTCGAACCAGGCCGGGCGGTGCGAGTCCGTGCCGAGCGCGAAGAACACGCCCAGGCCGAGCGCTTTTCGCACGTATACGTCCCTGAGATCCAGCCGGAGCGGCGAAGCGCTGATCTCCAACGCGGTGCCGGTCTCTGCCGCGGTCCTGAGCATCGCTTCCACGTCCACGGCCAGCGGACCATGACGTCCAAACAGCCGCTGCGTCGGGTGGCCGAGGATGTCGACGTGCGGGTTTCGCATCGCGGTCAGTACGCGCCGGGTCATCGTTGCTTCGTCTTGTTCAAGGTGCTTGTGAACCGAGGCCAACACAACGTCGAGTCCGGCGAGGACTTCATCGGGATGATCGAGGGACCCGTCCGGCAGAATGTCCACCTCCACACCCTTCAGCAGGCGGATGCCGGGCATCTCCCGCTCCAGCTCCTCGATCGCGCTTCGCTGGCGGGCCAACCGCTCGGCGGTCAAGCCGTTCGCCTCGGGCACGTTGGGCGTGTGGTCCGTGATCGCCACGTACTCGCGGCCGGACGCAATGGCCCCCGCAACGATCTCCCGCATCGGCGCGTGCCCGTCCGACCAGTCTGTGTGCACGTGCAGATCGCCTCGAATGTCCTCCAGGGTCACCAGCTCCGGCAGAGTGCCGGCCTCCGCCGCCTCGATCTCACCCGTACCCTCTCGCAGCTCGGGCGGGATGTACGGCAGGCCAAGCTGCTCGTACGCTTCCTCCTCGGTAGCAGCAGAGATCGCATCTCCCGGGCCGTTTCCGTCCAGCGACAACCCCATGCGGCCCGCCCGCTCGCGCAGCTGCAGGCGGTGTGCCCGACTGCCGGTCAGCAAAAGCAACGCGGTTCCGAACGACTCCGCCGGAGTGACGAGCAGGTCTGCTCGCAGGCCCCCTTCCAGCACGACCGCGGCGCGGCCGGGCCCGCAGTCCTTCACTTCCTTCACAGACGGCGACTGCACGAACGCGGCCGTCGCCTTCCCGGGGTCTTCCGCAGTGCAGACGATCTCCGCGGCCCGGGTCCTTTCGCACAGGCGTCGAACGTGTCCGGCTACCGACACCTCACCGACGCCGGGACACTCCGTCTTGAACGACTCCGCGAGTTGCTCCACCGCGGGCAGTGCAGTACCGAGCGGGGTACGTTCGTCGCCCGTCCGGGCACGCACAGCCTGGCGCGCCTTCTGGATCTCGCCGCCGCCCACGCCGTCAAGGCCGGAGAACGCGCCGCTTTCGATCGCGTCCTCCAGGTCGTCGAAGCCCGCCACTCCCAGCTCCGCTACCGCTCTGCGCACGGTTCCGGCCTGCACACCCGGCGTCTTTGAGAGAGCGAGGACCGCCGGCGGGAATTCCGATCTCAGCCGTTCGTAGAACTCCATGCGCCCGCTCGCCGCCAGCTCGGACAGCTTCGCGGTGATTGCCTTGCCGAATCCCGGGAGCTTCCGCAGCGCCTTCTCGTCCCCGGCGATCTCGGCTATCGGGCGCTGAAGGCTCTCGATCGTCTGCGCCGCCTTCTGATAGGCGCGGACCTTGAAGATCGAGTCGCCATTCAGATACGTCAGGGCCGCGATGTGCGCGAACAGCCCGGCGACATCAGCGTTGGCCAACAAGGAAGCATCGTGATCGGAACGTCCCCCGGGCACGCGAGACGGGTCCGGCCCCAACGATGTCACGTGGCAGCTGCGTTTCTAGCGCCCGCAGCAGCGCTTGTACTTCTTGCCGCTGCCGCACGGACACGGATCGTTGCGGCCGATCTTCTTCCGGCCTGCAGCAGCAGAGCGCGCTCCGTGCCGCTCCGCAACCGCCGACACGGCCGTGCCGCCACCCGCCATCGCAGACGCACGCGCCGCCACGCCGGCCGCTGCCGGCCTGCGAGCCTCCGCCGGGGCCTGCCGCCGTCCGCCTTGCTGGGCAGGCTGCTCGTTGAGCGCCACCCGGAAGATCGTGTTCACCACGTCCTGGTTGATCCTGTCCATCAGGCCGCTGAACATCTCGTAGCCCTGGCGCTTGTACTGCACCAGGGGGTCCCGCTGGCCGGCTGCCTCCAGCCCGATGCCCTGGCGCATGTTCTCCATCGCCGTCAGGTGCTCCACCCACTGGCCGTCGATCGTCTGGAGCATTACCGCACGCTCCAGGTTCCTCATCACCTCCGGAGAGAACTGCTGCTCACGATCCTCGTACAGAACTTCGGCAGACTGCTCCAGCAGCTCGCCGACCTCGCCCTTGTCTATGCCCGACATCTCATCCGCATCGGCGAATTCCGGGGGCAAGGGCATGATCTGAGTCACATCGCGCTGGAAGCCTTCGATATCCCAGTTTGTCGGATCGCCCGTGAGGCGCTCCGTCACGATCCCGGCCAGGGCCTCCCTCATCATCCCGGTGATCTCCGCGCGCAGGTCCTCTCCCTGAATGACCTTTCCGCGAAGCTGGTAGATCACGTCGCGGTGCGTGTTCACCACGTCGTCGTAGTCGACCAGGTGCTTCCGAATCTCGAAGTGCGTGCCTTCGACCCGCGACTGCGCGCTCTCCACTGCGTGGGACACCATCCGGTTTTCGATCGGCGTGTCTTCGTCCAGCCCGACGAAGTTCATCACACCTTTGATCCGTTCGCCGCCGAACCGGCGTATCAGATCGTCCTCCGTAGATACGTAGAAGATGCTGGACCCGGGGTCGCCCTGCCGCCCTGCGCGCCCCCGTAGCTGGTTGTCGATCCGCCTGGATTCGTGGCGCTCGGTGCCGATGATGCACAGCCCGCCGGCCTCCACGATTCGGTCGTGGTCCCGCTGCCACTCTTCCTGCGTGATATCCACTGTTTCGGGGTTGCCTCCGAGGATGATGTCTGTGCCGCGACCGGCCATGTTGGTCGCGACCGTCACCGCGCCCGGCCGGCCCGCCTGAGCGACGACCCCAGCCTCTCGTTCGTGCTGCTTGGCGTTCAGCACCTGGTGAGGGATGTTGCTCCGCGTCAGCAGGTCCGAGAGAACCTCTGACTTCTCGATGCTCACTGTGCCCACGAGGGCTGGCCTGCCCTGCGCGTGCAGTTCCGCCACCCGGTCTGCCACCGCCTTGTACTTGCCGGCCTCGGATTTGTAGATCAGGTCCGCCGCGTCGTCCCGGACCATCGGCATGTTCGTCGGGACCTGGACCACGTCGAGCTTGTAGATCTTGTAGAACTCCTCTGCTTCCGTAGCGGCCGTGCCCGTCATCCCGGCCAGCTTCTCGTAGATACGGAAGTAGTTCTGCAGCGTGATCGTGGCGTAGGTGATCGTCTCCCTCTGTACGCGGACACCTTCCTTGGCCTCGACAGCCTGATGCATGCCGTCCGACCATCGCCGGCCCTGCATCATTCGGCCGGTGAATTCGTCGACGATGATTACCTCGTTCTCGCGCACGACGTAATCCCGGTCCCGCTGGTACAGGTTCTCCGCGCGGACAGCGTTCTCCACGAAGTGCGTGAGTGCGTAGTGTTGCGGGTCGTACAGGTTGCTGATCTTCAGCGCCCTTTCGACCCTGCCGATGCCGTCCTCGGTCAGGCTGATCGCCCGCTGCTTCTCATCGACCGTGAAATCAACATCGGTCTTCAGCTGCCGGGCGAGCTGGGCGAACCGCCGGTACTCCTGGCCGGACTCCCGGGCTGGGCCGCTGATGATCAGAGGCGTCCGCGCCTCGTCGATCAGGATGTTGTCCACCTCGTCCACGATCGCGTAGTGCAGATCCCGCTGCACCATCCCGGAAAGGTCCCGCACCATGTTGTCCCGCAGGTAGTCGAAACCGAACTCGTTGTTCGTCCCGTACGTGACGTCCGTTGCGTACGCTTCCTGTTTCGATACGGGCCGCATCGGGTCCGCCGGCCCCGGCGCCGAATCCGGGTCCTTTTCCCGTTGCGCTTGTGCCTCCGCCTCGGCCCATTCCGGGTCATATCGCCAGGACGCGTTGTTCTGCAGACACGCCAGGCTGATACCGAGGCCGTGGTAGATAGGGCCCATCCACGTCGGGTCACGTTTCGCCAGGTAGTCGTTCACGGTGACGACGTGCACGCCCTTCCCCGCAAGAGCGTTCAGGTACACCGCGAACGTCGCGACCAGCGTTTTCCCTTCGCCGGTCCTCATTTCCGCGATCTTGCCCTGATGCAGCACGATGCCGCCCATGAGCTGTACATCGAAAGCGCGCTGGCCCAGGTTTCGTTTCGCCGACTCCCGGACCGCCGCGAACGCCTCCGGCAGGATGTCGTCCACTGATTCCCCGGCATCCATTCGGCGTCGGAACTCGTCCGTTTTCGCCTTCAACGCGGCGTCCGACAGGGACTCGAACTCCGGCTCGAGCGCGTTGATCTCATCGACAACCGGCTGGAGGCTCTCGATAGCCTTCTGGTTGGATTCGCCGAACAGGCGGCCGATCAACTTCATCATGATGCGAAAAACCCGGGGGCAGCGCGTGCCGGAAGCCGGATGCCCCCTCGCCAGCTAGTTGAACAGGGCGCCCACCGAACGCCCGCTCTCGATGCGGGAGATCGCCTCACCGAGCAGAGGTGCCATCGGCAGGATCGTCAGTTTCGGCACCCGCGCTTCCGCCGGAATCGCGATGGTGTCCGTGACGATCACCTCCCGGATCGCCTCGACCTCGTCCAATCGGTCGAGCGCGCTGTTGGAGAAGACGCCGTGCGTAGCGCACGAGTACACCTCGCGCGCACCGGCATCTATCAGAGCCGCCACAGCTTCGATCAGCGTCCCACCTGTGTCGATCTCGTCGTCATACGTCACGACCACCTTGCCGTTCACATCCCCGATGACGTTCAGCAGTTCTACCGTGTCGTCGTTGCCCGTCCGCCTCTTCTCCACGATGGCCAGTGGCACCTGGAGACGGTTGCCGAGATCGCGGGCTTCCTTGCTGATCCCGACATCGGGAGCCACCACCACCAGATCCTCCAGGTTCATCTGGCTGACGTAGCTGGCAAACATCTGGATGGCCGTAAGCTCGTCTACCGGGATGTTGAAGAACCCCTGGATCTGCCCCGCGTGCAGATCGACAGTCAGCACGCGGTCGGCGCCGGCCGTCGTGAGCAGATCGGCGACCAATCGGGCCGTTATCGGGACTCGCGGCTGGTCTTTCTTGTCCGTGCGCCCGTACCCGAAGTACGGAATCACCGCCGTGATGCGCGATGCGGACGCCCGTTTCGCGGCGTCCACCATGATGAGCAGCTCCATGATGTTGTCGTTCACCGGCGCGGCCGTCGGTTGAACGATGAACACATCTTGCTCGCGCACGTTGTCAAGCAACCGGACGAACGTGTTGTCATTCCTGAACTTGAACACCTCGGCGCGACCCGGAGGAATGTCCAGGTAGGCACAGATGTCCTCCGCGAGAGCCCGGTTCGCGTTGCCGGAGAAGATCCTCAGATCTTCCTGGCTGCCAGCCTGTACCATCACGCCCTCCAAAGCTCGGGCGCCCGCCTTCCCCGCTGCGCCGCTTCCAGATCTGCCTCCATCCAACGTTACATCATGGGCTTCGTCAGGCGCATCGCGAAGGGCGGGCCGCCTGTGGCCTCTCGCGCCGGCAATCAGCCTCTTCCGGGCGGTCAGTGTGGGGAACAGCCCTCCTCGGGCGCAGGCCCGCGCCCGTCTGCAGGCGAGTGGGCTACTGGCGGGGGGCATTGGAGGCGCGGCCACGGCGGGATCGTAGCTTCGCGGCCGGTTGGGGCTTCTGGGCAGCCGAACGGGGCGACTCTAGAGAATGCGGAGCGGGCGGGTGCAGAAGGGACAATCGGAGCGACGGGCTGAGGCTACGGCGCTGCGGGCACCGGCTAGCTCGCCCGGTCCAGTTCTACTTCCTGTGCCGCTGGTGCCGCTGGTGGCACTACACGCAAAGGCTCCGGTGCAGGAGCGGCCGTGGCCTCAGCGGAACTCACAAGGTCCCTTGAGAATCCGCACTGCAGGCACTGCACGAAATGGCCGTACCCGTCCCTGTCCGCGTAGATGTCGCCTTTGCACCGAGGACAGCATTTGAGAAACAGCATCGTCCGACCTCTTGACTCCTTGTCCCAGCCCGTGGCATCGGGCGCGAAAACCATGGACGGTCTTGAAGCACTTGTTCATGTGGCTTCCACCTATTTGCTGTGGGTGCTGGCACACAGTCTCCTGTCAGGACGGCGCCCCGACGGGTCAGTCGACAGCCCGCACCAGTCCACCCTCGCACCCGTTTGTCAAGGACCCGTCAAGAGCACGGGACAGCCCGGGACGCAAGTGCCCGGCACCCCCCGCGCGTGCCGGGATGCCGTTGCCCCATCCGCTGCGTTGCTCTAGCATCCTTGGCGTGCCCACACTTCAAGATCGAAGCCAGACTCTCACGGAGCCCGACGCGCGAGCGAGCGAGGGTCGGGCCGGGGCCGCGTCCTTCCCGCGGCAGGCGATCGGACCCCTCCGCTCGCTTTATCAGCGCGGCCCGGCCAGCTTCACCAATCTGAATATCTACTCATTCGGCCTGACCGGTCTCTGGACCGCCGTCGGCTCCGTCGTATTGCCACTCATGGTCTCCGACCTGATAGCCGCAGGACCGGTCAGCTTCTTCGGGTTCGATTTCGACAAGAACGGAGCGATCAGCATCATCGCCCTCATGGGCGGCGCCATCGTAGGCATCACTCAACCTGTTGCGGGCCTGCTCAGCGACCGTACCTCCGGGCCGCTTGGAAAGCGCCTCCCCTTCATCCTGGTGGGCATCGGCGGGCTCGTGCCGCTGACCGTGATTCTCGGGGCGATGGACGCCCTGCTCACTATCACGCTCGTCTGGATGGGCATGCAGTTCTTCGGGAACGTGGTCCAGGGGCCTGCCAACGCCCTGATCGTGGATCACGTCCCGCCGAGGAGGCTGGGCTTCGCGTCCGGCGCGCTGATCCTCATGCGCGCAGCGGGCGGCGGCCTTCTCGCCGCGATGATCCTTGGCCTGATGGCCAACTACGACGCCGCGACCAGCCCGCAATGGCTATGGGTATCCCTGGCCGTGGCCGCCGCCATCGCCGGGGCCACCGCACTGTGGACCGTCGCCACTCTCCGGCCGCGCGGCCACGCTGCGCCGCCGAACGCCCGGACATCGGAACCCGAGGCCGCTACTGCCGTGCCGGACCCAAGACGCCGTTCGCGTGCCGGCTACTACCTGTTCCTGGTCGCCCTCACCATCGTTATCGCCGGCATGTCCTCCTTGTCCATGTACGCCGTCTTCTACATGGAAGACATGGTCGGAGCCGAGAACCCGGCCGAGTCCTTGCTGCTGGCCGTTGCCATCGTCGCCCCTACCATCGGCCTCACGGTCATTCCCGCGGGCAGGCTGTCCGACCGGATCGGCCGCACCCGCACTCTCATGGGCGCAGGACTCATCGGCGCGTTCGGCGTACTGCTCCTCGCCCTGCTGCCCAGGCTGCCGATCGTGCTGGTCGCCGGTATCCCGATCGGCGTTGCCGTGGCCGCCTTCTTCACCATCATGTGGGCGCTCGCGAACGATCTCGTCGCGCACTCTTCAGCAGCACGCGACCTGGGACTCACCGGCGTGGCTTTCCTGGTCGGCGGTGGGATGGCTCGGTTCGCCGGATTCGGCATCGATGCGCTCAATCACCAGGTCGACAACCTCGGATACCGTACTCTGCTATTCGTCGTGGCGGCGGCCTTCATCCTCACGCCCCCTGCGCTCTCATATCTCTTCGCCCAGGACGAGGGGCAGCCGGATACCGGGTCCAGAGAAGAACCGTCTGTATAATCCGTTCTGATCCCGCGCCCTCCCAATCCGACCCGGAGCCCTTCCACGTGGACGTGTACCTGGGCAGCCCCAGAGGATTCTGCGCAGGCGTCGTGCGCGCCGTGGAGATAGTCGAGCGCGCGCTGAAACGATACGGCGCGCCCGTCTACGTCAAACATCAGATCGTGCACAACCCCCACGTCGTCGCCGACCTGGAGTCGCGCGGGGCGATCACCGTCGAGCACGTAGGAGACGTACCGGAAGGCTCGATAGTCGTCTTCTCCGCTCACGGGTCCGCTCCTCCCGATTTCGAACTCGCCGCGGAGCGCAACCTTAAGGTCATCGACGCCACGTGCCCGCTCGTGACCAGGGTCCACAACGAAGCGAAGAAGTACTCACGTCAGGGCAGGCGCGTCATCTTCGTCGGTCACCGCGGACACCAGGAGGTCATCGGCACAATGGGCCAGGCGCCGATGACGCTGATGGACGAGCGGGAGAAGCCGGCCGTGCCCGGCTGGGGGCGCGATGAGGAAGTCACCGTACTCACGCAGACGACGCTTTCGCTCAGGGACACGGCCCAGGCAATCAGCGCGATCCGCGCCCGGTACCCGGACGCGGTCGTCCGCAACGACATCTGCTACGCCACCACGAATCGACAGGAGGCCGCCACGGCCGTCGCCAACCATGCAGAGCTGGTGCTCGTCATAGGCGCGCAGAACAGCTCCAACTGCGGGCGCCTGCGTGAGGTGGCCGAGGCCGAGGGCACGCCAGCCCACCTCATCAACGATCCGAACGAGCTGGACCAGACCTGGCTCGACGGCGTTCAGCGCGTCGGTGTGACCTCGGGTGCCTCAACCCCGGAGACGGCCGTATCCTCGGTGATCCAGGCTCTCAAACCGGACAGGGTCATCCCTGTAGGCGGCGCAGAAGAGAACATCACGTTCACACTGCCCCGTGACTTGAGGGACGTGGCGTTCAGATAGCCAGCAGCCAGAGGTCCCATCGGTGAAGATCACAGACGTCGAATGCCTGGTTCTGGACTGCGCCTACCCGCACGTCTGGGTACATACGGACGAGGGGATCACCGGTATCGGTGAGTGCTTTCGGCGCGCGCCCTACGTCTCGAAGGCCGCCGTCGAAACAGTCTTCAGACCCCTGCTCGTCGGACGCGACCCGTTCGACACCGACACTCTCTGGGAGGACATGTTCAGGGCCGGCGCCGTCAGCGGCCCACCGGGAGCACTGCTCACTGCCGTCGCCGGAGTGGACATTGCCCTCTGGGACATCAAGGGCAAAGCCCTGGGGGTCCCCATCCACGCCCTTCTCGGGGGCAAACGTCGCGACCGCGTACCGGTTTACGCCTCGTCCCTCCGGCGAGACCTGGCTCCTGTCGATGAGGCGAAACGCGCCGCCCACTTCCAGGAGATCGGCTACTCGGCCTACAAGATGCACTCCGCGGTGCCGGGTGAGATCGATCACCCGGCCGACAGGACCGTCGAAACCGTCCGGGAGATTCGCCGCGCCACAGGCGACGATTTCGACATCCTCGTGGACGTGAATGGCGCCTACTCGGTCCATCACGCTGTCGAAGTGGGCAGAGCGCTGGAGGACCTCGGCGTCTTCCATTTCGAGCAGCCGGTGCCGGATACGGACCCGGACGGCATGGCCCTGGTGGCCGACACTCTCGACCTGCCCGTCGCCACAGGGGAGTATTCGTACACCCGCTGGGACTTCCGCGACCTGCTTGAACGGGCGCGGCCCGACATCGTTCAGCCGGACATCGTCAAGGCCGGGGGGTTCACGGAGCTCGCAAGGATCGCCGCCGTGATCAGCGTCTACGGCCGCCCGATCACCGTCCACAACACCCAACCAATCGTCTCCACTGCCGCGCACCTCCATTTCGTGGCTCCGAGAAACGACTGCCCCTACGCTCAGGAGTACAACATCGAGCCGGTGTCCATCCGGGACAACCGCCCAATCCTGAGGCAACCGCTGGAAGTGACCGAAGGGCACATCACCATCCCGGACGGGCCGGGGCTCGGCCTGGAGTTCGACGACGCGGAGATGCGGCGCCGCGCCTCCTAGGGTGTGCCTCTAGGGACGCTGCCCGCGCTCCCGATCTCCGCGCCCCTGCCGTCCGTCGAACAGGAGCGACGGCCACGCCATGACGGCCGCCGCCGTGCCGGCGAGTCCGATCAGAGCGAACACTCCCACCGCGGTCTGGACCCCGTATCTTTCGCTCAGGAACCCGCCCAGCAGCAAACCCACCGGCAGCCCGTATACCGCCAGCATCCGGACACCCATGACCCGCCCTCTGAAGCGCGCCGGCGTACTTCTCAGCAGCAACACCGTCCCCGTCACCATCGCGGCGCTCGTCATCACTCCGATGAAGCCGAGGACCGGTGCGGCCGGGCCCGCGGTGTCCACCAGCGCGACCAGCAGCAACAGGCAGTGCCAGGCAGCAATCGATAGGACCATCAACCGCTCCGGCCGCACCGCGCGGCCGATCGTGGCCATTCCCAGCGACCCGACCATCGCTCCCCCCGCCGCCGCCGCCACCAGTTGAGCGAGGCCGTTTTCATCCAGACCGAACACATCCCGGGCCAGCGTGGGCATGAGGCCGTGCGTGAGCGGGAACGCCGTCAGGTTCACCAGGAAAGCCAGATACATTACGGCCATCACCGTCGGCCGACGCCACACGTACGATGCCCCCTGCCTCAAGGCCCTCACGGTCCCCTCTCGCGCCGGTCGCTGCCCCGAGCCGCGAATCGTGATCCCCAGCGCGAACAGAATACTGGCGAGGTAGAACGCGGTCACCGCGCCATAGGCCGGACCGAATCCGAGCGCCGAGAACAGTCCCGCGCCCGCGAACGACCCCGCTATCCGCGCGAGGTCCTGCGTCGTCCGACTCAGGCCGGAGGCGTTCATCAGCGCGCGGCCGGGCACCACGTCCGCAATCAGCGACTGGCGCACAACGTTGTCCGCCATCCGAATCATGCCCGTCGCGCCCGCGATCACGAACACATGCCATGGACGCAGCGTCCCGGTCAGGCCGAGGACCGCCAGCGCCAGCGCCAGGACTGCGAAGGTGAGGCGCAAACCGATGAGCATGCGCCGCCGGTCCAATCGGTCCGCGAGAACGCCGTACAGGGGACTCGCCAGCGTCCCGCTGAACTTCAAAGCGCCCAGGACCCCGAGCAGAAACGGCGAATCCGTCTCCACCAGGACGTACCACGCCAGAATCAGGGTCTCCATCTCCGCGGCCCAGTTGGATAGCGCATCCGCCGACCACTGGAAACGGAATCCCCTGATTCCGAACGATTCGAAGAGCGTTTCTCGCCGGGTGGGTGCCCCGCCCGCGCCCGGCCGACTTTTCGGCACCTCGGGTGATGAACGCTCCGCAGGCGGCCCGTCCATCCCCTGCTCCACCTCTCTACGGCTCTACGGCGCCCGCGCCTGGCGCCCTGGCAGGCCGCCAGGCTCGTGCATCCAATCCGCGGCTCACCGGCAGCCGGAGCCTACATCTTCCCCACGCGGAGCGGTGTGCGCGACGGGTCGGCGCTCGTCTCGCCACGGACACCGCTCCGCGGCCGCGTTCATGGGAGCGGTATCATGTCACCGCCGCGCCCGGACCAGACCCGGTGCCCGCATCGGCCCGCTCTCCACGCCGCCAATCCCCGAGGAGTAGCTGCTCGTGCCCAACGCGAACGTTCTCCTCATGGTTCTCGACGGAGTGGGCGTCAATCGGGCTCGCGCCGACGCCATCATCGACGAGGTCTGGTCCGGCCTCCCCAGCAAAACCCGGGATCTGCTGGAGAGCCAGGCCGCCACTATCCTCGAGCGCCAGGCCGCCGGAGTGCTCGAGCCGCGTGCGCTGGCCCGTCTCTCCCTTTACCCCATCGCCGCCGAGGCGCTCCCGTCCGAGACGCCGTTCCACGAAGCCCTCGCCACGCTCGAGGCTCTGCGAGCGATGCACTCAGCGGAAGAAGGCACGTCCGTCCAGGCCCGGGTGGCGGCGGCGGTCCGAGCCGAGGCTCTCCGCTCGCGCTACGTTCCGTGGGCGGCGGACGCCCCACACGTGCGCGCGTACCGAAATGAGAACGTCTCAATTCCCACCAGCCCTTCCGGTGTCTGGGCAGGCTACGAACGGATGATGCCGCCCGTCCAGGGCAACTCCGAGACAGGCCATCAGCAGATCGGCAACCTTCGCCTTGCCCCCCAGACCCCCCTGGAGATAACCCTCTCAATAGCGGACGGCACGTTCTTCACAAATGAAGCCCTGCGGGGCGCCGTCGAACGCGCCGTCGCCGCGGGCAATGCTCTCAACTTCTGCTTCCTGCTGTCCGGCACCGTCGGCGCGGATGGCCGAGTGCACTCAGCCTGGAACCACCTGGAGGCGTTCTTGCGCCTGGTCTTTCAGGAGTGCAGAGCCCGGCCATCCAATGTCCGCATGATGGCGATTCTGGATGGACGGGACTCTCCGGGCACAGCCTCTCTCGTAGAGGAAGGCGGCATCGGAGCCTACATCGACAAACTCCAGCGGCTTCTCGCCGGCTACGAGGCTCAGAGTTCCCTCGCATGGGTCATCGGCCGGGGCATCGCGATGGACAGGGATTACCGTGAGCCCAACGCGCGCAGCACCTACCTCATGTTGACTCGCGCTGAGGGTGAACGCGTCGGCGGGTACGACGGCCTCAAGAGCGCTATCGAGCGTTGCCACCGGGAAGGTATCCTAGATACCGACATCCCTCCGTTGATCGTCACGCGGCCAGGTGACCCGGCGCGCAGGGTCGAGCCAGGCCAGACCTTCATCGACCTCAACTTCCGGCCCGACAGGCAACGAGCTCTCATTGCCACGTTGCTCGGTGCCCGGTCTTTCCTGGAAGACGAAGCACAATCGCGTGGCCGCACCTGGTCCTTCGACTGGATGGACCGGGAGTTCGGCCTGGATATCACGTCCATTGCCGAGTACCACCCGGAGTTCACCTCCAGGTATCGCGTACAGGTCGCCTACCCCACCAGACCCCTCGAAGACAATTTCCTCTCCATCTGGGACACGCTGGCGCCCGACGACCGGTACCTGTTGGTCGCCGAGAGCAACAAGTCGGCACACATGGGGTACTTCATCCGGGGCCGTCGCGAATCCCCGGCCGCCGTCAAAGCCGAAGACCGCACCATCATCCCATCGTTCGGCGAAACGGAAGGGATCCTTAGCGACTCCGATTTCTATAAGACGCCCGGCATGCGGAACGCCGCGATTGCCGACTGCATCATCATCCGCCTGGCGCAGCGGGCCCACCGGCTCATCTGTGTCAACATCTCGAACTGCGACATGATTGGCCACCTCCTGCCGGAGCGTTTCGACGAGGCCGTCGCCGCCTACGAGGCCATGGACGCGGCCGTGGGTCGAATCGTGCCCAGCGCCCTGGAGAATCGGTACTCCGTCATCCTCACCGCGGACCACGGGAACATCGAGGACGACAGCACCGCGCACTCCTCCAACGATGTCCTCACCACAGTCGTCTGCCCGACCGGGGCGGTCTCCCCGGCCAGGCGCGACATCTACCAGACCAGACTCTTCGATCTGTCGTGGACTGCCGGCCGCATCCTCGGCGTCGAGACCCAGCTTCGCACCCACATGGACCGCGCCGGCGGCGCCGACTACGGCGACCCGTTCATGGGACGCCCGATGGTCTCCCTGGAACACCCCGCCTGACGCTTCGCTTGCCCACCGCGTCCACACCAAACCTCTACCTGCGGTCACCGGCGCGCCTCGCAATCGGGGGTTGACCCGCGGGAAGTCCGTGTTATCTTTTGGTTTATCGGTTTTCTGGAACACTGCCGGTGTGCTGTCGACATTCCGGCCAGTCGTTCACACCTCCGCGGCGCCGGTCGCGGAGAACGACCATCCTGAAAGTTGAGACGGCCTTGACCGGGGTCAACAGCCGGCGTGCGGGACGGCCACCCGGACTGCGGTACGTCGCCATCGCGGACGATCTGCGGCGGCGCATCGAGTCCGACGAACTGAAGGACGGAGAACGCCTGCCCAGCCAGCCCAGTCTGGCGAGGCAGTACGGCGTATCCCTGACCACCTTCAGAACGGCAGTGAGGCTTCTGCAAACCGAAGGCTATCTTCGTTCCGAGCACGGCCTCGGCACCTTCGTTTCCAGTCCCGGCGCCACGCCCTTCCGAGCGCTGGTTGTCGACGACGACCCCGCGACCGTCCGGCTTCTACGCACGATTCTCGCGGAAGAAGGCGTCGAGGGAATCGGTGCCTCGTCCGGCACAGAAGGCAGGGACCGTGCGGCGCAGGGCGGCTTCGACATCATCTTCCTGGATCTGGTCATGCCGGATATCGACGGTGTCCAGCTCTTGAGCCAGTTCCGCGACATGCAGCTCTCCACGCCGGTTGTCCTCGTCACCGGTGAAGCGGATGCCGAGATGATCGCCAGAGCCATGGCGCTCGGCCCGGTCACGCTCATCATCAAGCCGGTCAGGCCGCCCCAGGTGCGAGAGCTCCTGCAGTCCCTGTTGCCAGGTCGGACAGCGACGCCCGCACCGGCGTCCGAAAGGAATCGATAGGTGGCTCCCAACGAGTCGGCAGACAGGGGCGAGTCTGAGCGGTTCGCGCTCATAGGCCGCATTGCGGCCGGCCTTGCCCATGAACTGAATGGGCCCATCGGCGTCGGTATCGGCTTCGCCGACCTGGCCCGCGAGGCACTTGACG
>CAYYFS010000034.1:0-15808 GCA_964471055.1 uncultured Dehalococcoidales bacterium
TATGCCCGCTCGCGCTCCTCGGTGCGCCGTTGGTATAGTGCGCGCAGCACGGCGCCCCGCAGCCAACCCCCTGCCCTTGCCCTCGGGAGGTGGACGCGTGAACCAGAGACCATCCGGCCCCGGGACCGGCATGAAACTCGGTGTGAGCCACCAGCGGCCGGACCAGCTCACGGACGGATACCTCGCCTACCTGAGACAGATGGGCGTGAAGTCGCTCGAGGTCCGGCTGCCCGCCGCCGAGTGCAGTCCCGACCACCTGGTGGAGATACGCCAGCTCATCGAGGACGCCGGCTTCTCGCTCTTCGAGATCATGATGGCCGACGGCTACAACCTCCAGGAAGCGGCCACGGGCCGTCCGGGACGGGACGCGGAGATAGAGCGCTTCAAGGCGTTCGTCCGGGACCTGGGCAGAGCGGGAATCGGCACCACGACCTACGCCTGGCACACGGGCGGAGCGTACGAAACGGGCAAGACTGTCACGCGAAGTGCCCACGCCCGCCTGTTCGAGCTGGACGAAGCACAGAGCCTGCCGGACACCTACGAGCGCCCGTACTCGGACGATGAGATGTGGGACGCCTACGAGCACTTCATTCGAGAAGTCCTGCCCATCGCCGAGGACGCCGGTGTCCGGCTCCAACTCCACCCCAACGACCCGCCCGTCACGCACATGGGCGTCGCCAGGATCTTCCGCTCGACCGCGGCCTACACGCGGGCAATGGAGATTTCCGGCCACAGCCCGTACTCAGGCATCCTGTTCTGTGTGGGCTGCTGGGCCGAGATGGTGGGACCTGACGGCGCCCGCGAGAGCATTGCCGACGCTATTCGCGAGTTCGGGTCGCAGGGGCACATCTTCCAGGTCCACTTCAGGAACGTCAGCTCGGCTCTGCCGTCGTTCCACGAGACGTTCCCGGATGACGGCTATCTCGACATGTACCGGATCATGAAGGCGCTCGGAGAGGTCGGTTTCGACGGCATGGTCGTCCCCGACCACGTGCCGGAAACGGACGGCGCCGAAGGTGGTCCGCGGGCCGGCGAAGCATTCATCTTCGGCTACATCCGCGCGCTGATGCAGGTCGTCGACTTGGAGCTTCGGGGCGAACGCTAGCCGGGATGTCGCCCGCGTCGGGCCACGATATTCGATAATCCCAGAGCGCATTGTCGCGCCGTCAATCACAACGTGACCCGGCCTGTCTGGTGTGCAATTGAATCGCGCAAGATTGCCGTCCTCATCGAGTACGGTGTTCGTGACAGAAGTGTAGGCTCCTTTTCGATAACCGCAGTGCCGCGCCAGGACGTGCCCATTTGTTGAATTCTGGGGCGCGAAACGAATATGGTTTCTGAGGGCTGTTGTGCCACCGACACCGCAGTGCGGAGGAGGCCGGGCCGGCCGTGTCCGGACGGCAGGAAAGAAGAAGTCGCCATGGCAATGAGCAGAGTCTCGTTGGTCGCATTCCTAGTGGGTGCGTTGCTCTTCCTCGCGGCCGGGTGCGAAGGGCAGACCGAGCCGACGGCCGCGCCTACGCCGGCACCAACGGCCACGCCTGCACCGACCCCGACCCCCGCCCCGACGGCAACGCCTGTGCCGATAGCACCCGCAGGCGATCTGCTCTGGCTCTATGAGGCGGGGGGCAACTTGCAGTCGTCGCCCGTGGTGGCCGGCACCACCGTGTACGTCGCCGTGTACGTGGGCCGGTCAGGGGCCGATGAGCAGGAGCACGGGTATGTAGACGCCGTAGACGCCTCCACGGGGAACCGGCTCTGGCGCTACGAGACGGGCGGCTGGGACCTTTCTTCACCCGTTGTGGGAGACGGCGTCGTCTACGCGGGGTCCGGGAAGCTCCGGGAAGATACTTGGTACCTGGACGCGATAGACGCTTCGACGGGCGATTCGCTGTGGCGGTTCGGCACGGACGGCTGGATGTCCTCGCCTGTGGATGTGTTGCCCGTCGTGGTCGGTGACGTCGTGTACGTGGGACCGGGGGACCAACACGTCTACGCCCTGGCTGCCATGACCGGCGATCTCATCTGGAGCTACGAGACGGGCGACTGGGAGGTGTCGTCGTCGCCTGTGGTGGTCGGTGGCGTCGTGTACGCGGGATCGAGGGACCAACACGTCTACGCCCTGGACGCGCCCTCCGGGGACCTTCTCTGGCGCTACAAGACGGGCGGCCCACCGATGTCCTCACCTGTGCCTGTGGTGGCCGGTGACGTCGTGCACGTGGGGTCGCGCGGCCATGTTCACGCCCTGGATGCGTCCACCGGCGACTTCATCTGGCGCTACGAGCAGGATTGGACGTTTGGCAGGCTGCAATCCCCGCCCGTGGCCGCTGGAGCCGTGGTCTGCGTGCGGTCTGAGACACCCTCAGGAATCCACGGGTACGTGCAGGCCCTGGATGCATCGACGGGGGACCTTCTCTGGCGCTACAAGACGTACCTGGCGTCCACCCCTGTAGTGGCCGGCAGCGTCGTGTACGCGGGGTACGCGGGCTCCGGGCTGGCCGGGGAGCACGGGTACGTGGACGCTCTGGATGCCGCGACGGGCGACCTCTTCTGGAGCTATGAGACGGATGATCGGGTGCACTTCCCGCCGGTGGTGGCCGGCGGGATTGTGTACGCGGGGGCGAACGACGGCTACGTGTATGCCCTGGATGCGTCGACGGGGGAGCTGCTCTGGCGCTACGAGACGGCTGGTGAATTGCTCTTCTCACCTACAGTGGCCGCCACCGCCGTATACGTGGGAACGTTTGGTGGCTACGTCTATGCCCTTTCGACAGAGCACCGGTAGGCGCGGGGTTCCGTGAATGCAGATGTCACAGGGCATGGCCAGGGGAGGGACTCTGTGCCATCGACGCCACGGGCTGAAGGAGGCCGTCCCATGAGTGGACCCAAGGAATCCTTCTCAGAACTGGACACCAGGATTCATGCATACACCGTGCTCCTATGGGCGTGGACGGCAGGCGCCATTGTCTATGCAGTGGTGCTGCCCCGGCTCGAGGCGGGCGCGCTCTTCCTCGTGCCCACGATGCTGTTCTTCTTCCTGGTGCCGTTGGTGCTGTTGGGGCTTCGTATGCGCGCTACCCGGGCGCACGGGCCGTACTCTCCCGGAGAGCAGGGACGCAGCAGGCTGCCGCAGCGCAGGCCCGGCCTCTACAAGCCTTCGATGAGGATGTGATGAGCCGCGGCGGCGGCGGCGGTAGCGGAACATATGACGCGCCCGGCAGCATACACACCCAGCTGGCCGATTGCTCCTGCCATTCGTTGACCGGCGCAGCTCTTATCGATACCATATATCAATAACTTCGCCATCCAGTCGCGTCTTGAAACTGCATTTCATGATACGTCGTATCAATACGACAGCGATCGTCACTGTCATCACCTTTGCCTGCGCGGCCGTGGCCATCGCCTGCTCAGGCAGCGCCGCCGAGGGGCCGGTTCCCACGCCCGCCGACCGGCTGCCTGTGGCGGCCACGATCTACCCGGTCGCCTACTTTGCTGAGCGCGTCGGCGGCGAGCGCGTCCACGTCACCGCTCTCATACGGCCCGGAGTCTCCGCGCACGCATTCGAACCCACTCCGGACGACATGATCGCCCTCGATTCGGCGGTCGTGGTCGTCTATAACTCGAGCGCGTTCGAGATGTGGATCGGCGATGCCCTCGACTCTCTGGACGACCGTCCCCCGGTCGTCGTGGAGGCCGCCAACCTCGACGTCTCAGAGGCAGAAGAGCCCCGCGAAGGGGAAGATCACGACCACGCGCCGGTCGACCCGCACGTCTGGCTCGACCCCATCCAGGCCGCGGCCCAGGTTGAACGTATCCGGGACGCTCTCGTCGAGGCGGACTCCGGCAGCGCAGAGGTCTATCACGACAACGCCGCCACGCTCATCGACGAGCTGGTGGCTCTGCACGAGCGCACGTCGGACGCTCTCGGCGACTGTGCACTGCGCAGCTTCGTGGTCAACCACCGGGCGTTCGGCCACCTTGCGGAGCGGTACGGACTGGAGCAAATCGCCATTTCCGGCCTGGAGCCCGGTTCCGAGCCGGGGCCGCAGACCGTTGCTGGAGTCGTCCGCCTGATGAGCAATCGGGGCATCCGCCACGTGCTTGCCGAACCCATCGTCAGCAGCCAGACGGTCGAAACAGTAGCCGCCGAGGCCGGGGCAGAAGTCCTCACACTTCACCCCGCGGGCTCGCTCACACCCGGCGAACTGGATGCAGGAGAGGACTACTTCTCAATCATGGACGCCAACCTCCGGACCCTGACGGCCGCCCTCGGCTGCACCACCCACTAGCGGACCGGCCGCGCTCCCCCCTCATCCTGACCTTCTCCCCAGGGAGAAGGAACCGGTCAGAGAACCCCTCTCCCTCGCAGGGAGAGGGTCAGGGTGAGGGTAGGGGCCCGCCTCCTCCGTCCCACCACGGCTCATAGTGCACAAGGAGATTCACCGGCCGGTCCAGTGAACGGCGAATCGACCCCTCCACCGTGTCGCAGATCGCGTGGCCTTCCGCGACGGAAAGCCCCGCATCCACGAGCACGTGGAGATCCATGTACACCTCGCGCCCCACCATCCGCGTGCGAAGCCGGTGCCAGCCGCGGACCCCGGAGACACCTTCGACTGCGAGGGTAATCGCCGCCCGCTCCCTGGCCGGTATCGATCCCTCGGTGAAATCGACGAACGTCCCGAACACCGATCTCGCTCCGACCAGGCACACCATGACACCCACCGCGATGGCCGCCAGCTGGTCCCCGTGGTCCCAGCCGAACGCCCCCGCTGCGGCACCGATCAGCACAGCGATCGAAGACAGCGCGTCGGATCGGTGATGCCACGCGTTCGCACTGAGAGCCGGGCTCTTGACCCGCCGCGCCACCCTCTGCGTCACGTGGTAGATCCACTCTTTGAGGGCGATCGACGCGGCTGCCACTATCAAAACCGGGTAGCCGGAGATGTGTTGCTCATGCCGGTACAGCGAGACCCCTGCCTCGATCGCGATCAGGAGCCCCACAGCGATCAGTGCGACCCCGACGAGCAGGGCGGCAAGCGTCTCGTACTTCCCGTGCCCGTACCCATGGCTCTCGTCGGGCGGCCGGGAAGAGACCCGTGCCCCGATGATCACGAAAGCGTCCGTTGACAGGTCGGACAGCGAGTGAGCTCCGTCCGCGATCAGGGCGGCCGAACCCACGAAGAAGCCGACGGACAGCTTCACGGCAGACAGGAGAACGTTGAGAACAGCCCCGGCCAGTGTCACCCGGGTGATCTGACGGGTCTCGTTCTCGACGGTCATCTGTAACAACTCCGGAGCATCGTCCGGCTCCTTATCGAACGTGCTTACCGCCCGGTGAACTCGGGGCGTCGCTTTGCCAGGAAGGCTGCTGTGCCCTCCCGGAAGTCTGCGCTGTCGAACACCTCCAGCGGCAGCTTCTTCTCCTCCGCGCTGAGGCCCTCGAGGCCCGGGTTCTCCGACACGGTCCGTATCACTGCCTTGTGCGCGCGGTGGGAGAGGGGCGCCAGCCGGGCCAGCCTGCGGGCCAGACCATACGCCTCGTCCTCAAGGTCGGCGGCCGGCACAACTCTCGTGACGAGTCCGATCCGATACGCCTCGGCCGCGTCGATCACGTCCCCGGCCAGCAGCATCTGCGAGGCGTTGCCCCGTCCGACCAGCGCGACCATGCGACGCAGTTCCTTGTACCCCGCAACGACACTGATACGGGCGATCGGCACGCCGAACTGCGAGTCGTCCGAAGAGATCCGTATGTCCGTCGCGGTGGCGAACTCGATCCCGCCACCGATGCAGAAGCCGCGGATCATCGAGACCGTCGGTTTCGGCATCTCTTCCACGATGTCCATCGCCTCTTCGAACACCTCCGCGTAGTGCGCCGCCGACCCGGAGTCGTGCCGGTGCTCCGCGAAATCCTTGATGTCTGCGCCTGCCGAAAAAGCGGCTTCCCCCGCACCCCGAAAGACCACGCATCGAATCTGTTCGTCAGCCGCCAGCTCCCGGGCCCTCTCCCGCAGTTCCAGCCACATCTCGTAGCTGATCGCGTTCCGCACCTCGGGCCGGTTGAACGTTACGGTGGCGACCGCGCCTTTTCTGCTCACCAGAATCTCGTCCGACAATTCTTCCTCCCGGGCAATCCCGCAGTGCCGCCCGCTCGGGAGCGGCGACACGAGGGTAGCACCAACGGCACAACCTGCCAGCCCGCGGATAGAATGCGGCTCACGCCGCTAGCGACCTGTGCGACTCTGACGGGAGGAGACCCATGAGAGTCCTCGTGACCGGCTCCGGCGGCCTCGTAGGCTCCGCGGTGGTCCCCTTCCTGCGTGATGCGGGGCACGAAGTCGTCCGACTCGTCCGACGTGAGCCGCAGGCGTGCGACGAAGTCCGATGGGACCCGGCCCGAAGGCTATGTCGATGCCGACGGTCTCCGAGGGATTGGGGCGGCCGTGCACCTCGCGGCAGAGAGCATCGGGAACGGCCGCTGGACATCGCGCCGCAAGGAGCGCATCCGGAACAGCAGGGTTCTGGGCACACGGCTCCTGGCCGAAACCCTGGCGAAGCTCGATCCGACGCCGTCCGCTCTCGTGTCCGCCTCCGCGACCGGCTACTACGGCGACCGCGGCGACGAGACCCTGACCGAGGACAGCGCCTCAGGCCGCGGGTTCCTGCCGGAGGTCGCTATCGAGTGGGAGGCAGCTGCAGATCCGGCGGTCCGGGCCGGGATCAGGGTCGTTCATCTCCGGTTCGGCATCATCCTCAGCCCGGCGGGCGGCACACTCCCTAGGATGCACGCAGTGTTTCGAAAGGGCCTCGGCGCCCGGCTCGGCACGGGACGTCAGTACTGGCCATGGATAGACGTGGAGGATGTTGCGGCCGTCGTTCAATTCGCCCTGTCGAGCCCCGTCCTTCGCGGCCCCGTCAACGCGGTCGCGCCTGAGCCGGTCACGAACGCCCGGTTCACCGCCTCCCTGGCCCGAGCCGCCGAGCGACCAATCCTCATGCCGCTGCCCGTGCCGGCGTTCGCGATCAAGCTCCTGTTCGGACAGATGGGCACAGAGGTACTCCTGTCCGGCGCGAGGGTGGTACCGGATCGCCTTCAGTCCGCCGGCTACGAGTTCCGCCAACCCGACCTGGACGCTGCCCTCGCCCGTGCCCTGGCGGCGGGCTGAGCGGCCATCGGGCCGGACCGCTAGAATCACCCGCACGGAGGTAGCACCCGATGTTGATCTCAGACGTTCGCGCCGTGGCGGTGGACATCACCCCCTCCCCCGGTACGAAGCCGCGGGTGCCGGAGCAGCCCGGCGCCCTGCCCATGGTCAGCCCCATGAACCGCTACCCGGAGTTCACCCGGGCGGACTGGATGCCGGGCGGATTCCCGGCGAGGGGTGGAGGAGGCGGGGGGTGGAAGCGCACTGCCTGTGTGGTCACGGCTGAAGACGGCACCTGGGGACTAGGCTTCTCCCTCTTCTCAGGCCCGGTCCTGAAGCTGATCAACGAGCACCTGGCCGGGCTGGTGACCGGCCAGAATTGTATGGCCACGGAGAAGCTGGCGGACATGATGCGGCGATCCACGGCGCCGTACGGAACGGCGGGTCTTGCGAGCTACGCAATCAGCGCCGTGGACAACGCCATCTGGGATCTGAAGGGCAAGCTGCTGGGTAAACCCGTGTACGAGTTGCTCGGAGGTCCGCAGAAGACCGACATCTTCTGCTACGCCAGCGCCACAGTCTCGAGCTATGGCGTTGAGAACAGCATCGACTGGTTCCTCGAACTCGGGTTCAAGGCGATCAAGGTCTTCCTCCAGCACGGCCCGGACGACGGCATGGACGGGCTGCGCAAGAACGAGGAATTCGTCGCCCGCGCCCGCGAGCAGGTGGGCGACGACGTGGAGTTGATGGTTGACGCCTGGATGTCACTAGACACCGAGTACGCCGCACGGCTCTCCCAGGCGCTCAGACCCTACAGGCTCAAGTGGCTTGAGGACTACCTGATGCCTGAGGATATCGGCAACTACTTCAGGATGCGGCAGCGCATCCCCGATCAGACACTGGCAACAGGCGAGCACTGGTACGGCATCAACCCGTTCGCGCTGGCGGCCGCAAACGGCCTGGTGGACATCTTCCAGCCCGACGTCCAGTGGGCCGGAGGCATGACGACCTGTGTGAAGATCTGCCACCTCGCAGAGGCGCACGGCCTCAGCGTGATAGCACACGCGGGCATGAATTACCCGTACGGCCAGCACCTGACGTACGCCATGCCGGCGGCGCCCTGGGGTGAGAGGTCCGAAGGCGTTTCGCCGCCCGGGGTGCCCCTGGAAGAGATGGTCGCCCTGCCCGGAACGCCCGTGATCAAAGAGGGTCGATTGGTTCCGAGTCCGGCGCCGGGCTTCGGGATCGAAGTGACGAAGGAGTGGCTGGAAAGCAAGGCGGGCTGAAGGTACCCCGGCAGGTTCACCCGATCACCTGAGGTCTCGCCCTACCCCCCGCCGTTGCCCTGTGCGCGACGATGGCCGGCCAGCGCCAGCAGGCCCAGTATGCCGACCGCGTGCAGCAGGTAGTCTCCGGTCCCCGCCCCGTCCGACCCCGCCGACGGCGGAGTCAGGTCTGATGCGGCGTCCTCTCCGGCCTCGCGGTCGGGGGGAGTGTAGTCATCGGCAAGCGCCTCGGCGCGAATCGCCTGCACAGTAGCTTCTATCTCCGCTTCGACATCCCAGACCTCGGTCGGCGAGGGCTCGATCACCGGAGCCTCTCCGGCGTCCGGCTCCGGCGGCGTCTCAACCTCTTCGGACGGCTGCTCAGCTTCCTCCGGCACGGGTGTGGGCACCTGCTGCGGTTCCGGTGTGGCCTCAGGCCCGGGTGCAGCGGTCGCAGTCGGAGCCACCTCCGGTTCGGGAGCGGCGGTAGCTGTGGGAATCTCCTCCGGCTGCGGTGTAGCGGCAGGCTCAGGCGCCGGGGTCGCGGTGGGCGTCGCCTGTGGCTCAGGAGTTTCCTGCTGTTCGGGAGTCACGGTTGCCGTTGGGGCCGGGCTCGTTTGAGGCGTTTCGGTCGGAGTCGGGGTCGTAGTGGCGGTAGCCGTCGGCGGCGTTGTTGCCGGTGCCGGTGGGACCGTTGTGGGCGTTGCAGCAGGTGGTACCGGTGTGGGCGTCGCGGTCGGCGTCGGAGTAGCGGGCGGCGCGTCCGGGTCCACGCAGAAACGCACCACTGCCGGTGCGTGCGTGTTCCCGGCCTGGTCCGCCGCCTCGATCGAGAACATGTGCCAACCGTCCCGGAGGCCCGAAGTCTGGAGCATCCAGGCGGTGCCGCTCGCGGTCGTCAGATCGGCCAGCACGTCCTGTCCATCAAGCAACGCGGAGATCGGCGTTACCATTGCCAGCGAATCACCCTGGTACTCACCCGACTCCCCGGAATACGAGGCGGTGAGAACGGGATTCGCCACGTTGACCCAGGCACCGTAGGTCGGCGAGATCGTGGGCGCCACCAGCCTGCGGTCAAGCTCAAACAGTGTGGCCCCAACCGGATAGGTGATCGCGCCGCTGTCCACACCTCCAGACCCCGCGTTCCCGGCGAGGTCGAACCCGCTGGCCTCGACGTTCTTCAGGCCGTCCCCGCTCGCGCTGCCCGGCAGAACCGACGCGTCCATCAACAGCTCCCACGTCCGCACTTCCGAGAGCATCGCTGTCCCCGCGGTCACGTTGTTCACCGTCACCGTAGGGGGCATCAGCAGGTCTTCGTCCGACACCACCGTGACCTGCAGTGCGCCGCGCGTCGCGACGCGATCGACCGTGACTTGCAGCACCGGGGCAATTCCATCCGTCGGCCACGCCTGGGCCGGAGCGGAATCGTGCCCTGCTGTGTCCTGCACAGCGCCGATTGCCGACTCGAAAAGCCCCGGCAGGGATGCCAGGCCCGGGACCGTGAGCCACACCGTGTCCGGGTAGTCCTCGTAGACAACCGCCTGAGTCGCCCGGGCTCCGCCGACCACGAACAGATCTGGGGTCGCAGACAGCGCGT
Organism: uncultured Dehalococcoidales bacterium; assembly: GCA_964471055.1. Classification (GTDB taxonomy): domain Bacteria; phylum Chloroflexota; class Dehalococcoidia; order Lucifugimonadales; family Lucifugimonadaceae; genus CAYYFS01. The sequence goes on from CAYYFS010000034.1 coordinate 10,005, forward strand.
CCAGCGATTCCGAATACACGACCCTGACACTATCGCGCCGGCCCGTCACTACTTCTTCGAGTGATTCGTCGTACGCGATACCCGCCGCAGCCGACACCAGGCTCGGCGCGTTCGTGTCGACGATCACCTGGTGGTCCTGGTCACCCACGGTCGACGCGTCCGAATCGGACCTGCCGAGGTTCCCGGCCCTGTCTTCGGCGGTCACGTACCAATCGATGGTGCCGTCGGGTCCAAGATTCGGCAGAAGGGCCCCTGCCACGAATCCGCCGCTGATCGTGGTCGATTCCTGTAGGGACGCACTTACGTTCTCTCCCGGCTCGTCGAACACGCCGTCGCGGTCGACATCCGAATGGAACAGGATCGAGTCCAGCTCGACGCCGGCCCCGAAGTCCGTCACTCTGGCCGTCGCCCAGGGCGTCACGGTCCGCATCGCGGCCCCATCGGCCGGCGCCTCCACGAAAACCGCGGGCGCCGTCGTGTCGACCAGCCTCGCGTCGCTCGCGACCTGCTTTGGACTCTGATCTGAATAGGACGCGCCCACCAGTCCTCCGTCTGCAACCTCGATCACCGGCCGCGTAGTCCCGCCCGGGGACGAGGCGCCGGTGGCGGATGTCGCCGAACCCGTGACAAACGTGGCCGTGAATACCCCGGATGTCGCTGAAGTCTCCTCCAGCGTCAAGGCGAAACCGGTGCTGTCCGCGTCACTCGTGACCTGCACCGTCGCCGTGTCCTTCTGGTCAGAGCCATACGTGGCCGAGAACGGCACGGCCGAACCGTTGTCCGCCGTGCGCAGGACCGACACCATCCCCGACTGTCCGAGGACGCTCCAGACAGCCGCGTCCGGAAGCGACACCTGGACATCCTCGACGCCGACTGCGCCGTCACCGGAGGAGTCGCCCATCGGGATCGACGCCAGATAGAAGGTGTAGCTGGTACCCGCGATTCCCGCCGGGAGCACGTGTGCCACACTCCCGCTCCCGAGCGTCTCGGCCGTCCGGGGGGTCAGCACGTCCAGGTCCGGATCCGCAACAGTCACGGTCAGCGTCGTGCCCACCGCGACGGCGGCGGGGGCAAGCGAGATCGTCCCGACGGACGAGGCAACGGCTGCCGGAGTCGCGCCCTGTCCGCTCGTGAACGCCGCTGCCAGGGCGGCAAGCACCAGCAGGCGCTTGAACCACATGTTCAAGACGTGCGTCTTGTGCCTCATTGGAAAAGACACGCGCAGGATCCTGCTCCTCCGCTTCCGGGCCAACGAGTGACCCGTTTGAAGATGAACACCTGTCCACACCGTAGGTGGACCGGATCGGCGAGGCATCGGTGTGAAGACCACATCTGCGCGCGGGGCCGCACGTACATGGGCGCGCGCCTTTCCACGTGCTATGTGCTATGAGGAACAGGAACGCGAAAAACGGGGAAAAGCGCCGGAACGGACAGCGCCTCAGGGCGGTAGACTACCGCCAGCCGTTTCGGCTCGGGCGCGGTGGACGCGCTCGCAGAGGCGGAGGCCAGAGGCAGTGCCAGAAGACCCACAGCCGGTCATCACGGACATCACCGGCCACATCGCGCGCATCACCCTGAACCGTCCGGCATCGCTCAACGCGATCAATCCGCCGCTCGCCGACGCGCTCGACAGCGCCATGGAACGCGTCCGGGATGACCCGGCCGTGCGGGTCGCCATCCTCACGGGTGCAGGTGATCGGGCGTTCTGCGCCGGAGCCGACCTCAAGTGGCGGGCAGACCACGAGGACCGGACAAGAGCGCCGCGGACTCGCGGGAACCGGCCCGGTTTCGTCTACCCCGGTTTCGGTTGCTGGAAACCGGTCATCGCAGCTGTCAACGGCTACGCCGTCGGCGGGGGTCTGGAGCTGGTGCTCGCGGCCGATATCGTCGTGGCGGCGGAACACGCCCGCTTCGGTTTTCCTGAGCCCCGGCGCGGCCTGATGGCAGACGGCGGCGGCATCCAGCGCCTTGTCCGCAGGCTACCGTGGAGTCAGGCCGCCGGCCTCATACTGACCGGACGGCTGATTGACGCTGGCGAGACCCTCCGAATGGGCATCGTGAACGAGGTCGTGCCGGCGCAAACGCTCCCGGAAGCGGCCGACCGTTGGGCCACCGAAATCCTCGAATGCTCGCCGCTTGCCCTCCAAGCCGCAAAGGAAGCAGCGACTCTCGGCGTCGAAATGACCCTGGAGGAGGCCATGGCCACCGAATTCCCGGCCTTCCAGCGTCTTCGCGCGTCCAACGACTTTGTCGAGGGCCCGCGTGCGTTCGCAGAGAAACGGAAACCCGTGTGGGAGGACCCGCAGCCATGAGCAGCAGTCAGGGCGCCCTGGCCGGAATCAGGGTCCTGGACTTCACCCAGGTGATCTTCGGCCCGAGTTGCACCGCCATCCTGGCCGACCACGACGCCGAGGTCATCAAGGTCGAGCGCCCCGGGCCGGGCGATCTGTCGAGAGCGTTCGCGCCGTTCATCGACGGCCGCAGCCTCTCGTACTCGAGCCTCAACCGTAACAAGAAGAGCATCGCTGTCGATCTCAAATCCCAGGCCGGACTGGAGATCGTCCACCGTCTCATGCCGGGCGTGGACGTCGTGGTCAACAACTTCCGCCCCGGCGTCATGGAGTCGCTCGGCCTGGGCTACGAGGACTTCCAAAGTGTGAACCCGAGAATCATCTACGCGTCCGGCACCGGCTTCGGCACCACGGGACCGCTCGCCGAGCAGCGCAAGGCCGGACAGGACGCCGTCGCGCAGGCGCTCAGCGGAGCGATGGCGGCCAACACCGACCCGGACGGCGCTCCCCGCAAGATCCCCATCGCCGTCGCCGACATCACCGGCGGGAACCTCCTCGCCCAGGGAGTGCTGGCTGCCTTGATCGCACGCGAGCGAACCGGCGAGGGGCAGTTCGTCGAGGTGTCGCTGCTCGATGCCCTTATGTGGATGCAGGCGTGGCAGACGACCGGCGCTGCCAACGTGCCTCCCGACGACGATCAACCGCGGGAGGGCGACAATCCGCTCGACGGCGGCGTGTATCGCACGAAAGACGCCTTCATCCTGGTCACCGGTGTCTTCGGGCCCAACCCGCTGGCCGACGTGTGCGCCGGCCTCGGAATCCCGGATCTGTCTCAGGACGAGCGTTTCGCCTCCGTGCGCGCCATGATCGCCAACGCGGCCGAACTGCGCGCACGCCTCCAGGAACGCATCGCCCAGAAGACCACCGCGGAGTGGATCGAGATACTGGAGGCTGCAGACGTCCTCTGCGCGCCGGTGCTCTCGATCGACGAGGCCGTTCAGTCTCCGCAGATCCTGCACAACCGCATGGTTGTCGCACCGTCCGGGTCGCCGGACGGCTTCAGGTACGTCGGCGTACCCGTCAGGCTCAGCGGAACCCCCGGGGAAGTCCGAACCGAAGCCCCACGGCTCGGCGAACACACCGTCGAGATCCTGGAAGGCCTCGGCTACGCCGCCGGCGAGATCGAAGGCCTCATCGCCTCCGGCGCCGTCGCGAGGCCCGACTAGCCGACACTCCCTCCCAACGAGAGAGGGTCAGGCCACGCCCTGAACTCGTCGAAGGGTGAGGGTGATAGGAGCCCGCGCCCCCTACTCCAGCACCGGCAGCAGGACGTGCGACGGGCGGAACGCGTCGTGGAACACCGTGTTCGTGGCCACGACGCCTTCGGCCTCAGACGCGTTGTGGCCGCCCGTGTTCATGTTCCTGTCCCACCTGGGGAAGCAGCTGCTGGTCACTGTCAGCCTGATCCGGTGCCCCTTCTTGAACAGGTTGCTCGTCGCCCAGAGGTCCACCTCACACCGCGCCACCCGTCCGTCCAGCAGTTCCGGGTGCCGCAGCGAGTTACGGTAGCGTGCCCGCAGGATGCCGTCGCACACGGGGCGTGAGTACCCGTCCGGCTGCACGTCGGACAGCCTCACGACCCAGTCGGTGTCTTTCGCCGACGACAGGCCGTGAATCACGCATTTGACCGGCCCCGTTGCTTCGAGATCGCGCTCCATCGGCTCGCTGGTGTACGTCAGGCTTCGCTCTTCCGCCGGTCGCTGGTCGTACGGACCGGCCGCCATCCCCAGCGTGTTGCCGCCGATCCCGGGCACTGGCTCGCGCGGGTCATATACATAGCTGTCCGGGTCCTCATCCATCGTGGGCGGCTCCTCGGTCAGTCGCCCGTCGTTGAGCGACCTCGCCGACCCGCTTGTCCCGTCCCGCATGTGCCATTTCACGTACCGCGTTCCTGGGACCGGCCAGTCCTCTGCGTCCCGCCACCGGTTCCTGCCCATGACGAACAGCCGCACCGGAGGCGTCTCCATGATTCCCGTCTGCACGTCCTTGAGCCAGTAGTCGAACCAGGGCATGCGCGCTTCCAGGAATCCGAGGGACGCCTGCGGGCCGAAGTTCACCTCGCCTGCCACCCGGGCATCCGCCGCGTCCGGGCCGTGAATCCACGGGCCCACCGTCATCTTCTGCGCCGCCCTCGCCTCCGGAGACGCCGCCCGGGCCGACATGCCCTTGAAGTTCTCCAGCGTGCCCCTGAGGAAGATGTCGAACCACCCGCCCAGGTGATACACCGGCGTATCCACGAGGTGATGCTGGTGCGCCGCGTTCCACTGCCACCAGTACGGCCCGTCATCAGGGTGTGCCAACCAGTCCTCGTACCACTCCTGGAGCCCTTCCAGCAGCGGCATGGGCGTGAGCGGGAGATGATCAAACCAAGGCGACGGGTCGTCGGTAATGTGCCTCAGCGCACTCATAGTGCGCGCCTTCTCAGGCGTGTCCACCGCCCTGTCTCCGTTGTCCGCCGTGTGCCTCAGCGCCCACCAAAGGTCGAAAGCCAGCTCCAGCGCGCCACCGCGGTACACCCACTCCTGGTGGTAGTCGCACGACGACTCCCGGGCGAACAGGCACGTGAGATGAGGCGGCCTGGTGGGTGCGACGCGGTACTGGGTCGCACCGGAGTACGAGCCGCCGATCATCCCGATCTTGCCCGTGGACCACGGCAGCCCGGCAGCCCACTCCACCGTGTCATAGCCGTCCTGATTCTTGCCCCAGCCGTCGTCCCTGAACGGGTAGAACTCCCCCTCCGACGAATGTCTGCCCCTGACGTCCTGGAACACGGCAAGGTAGCCGCGCGACGCGAAGAACTCCCCGGCATTCAGCTTCATCTCGGAGGAGTCTTCCTTGCTGTACGGCGTGCGCTCGATCACCACCGGGAAGCGGCCGCGCGCCTTCGGGCGGTACACGTCCGCCAAAAGTTTCGTACCGTCTCGCATCGTCGCCGCCAGGTCCCGTTCCACCTGAACGTCATAGATCGGAGAAGAAGGCTTCGTCTGTTTTCGAGGCATGTGCCGGACCCTCCTGCCCGCACGGGTTTGTTCCCGTGCTTGTGACCCGGTGAACAGTACGGCTCGGCCGCCGCCCGCGCAACAGGCCCGGCACTCGGCTCGAACATGGGCCACCGTTTCCCACGGCTCCGCTCAACCGGCGACAGTGTTGCTTCTTCTCGCAAGCTTCGTGGTGTGCTGTGCTGTCTTCAACCGCTGGTTTCCGTCGGAATTATGCGGACATTTGAACAAGACTCCCGTGCGAGTTGATGGTTACGTGTCGAGGACGCGCGTGGGATGGAGCAAGACCGCGCGATTCGTGAACGCAATCACGTGTTGACACCCCCGCGGGGTAGGGGGAAGATGGCATGCGCGTCTTCCGCGAGTGTCGGAAAACCGGCCAGGAAGGTGAGGCGCGATTGTAGGCCGTCAGCGAAAGTGGGACGGTTTTCGGGCCTGAGTTAAGAGAGATTCC
>CAYYFS010000035.1:0-10191 GCA_964471055.1 uncultured Dehalococcoidales bacterium
CAGGCCGACGACGAACTCGCTCATGTCCAGGCCCGCGGCCTCGGCTCGCTCCAGGTCGGCCAGCATGGCCGCCTCGTCGCCCAGGTGGAAGTACGCCTGCGCCCGCGCGACGTAGATCTCGGCGAACGTCGGGTCCCATTCCAGGGCAGCGTCATAGTCCGCGATCGCGCTCTCGTAGTCGCCCAGCCCGAAGTACGCCAGGCCCCGGCTCATGTAGACGACGGCGAAGTCCTCGGGAGTGGCGTCGAGGTCCTTGAGCAGTCGGAGCAACTCTGTGTATTCGGATATCGCTGCTGCGTAGTCGCCGAGTCCAGCCAGCGAGTCCGCCGATTCCACAACATCCAGAACCGACCGCGCCGGCGCTGTCGTGGCGGTCGGGGGCACCGCAGTCGCTGTGGCCGCAGCCGCGGTGGTCGCGGTCGGCTGCTCCGGCTCGTCCGAGCCGCCACCGCAGCCCGCGGCCAGGGTCAGGGCAATCAGCGCGGCGAGGCAAATCAGGGTGGTGCGCTTCATGGCTGTGTGCTCCTTCGACGTCGGCCTCAAATCGCCATCTGCACGAACCGGCTTCGCACAGATTTGACGCAAGGCACGGCCTGTTCTCGCAGGCCGGACCCGGAAGGCCGCCGCGCATCGTCGCGTCGCCCGCCAAGCCTGTCAATGTCCGTCGAGTCCGGGCAGTCTGCAAGCACTCCGCCCGCGCCACGAGCAACGGCGACCCTTCTGGAACTGGCAATCGGTATTCGCAGCCCGTATCCTTTAGGTACGAACCACGAAGCCGGACGCGGCCCCTTCGTCTAGCGGCCTAGGACACCGCCCTCTCAAGGCGGAGATCGCGGGTTCGAATCCCGCAGGGGCTACCACAGGCTTCACGCGCAAGCGGCCGGCCCACGAGGCTGGCCGTTTCGCGTTCGGTGCAACAGCCGAGCCCCGGAGCTATCCTGTCTCCAACGCGCGGATGCCGACCGCGGTCCGCGAATACCGCGACTTGTCATCCCGATGCATCTCGCACACACATCCTGATTCCGGGGGCAGCGCCCGCATGAGAGGCGGCGGCGGGTTCGGAATGGGCGGCCATGGCTTTGGCCGTCCGGGCCCGGACGCCCCGACGGGTCCGATCAAACGCGCAACTCTGATGCGCGCCCTGCGTCTCTTCGGGCCGTACCGCTGGCGGCTCGCCCTTGTGATGGTCCTCGTGCTCGGCGGCGCCGGGCTGGGGGTCGTCGCGCCCCTCCTTGTCCGCAGGGTCATCGACGACGCCCTGCCCAGCGGCGACATGTCCTACCTCACCGCGCTCGTCCTGGGCATGATCGGCGCCACGCTCCTGGCCGGCGGATTGAACCTGTGGCAGACCTACGTCAACACGACCGTCGGCCTCCACGTCATGCAGGACCTGCGGGAGAGCGTCTACCGCCACCTGCAACGGCAGACGCTCCGGTTCTTCACGCGCACGCGCACCGGTGACATCCAATCGCGGATGACCAACGACATCGCCGGGACGCAGAGCGTGCTCAGCGACACGGTGAGCAACATCGTGTCCAACGTGGCGGTCGTCGTCTCGTCAGTCGCAGCGATGTTGGTCATCTCGTGGCAGCTGTCGCTCGTGGGCCTGGGCATGATGCCGGTGTTCATCTATCTCATGGTGCGCGTCGGCAGGACCCGTCGGCGGCTCACCCGCGACGCGCAGCGCTCGGTGGCGGAGCTCACCGCGCGGACGGGCGAGACGCTCTCCGTCTCCGGGGTGATCGTGGCCAAGACGTTCGCCCGAGAGCGGGAGCACCTGGAGCAGTTCGAGACGAACTCGCGGCAGCTCACCCGGATATCGATCCGGCGGCAGATGACGGGCCGCGGCTTCTTCGTCACCGTGCAGACGTTCTTCGGCCTCGCCCCTGCGCTCATATGGTGGCTCGGTGGCTGGCTGCTCGCCGACGGGTCCACGTCCGTCACCGTCGGCGACCTCGTGGCCTTCACGACCCTCCAGACCCGTCTCTTGATGCCGCTGGCCGGTCTGATGTTCCGCACCGTGGAGGTGACCAGCTCACTGGCCCTGTTCGACCGCATCTTCGACTACCTGGACGAGACGCCGGAGATACTCGACCCCCCGAACCCGGTGCCCATCGACCGAACACGGACGCGAGGCGAGGTCCGCTTCGACCACGTCGCGTTCCACTACCGGGGCCGTCCCGGCGCGGACGGCGACGGCATGGACGCGTTCTCGCTGGACGACGTCGACTTCACCGCGGCGGCGGCCAAGACGACCGCCATCGTCGGGCCGAGCGGCTCCGGGAAGACCACGGTCGGGTACCTGATCTCGCGGTTGTACGACGTGGACCGCGGCAAAGTCAGTGTCGACGATATCGACGTGCGCGACGTCGCACTGGAAGAGCTCAACCGCCTCATCGGAGTGGTCTCGCAGGACCCGTTTCTGTTCCACGCGTCCATAGCGGACAACCTGCGGTACGGCAAGCCCGATGCGACGCAGGAAGAGCTGGAAGAGGCCGCCCGCGCCGCGCAGATACACGACACCGTCCTGGGGCTTTCGGAAGGCTACGAGACGCTCGTGGGAGAGCGCGGGTACAGGATGTCCGGGGGCGAACGCCAGCGCCTGGTCATCGCGCGGGTGCTCCTGGCAGACCCGCGCATCCTGTTGCTGGACGAGGCAACCAGCTCCCTGGACACACGCTCTGAGCGTCTCATCCAGCAGGGCCTGGCCACGCTGATGGCCGGGCGGACCACGATCGCCATCGCCCACCGGCTGTCGACTGTCATCAACGCAGACCAGATAGTCGTAATGGACCGGGGCCGGGTGGTCGCACGTGGACACCACGAGGAGATGATTGAGCGGTCGCCCCTATACCGGCAGCTCTACGAGGAGCAGTTCACCGCGATTCCCGGCCTGCTGGCCGAAGGGTCAAGACCCGTCTGAGTCGGCGCGCCCGCCCCTGCCGAACGCCTGGTCCAGCCCGTCGCGCGACGCGTCTACTATGCCCACTTCAGTGATCAGCCCGGTCACCAGCCCGCCCGGTGTCACATCGAAGGCGGGGTTGAGGGCCTTTGCTCCTTCCGGGGCCACCCGCACCCGCGTCAGCCGCCCCTGTGCGTCCAACCCTTCCGAGTACAGTACTTCGTCTTCGGATCGCTCCTCCATCGTGATGTCCGCCCCTGAGAGAGTCGAGCGGTCGATGGACGATAGCGGCGCCGCCACGTAGAACGGCACCCCGTGTGCGTTCGCGCTGAGCGCCACACCGTACGTGCCAATCTTGTTCGCGACGTCTCCGTTCGCGGCAACACGATCCGTTCCGGTGACCGCCAGATCGACCTGCCCCTGCCGCATCAGGTACGCGGCGGCGCCGTCTGCCACGATCCGGTGCTCGATGCCCTCCTGCGTCAGCTCCCATGAAGTGAGCCGGGCACCCTGGAGGCGCGGCCTTGTTTCGTCTACCCATACGAACGGAGCGAGCCCGGACCGGGCCGCCTTGAACACGACCGACAAAGCCGTGCCCCAGTCCTGTGCAGCAAGCCATCCGGCGTTGCAGTGCGTCAGGATCCGCGCGCCGGGCTTCACAAGCCCGGCCCCGTGCCCGCCTATGGCCTCCGCTGCCGCCACCTCGGCATCGTCGTACGCTCGCGCGGCGGCGAGCATCGCGTCGGGATCCGGAGCCGCGGAGTCAACGGCGCCAAGCCCGGTCCACAGGTTGACCGCGGTCGGCCGCGTACGCGCCAGGCGGTCTTGGGCCGAACCGATGTCTTCTCCAAGTCGCGCGGCCAACGCGAGAGCGTAGCCCGCCATGACTCCAATCGTCGGCGCACCCCGCACGGCCATGTCCTCAATCGCCCTCGCGGCTTCCTCGACGGTGCGCGCAAAGCCCGTTTCGAACCGGTGCGGCAGCGTGCGCTGTTCCACGAATCCCACGGCCCCGTCCTGCCACCAGACAGCGCGATAGTCCTTCCCATTCACCCGCATATCGACGCCAACCTCCGCCGGCAGGGTAGGCCAGGCTGCCTCCCGTAGGCAACGGCTCCCGCAGGTATTCCAGAGGTGCCACCGCGCTCCCTTCCCCGGCCACGTAACTCGCGATAGACTCTCGCCACGGAGGATATGCGGCGCGGCGTATGGCGCTGCGGTCCAGAGTCGGGAAAGGGGGAACAGCTACTACGTATCTGATTGAATTCCAGAAGCTACGGGGTTCCGTCGTCAGTATTCACTGAACCCCGGTATCCGTGGTTTCTAGTTTCGGATTGAACAACCCAGGGGCTCTTTCATGCAGTCACCAGGATCGAATCCAGATATACCTGAACAGGGCGAAGTCGAATTCAAGGAACAGTGGAACCGGGCAAAGCCCGGTACGAAACACAAGATAGGATTCCTGCAGCTCAAAGACGGAGGGCGGCTGGCTGTCTTCCCTCACCGGGAGTGGGACCCGCCGCTGGAAGATCTGCGCCTGTGCGTGCTGTTCCCGGTCCGGAACGCAGCGGTGGCGGCGCCAATCGGGGGCATCCCCGACGAGGAACGGGTCGGAGATGAGCCGTTTCCGGTGCACCGTCAGGGCCGTACCGCATTCGCCGACGGCGATCTCGAACAGGATCTGGACCTGAGCGAGATGCCGGCGGACGCAAGGCGAATGCTCGCAGCGCGTATCGGCAGCATCGTCGGCGAAGTCTACGAGGCTCTAAACCGGATCGACCGCTACATGCAGGAACTCGACCCGGAGTACGCGGTGGAATAGCGCGTACCGGCCGGGTTCCAGCGGCGATGAGCGGCCCCTGGAAAGTCTGGGGGCCGTTTCGCGATATCCCTGCCTGTCGCCGCTACGACACCCGCGGCCGCTTGCCGGCCCAGGGCCGCGCCTGCTCGAAGGCGGCCGAGGCCGCAAGCACCGTCTCCTCGTCCTCGCGTGCGCCGACGATGTGCAGTCCTATCGGCAGGCCGTCGCCCGAGAAGCCGCAGGGCGCGGTCGCGGCGGGATTGCCGGTCATGTTGAACAGATACGTAAACGGCGTATAGCCCAGCATCCGGTGGACGACCCCGCGCCCGCCTATCGTGTCGGGCTCCTTCCCGATCTCGAACGCGGGCACCGCGAGCGTGGGCGTCAGCAGCAGGTCGTACCGCGTGAAGAAGTCATCCACGTACGCCCGATAGCGGTTCGCATTGGTGAGGGCGTCGAAGTACTGCTTCGCCGTCGTCCGCTGGCCCAGTTCCAGATGCTCCCGGTAGTAGTCGGTCAGCAGACCGGCCTGGTCCTCCAGCAGGTCGCCGTGTGTCACGAAGCCGCGCACGCAGAAGTATGTGAAGAATGTGTCGAACACGGCCTCGTAGTCGTCCGGCCTGAAATCCGGCGTTTCGACCTGCGCTCCCACTTCCTCGAACGTCATCGCCGCGCGGTGTGCCGCCTCAGCGACTTCTGGATCCACCGGCGCGTCGCCGAGGTCCGGGCTCCATGCGATGCGGAGGCCGTCGACCCCTCGATCAAGGGCCGCCACGAAATCCGGGGGTGGCTTCTGAATCGTGAGGGCTTCGTTGTCCGGGCCTGGGCCTGCCAGGACCCCCAGCACCACGGCAGCGTCGCGAACCGTCCGCGTGATCGGCCCTACGCTCGACGAATTCCACGGGTGCCAGCTGTTGTGGTCGGCCATTCGGCGCGGCACGCGGCCCTGAGTGGCCTTGAGGCCGTACGCGCCGCAGAACCCGGCCGGGATCCTGATCGAGCCGCCGCCGTCGCTGCCCTGGGCGACAGGCGTCACGCCAGCGACCACCGACGCCGCCGCTCCTCCAGACGAACCTCCGCTCGTGCGTGCGGTGTCCCACGGGTTCCGGCACGGCTCTCCCAGGCGGTTCTCGGTAGTCCCCGAGTGCCCGTACTCGGGCATGTTCGTCTTGCCCACGATCACCGCGCCGGCCGCCCGGAGCCGCTCCGTGCACAGCGCGTCACCGGACGATATCCCGTCTTTCGACGTGAGCGACCCGTACGTGATCCGCACCCCGTCCACATCTTCCGCATCCTTGATCGACAGGGGGATGCCGTGGAGTGGCCCGAGGCTCCCTCCCTTCGCAACGGCTTCCTCCCGGCCCCGCGCCTCGGCCAGTGCGCGCTCCGGGATCACCGTCGTGAAAGCGTTCAGTTCCGGATTGAGGAGTTCGATGCGCGACAGGGCGAGCTCCGTAAGCTCGACCGGCGAGATCTCTCTGCGGCGGATCAACCCCTGGAGTCGGTGGGCAGGCTCGAACATCATGTCGTCAGACAGCACCGGATTCCCTCCCCCTGCATCGCGTGTACGCACCGACCGTAGCTCGCGCGCTCCGCCCCGGCAAGTCGGCCCGTGTCCCCTGTGTCGCTCAGACGGCGACAGACTGGACTGCTTCGTGATTCGTCATGATTTCCGCCTGGCTGAGCCCTAATAGTCATGTGTTGCGGCAAGTGGTACGCTTCCGTCACGTTTCGAGGCACAGGAGGAGTCTTATGCCGTTCTACATGACTCAGGTCTCGTACACGTCCGAGGCCGTGAGAGCCCTGGCGGCGAATCCTCAGGACCGGAGGCGCCCCGTCGCGAAGTTGCTCGAGGAGGCGGGTTGCCGGCTCCACCACTACTTCTTCGCGTTCGGGGAGTACGATGCCGTGCTCATCTGGGAGGGGCCGGACAACGTCAGCGGAGCCGCATGCCTGCTGGCCGTTGCCGCCGGCGGCGCAGTTGCCGGAATGAAGACCACCGTGCTCATGACCCACGAGGAGGGCATGGAGGCATTCAGCACGGCCGGCACGGTCGCGTACTCGCCGCCAGAGGGCTAGAAGGCCGCGGGTCCGTCGCCTAGCCGTCCAGAAGGCGCCGGGCACCTTCATCCGGGCGCTCGTGGAACCACGCTCCAACCTTCCTGCTCGGCACGGAACCTGCTTGCGACGCAACCTCGGCGAGCAAATGCGCCCCGCCGATGAAGTCGTCCATGTGCACATATTCAGCCGCGATGGAGCCGTTCGGACCGTTGTTGTGGTAGTTGCCCAGCGGGAACGCCAGACCGGTGACCGGATAGCCGAAAGCGGCGAACGCGGTCGCTTCGCACACTCCCCCGGACATCAACTGGCGCTGGCACGCGAAGCCCTCGTCGCGGGCTGCCAGACGCTCCCGGGCGGCTTGCAGGACGGCTTCGGCGATACGGTCGAAGGTCGTCAGCCGGTCGCCCGTGCGGATCACAGGTCCGTCTCCGATCCCGGCGCCCGGCAGTGCCCTGCTCGATTCCAGCGACACGACTACCGCGCCCTCCGGCAGGAGCCCGTCCTCGGCCGCCAGCCGCGCTCCGATCAGCCCGGTCTCCTCCGCGCGGGTGAACAGGCCGTAGACCGTACCCGGCGAAGGCGTCGCGGCCGCGTGCCGCAGCGCGGCGAGAATCGCTGCGCACCCGGCCAGGTCGTCCAGCGCCCTCATGCGGATCATCTCGCCGTCCAGATCGAAGTCAGGCAGGTCGAACACCACTGCGCATGGCAGCGGGGTGACCCGCGTCCCGCCGGCATCTACCAGCACGGCGCGGTCCTCCCCCGCGGCGAGCCCAAGTATGCGCCCTGGCACGCGTTCGTTTCGCCCGACTACGCACTGGACCGGCACGCCGCCCTCGAGCGCGGCCGGAGGCACGCCTCCCAGCGCCCGCGCCACCAGTCGTCCGTCTTCCTCGCTCACCGCCTCGAAGCCTGGATGGTCCAGGTGCGAGACGAACGCGACAGCGGGCGCGGCAGAGTCGTCGCCGGGCCGGGCCGCAAGCACATTGCCGAAGCGGTCGACCTTCACATCGAGGCCAGCCTCTTCGCAGAACCGCGTCACGTAGGCGGCCCCGGCCTGCTCGTAGTACGGCACCGCGGGCAGGCGCCCGAGTTCCTCAAGCGTTTCGAACGCGGTCGCCCGCAGACTCGTTTCATCCATCGCGCCCTCCCCGTCCTGATCGCGGCCAATCTAGAGACGTCGACTGTGTGCGTCAACCTCCGGTGGCGGGCGGGCCGCTCACGAGCTTGCCGGGCAGAGTAAGATACGCCTTCGTGAGCATGCGCGGATTCCGGGACGGCAGGCTTCCGGGGAGCGCGGTTTCCATCGAACAAGGCCGGGTGAACGACCGGCCCCGGCCGCAGCAGACGAGCCAACCAGTGGAGGAAGACAGGAATGGCGAACATAAGATGCCTCTTCATCGGCCCACCCCAGATCGACATAGAGCCGCACTCGAGGGCCATCAAAGCCGTGGGCGGCGAACTGGTCCGGGCTGACGATCCAAACGACGACGAAGCCGTATTCGCCGCACTCAAGGACGTGGACGCAGCCATAGTCATAGGCCACAAAGCCGGCTCTGAGCTGTTCAAGCACGCGGGCAACAACGGCCGCTGCAAAGGCATTGTGTTCTTCGGCCACGGCTTCGACGCCGTCGACATGGACGCGGCCAACGCGAACGGGGTGATCCTGGCAAACACGGCTTCGTTCGGCACCGAAGAGGTGTCGAACCACGCCATGATGCTGTTCCTGGCGTGCTCCCGGAAGTTCGTGCTCCACGACAAGCTCGTGAAGAGCGGCGTGTGGACGCGTGACAAGCTGCCACCCATGGGCCACATCTCGGGCCAGACGATGGGCATTGTCGGCATCGGAGACATCGGCCGCGCTGTTGGCCGCAAAGCGAAAGCCTTCGGCATGAACATCCTTGCGTACGACCCGTACATCGCGTCCTGGGACGCCAAGGAGTACGGCTTCGATGTCGCGGCCACCCTGGATGAGGTGTGCCGCAAGTCCGACTACCTGACGATCCACACTTTCCTCAACCCCGCGACGTACCACATGATCGGCAAAGAGCAGTTCGCCGCAATGAAGCCGACGGCGTACCTGATCAACTGCAGCCGCGGCCCTGTGGTCGATGAACCGGCGCTGATCGAGGCCCTCAAGGCAGGCGAGATAGCCGGAGCTGGGCTGGACGTCTTCGAGCAGGAGCCGGTGGACCCGGACAACGAGCTGCTGAAGATGGACAACGTCGCTGCCACGAACCACTACGCCAGCTACTCGGAGGTGGCGTGGGAGCGCGCAAACACGCAGGCCGGTGAGGAAGCGGTGCGCATCGCCACGGGCACCCTGCCCATGGAGCACATCAACCCGGCCGTGATGGCCAACATACCCTCCAGGCCTCGGGCCAAGATGTGGGAGGTATACCTGGCGGAGCTCACGGGCAAGTAGTAGCCTCTTCCGCCCAGAGCATTCTGGGAGGACAGCAAACATCGTGCGGGGCTCCCTTTAGGGAGCCCCGTCTTCTTCGGGCAGGGGAAGGAGAGCGTCGTGGCGGCCCTAGCGACCGGCCTGACACTGTTCTTCGTCCTGGCGGCAGCGCTATCTCTCTTGGCGCCGCCCGCCGCGGCGACGTCGACCCGGCGCAGGTTGCCCGTGTTGATCTTGTCTTGCTCCACCCTGCTTCTGTCGACGGCCGCCATCGCTTTGTCGAAGACCGGTGACCGGGCATCCGACATCGAATGGCAATTGGTGCTGCTTCTGGCCTTGTTCACGCTACTCATTGCTCTCGTGTCCGCCGCGTACCTTCGCCAGATCGCGGTGCTGGGGCAGGCCGAAGTGCTAGAACGGACGGATTGCTCTCATCTCTCTGCCTCACGCGTCGGACGGGTGCTGTCGCCCGTCCGCACGGTCGCAGGCTTCCTTCGAACTTGGATGTTCTGGGCCATCCTGCCATTCGTGATAGTGGCGGTCACGAAGTGGCTGATAGGACAGCCGGAGCCGGCCAGCCTATCGACGGACCAGATCGCGACGGAGGCCCTTCGCCTTGGCGCCCTCGCGGCAATCGTCGAGGAGTGGTTCTTCAGATGGTTGCCGCTTTTCTTCGTCCCGCTCTTCCTGGGCAGACGACGCGGACTGTTCGCGGTGGCAACCGTCCTCTGGGTCGTCGCGCACCCGTTCGCGCGCCTGCAGACGGGGGTGCCGATCGACGAGGTAGGTTGGGGCCTGTTGGGGTGGTCTTGCTCCGCGATCTTCTACTACAAGGTGTGGCGAGGACCGTTCTTCTGGACTGCGTTCCCCGTCCATCTTGGGACGAATGTAGCCATCATCCTCGCGAACAACGCGTACGGCGTTCCCTGACCTGCCCGGGCGAATACACTGGCCTCACAGATCACCTGAGGTGCGGAGTCACGCGGCAGGCAGAGCGCGCCCGGCGCCTCCGCCGGAACAAGGAGT
>CAYYFS010000035.1:10291-15595 GCA_964471055.1 uncultured Dehalococcoidales bacterium
AATCCTGCGCGGCCGCGGATTCGAAGTAGTCTCAGCTGTGTGCAAAGCCGGACGAGTCGACAAGAGAGAGATCGGCGTGAAGGATGACGAGAGAATCCGCATCGGTCAGGACGAGGCGATGTGCAACCCCATATTCCAGGCCCGGGTGCTGAACCACGAGAGAACCGACTTCAACATCATGGTCGGCCTGTGCGTCGGGCACGACTCGCTGTTCCTGAAGTTCGCTGATGCTCCGTGCACCGTCTTGGCCGTCAAAGACCGCGTGACCGGCCACAATCCTTTGGCCGCGATCTACAACGCGGGGTCGTACTACCGGAAGCTCACGCACCCCGGCCTGTGAGGCGCGGCCGTCGCGGCGCTAGGCTCCGGCCGCCCGGGCGATGAGGGTGGGCGGGTGCGGCAATTGATGCCGGCATCCACTCTGAGCCCCCAACGTGAGGACATCGGACATGGTCAAGACAATCGTCTACCTCGACCAGAACTACGCCAGCAGCTTCGCCAAAGCCGAATACCTCGACTCTTGGAAGGACCCGCGACGGGCCGATTTCCTGCACACGCTGAGCGTCCTGCGGCACCAAACACATGAAGACAAGCTGATCTGCCCGACTTCAGACTTCCATCGTCGGGAATCCGAGCGCAGCGGCCGAGTGAGTGACTTCGTTTGGCGCGTGGTAGACGAGCTGGCATTCGGCGTACGGTTCCGACACTCCTACGAAATCGGTTTCGCTCAGATGGCGAATGCCGCGCGTCGACATGCAGGGTGTTGCCATCACGATTTCCCCGATTGGGGGGAGGCGTTCGCCTCCGACCCGCACCCATCCGTCAAAGGGCTTTCGCCCGGACCGCGAGTTCTGGTACACGTACCGTCGCCCGACGAGCTCGTTGCATTTGAGAAGTCGGGTACCGAGCAGGTATGGACTGCCTATACGGACTACAAGGCGCAACGGGTGGCCTTGGGCCTTGACTACGAGGGTGAGTGCGCGCACAACAGACGGCAGCTAGTGCTCGAATCGTTCATACCGACATCGATTGAGCCGGCAGATGCGGACGGTGTTGTTCCGTTGCTGCTCGCAGAGGGGGACCAACGCCTGCGCGACCTGCGGCAAGAGGTTCTTGCTCTCGCGGGAGGCGACTCAGCGGTACGGAGCTTCCTAGAGTCGGAGGAACTGCTCGCCTGTCCGCAGATCGAGATCCGGGCAGCGCTCATGGCAACCGACATCGCCAAGTACCCCAAAATGGTTCCGACCGCCAGCCTCAACGTGGATTTCGACGTCGTGGCCAGCTTCTTGCCCTACGTGGATATCCTGACCACTGACGCCCACATGAAGGAGCTCATCGTCCAGAGTGGCGTCCTATCGGACTATCCAGCGAAGGTCTTCTCGATGGCAACGGACGACCACGCTAGGTTGACTGAGACCCTCGCGGCCCTCTAGCGCCGACTTCGCCACACCGCCATCAACCGCGTAGGTCCCACTCCCCTTACGCTCCGGCCGCGCGTGCGATGAGGACGGCGGCTCCGACGATCAGGCAGTAGCCGGCGAACGGCCACAGGTTGCCGCGACGTAGTGTGCGCATCAGTGCCCGGATCGCGAGCAGCCCGGTGATGAACGACATGGCACCGCCCGCGATCAGCACCCCGATGCCGCTCGCGGCAGTCTCCTCGCCTCGGGCAAGGTCGATGATCATCACGACGCCGGGGCCGAGGATAGCCGGCACAGCGAGGTAGAACGCGAACCGGGCCGCTGCCTCTCGCTTCATTCCGCCGAGGACGCCGGCCGTGATCGACGCCCCGGCGCGCGAGATCCCCGGCAGTACCGCAGCAGCCTGCGCGATGCCGACCGCGGCCGCGCGCAGCGGCGTCAGGTCGGCTACGTCGGTCTGCCTGCGTCCGAGCCGTTCGCCCAGGGCAAGGAAGACGCCTGTGCACATCAGGAACGCCCCGACCTGAGTGGGCTGCCTAACCGAGTCTCCAACCGCGTCCCTTAGGAAGAGCCCGACGAGGCCGACCGGTATCGTCGCCAGCACGACCAGAGCGAGAACGCGACGGGCGTCGGCCGGCGTTGCTTCGCGACCCTCGCCGAGCGCGGCGGCCCCGCCTGAGACCGCTCCCGTCAGCAGTCGCACCCAGTCCCGGGCGAAATAGGCCAGCACGGCCAGGACCGTGCCGAGGTGGATCGCGACGTCGAACGCCAGCTCGGGCGCGTCCCAGCCGAACGCCCACGACGCCAGAACGGTGTGCCCACTGCTGCTGATCGGCAGAAACTCGGTGACGCCCTGGACGACGCCCAGGACCAGCGCCTCGATCAGGGACATGCACCCTCCGTCGGTCGTTCGCGACCGATCCGGGGACGGCCGCTGTGTTCCGGTCCACGCCAACCCTACAGCAACGGGACAGGCACGCTCCTCTGCCGCGCGGCGCGACCTTTCACCGGATGCGGGTGGCCTTCCCGGAGAAGGAGCGTCCCCGGCGCACAGGCGCTACACTACCCGCCGGTACAAATCGCCCAGCGCCGCGAATACAGGGGAGAAAGGCAGATCCATGGCCGATATCGCGAAGGTCGAAATCCTCTTCAAGACCCCCGGACCGCAGCCCAACGGCCTGCATGCCGCGGACGACGGCCTGTGGTACATCGACCAGGTCGATGACAAGGTCTACAAGCTCGACTACGAAACGGGCGAGACGCTGTTCGAGGCGCAAACCACCACGCAGCATTCAAGCGGCATCACATTCGGAAACGGGTTCATGTGGATCGCCTCCACGTGGGACGTGAAGATCGCCAAGCTCGACACGCAAACCGGCGAAACCATCGAGACGTACGACTCGCCAGGCAAAGGCGTGGTGGCCTTTCGCGACCCGGCCGAGGACCCGCGAGTGACCGGAGCGCACGGCCTCGAGTGGCGGGACGGGATGCTCTATGTGGCCTCGCCACCCTCGCAGCATGTCCACGTGGTGGACGTGGCGAACTGGAAGACTGTCCATGAGTTCAGAGCGCCCGGGATACGCGTGCATGGGCTGGCGTGGGCGGATGACAGCTCGCTGTGGATCGCCGACACAACCGCGGGCACCGTATCGCAGGTGAACACGGCAGACGGCCGCGTCCTCAACGCCTTCCGCGTGGAGGCACCCGTGGAGGTGCACGGGCTCACGGTCCATGAAGGCGTGCTGTGGTTCTGCGACGCCCACACGCGGGACATCGGCCGCCTGATCATCTGACGCCCGCGAACCGGATCAGCGCCGACGGTCCGAACGGCATCGCGACCGACTCGACTATCCCGAGCGGGCCGACACGATGCACGTCCCTGTCTCCGCGTATCCCCCTGCGCGATACGGTCAAACGCGCACGGGGACACTAGGCCATTCTTTCACCACCGTCCACGTGTATTGACTGGCCCGTTATCGAACACGCGTCTTCTGACGCCAGGAATGCCGTCAATTTGCCGATCTCTTCAGGGGCCTGTTCTCTCCCCAGCGGGATCTGATCCCCGGCGGTCTGCGCGAAGATCTCGTTGAGGTCTTTCCTTGCAAGGGCCGGGTCCGTTCGTTGCCTCTCCGAAATCGCCAGTTCATGGAAAACAGTCCAGACCCGTCCGGGGCAGATTGCGTTCACGTTGATATTGCTTCGTCCCAGTCCGGCTGCCACATACCGGGTGTAGTTGATCACCGCAGCCTTCGAAGGGCCATATGGGCTGCCTACGCCTGACGAGCCGGTTGGCGGTCCCCAGCCTATTGGCCCCCGTCCGGCGCCCGATGCGATATTGATTATCTTTCCGTGCTCCCTTTCCATGAAGTGGCCGACCACCGCTTTGGTGCAATGCATCACACCCTTCACGTTTATGTCCAGTACGGCATCCCAGTTCTTCTCCCAGTCGTCATCTGGCCCAACCCCGGCATGGCCCGCCAGTCGCCCTATCCCGGCGTTGTTCACGAGGATGTCAAGGTGCCCCCATCTCTCCAGGATCATTGATACGGCTTCGTCTGCCGACGTTTGCGACGTGACATCCAGTTGGACGGCGATCCCTTCTCGGCCGATTGCCTGGATCTCGCCGACGGTTTTTTCAGCAGAGTCCGTGTCGATATCTCCTACTGCTACGTTTGCCCCCTGCTGCGCCAGAACCAGAGTGATGCCCCGTCCGATGCCCTTCCCGCCGCCGGTGACCAGTGCCGTCTTCCCTGTCAGATCAATCACGTTCACGTACTCCTTCTCACCGTGCCGCGGGCCGTGGTGCACGCTTCTCCCGTCAGCTGAGCACCGCCGCCCTTTTCCGTTCGATCAGATCGAAGTCGATCTCCACCCCGAGTCCCGGCTCGTTGAGCGCGTGCATCATGCCGTTCTCGTCCGGCTCGATGTCCTCCACCAGCCCGCACTTCTGCGCAGCCTCGGGCAGCAGAATCTCGAAGTACTCGCAGTTCTTGATCGCCAGCGTGGCGTGCAGATTCGCCACGTTGTTCAACGAGTTCCCGCCGTGGTGAATCTCGTAGTTCATGTGAAAGGCCTCAGCCAAGTGTGCCGTCTTCATCACCGCAGTGATGCCGCCCTTCACAGCCACGTCGCCTCGCAGGTAGTCGGTGGCCTGTGACACCAGCCACGGAGCGTACGCCGTGAACCCGCCCGGAGAATGCTCCGTCGCCATGATCGGGATGTCCAGGTGCTGCTTCAGCTTCACGTAGTTGTAGAGATCGGCTTCCGCGAGGGGGTCCTCGTACCAGTAGTAGCCGAGGTCCTGGATCGCCTTTCCAACCTCCAAGGCCTGGGGGTAGTCGTAGGCCCATATCGAGTCGAGCATGAGCCGGTAGTCGTCGCCGACGGCGGCCCGGACCGCACGGCAGATCTCGATGTCCTCCTCTATGTCAACGGCCGGGGGGTGGATCTTGTACGCGGTCAGGCCGGCCGCCTGATACTCAACGGCCTCTTCCGCGTACTCCTCAGGGGAGGCCAGCCTCGGTGAGCTGACGTACGCCGGGACAGTGTCACGGTACGAGCCCAACAGCTGATGAATCGGGAGCCCTGCGACCTTGCCGCCGATGTCCCAGAGCGCGACATCGATCGTTCCGATGGCCCGCATCGTCGTCCTTCGGTGGAGAAACCCCATCTGCTCGTGCAGACGCTCCCGATCCAGGGGGTTCTGACCCATGATGACCGGCTTCAGAACGTTGATGAGCGACCAGGCATCCGCCTCGGCACTGAGGCCGGAGGTTCCCAGGAGGCCGTGGCCCTCCACGCCCTCATCCGTGCTGATCGTCAGCAGTCCGAGCTGGCTGTCCGGACCCAGCACACCGGTGTGCCACTTCGGCAACCCGTGAGG
>CAYYFS010000036.1:0-2736 GCA_964471055.1 uncultured Dehalococcoidales bacterium
ACGCCCGGGTCCGCCAGAGCCTCCTCGAGGCTGGCGTACAGCGTCCGCACCCCACACTCCCGGCCGATCTGCACAAGCCGGTCCCTGTTCGTGTCGCACAGGCCGTACAGGTTGGCGCGGGGTATCGCTGCCAGCGCGTTGAGATGCGCGGGCGCGGCCACCACGCCCGCGGCGCCGACCAGTACGATGTTCAGATTTGCCGCCACTCTCTCGGCACCTCTCGGGCTTGCGGGCGCGTGTCGCCTCCCCGGCGAAGTCCCGGGCCGATGCGATGGCCCTGGCGACAGGTGTGGGTGGCTAGCTGCGCTGGATCAGCTCGATGCGTATGTCGTCCGGCACCTTCAGGAACGCGATGCGAATCCCGCCGCTGCCGTCGGTAGGTCCTTCCTGGAGAACAGCTCCCATGCCTTCGAGGCGCGTGATCTCGGCCTCGATGTCGTCCGTATCCAGGCCGAAGTGCTCGAGGCCGAAGTGAATCTCGCCGTCGGCCGGGCCCATCTTGTCGCCGGTCCGCGCTCCCGAGATGTTCACCCCGAGACCGTCTTCGCTCTTGCAGCTGATGAAGCGGTCACCCGAGGGACGCTGGGCGTCGTTCACGATTGTCAGATTGAACGCCTTGACCCACCAGTCGGCTGTCTTCTTGGGGTCCTTGGTCTTCAGGTGAACGTGGTTGATGTTGTAGGGCATGCCTTCCTCGATCCGATTGTGCTCTGCCGATTTCCTGTCCCGGAGCGATACGACCGGGGCGTCCGGCCGCGCAGTTCCAGCGGAGACTATGTGCCGCCACTCCCGGAGTCAAGAGCCGGGGATCAGCCGAGCCGTTCTACCGGCGCATGACGTCAGTGAGTTCCGCGTGCACCTCTGGCCAGGCGATGACGATGACCTCGTGCTCATCGTCCGTAGCCCAGTCGATCGGCGCACCTCCTGCATCCGTGACTCTTAGCCCCATCTCCAGCGCGATGGCGCATCCGGCTGCCAGATGCACGGGCGTCACACCGTATATGACCATCGCCGCGAGTCGGCCCAGCAGGACCTGGGCAATCGGAAAGGAAGCGGACGCGAACATGTAGATGTGGTTGACTTTTGCGACCCACTCAAGTCCGCCCTTGAGCAGACGGACCCATTCGTCGCCGCCGTCGATCTCCAATCCGACGGCGACGGATGACAGTTCTGTGCCGGGTGGCGAGGCCGTCCAGGGCTCGCCGTTGCGGCGCACGCCGCTGCCCCGGATCACAGACAGTTGTTCTCCCTGTGCCGGCAATGCCAGGACGCCCAGTTCCAGTACGCCTGCATTGCGCAGCGCGATGTTGACACCCCAGAAATCCAGGCCCGTGCTGAATGGGACCGTCCCGCACAAAGGATCGATGAGCCATTCAAGACCCTGGCCGCCGCGCTTCGTCGTGCTCTCTTCGGAGACGAAATCGCCAGCCACGCCGGCCGCCCCAAGCGCCGCGGCTATTGCCCGGTCGGCGGCGATGTCCGCGTCCGTGACGAGCGCTCCAGGGCTCTTCATCCAGGTATCAAGTTCGCGATCTGACGATCGAAACCGTCCGAGAAGAACGTCACTCGCCGCCTTAGACGCCGTCAGTGCCGCTTTCAGCGCCACCTCAAGTTCTGCCGAGCCGCGGCCCGTCCCTTTCTCACCGCTCATCGCCCACGCCCCTTCTCGTCCAGCAGCGCTCGGGCCGCGTCCAGCATGCGCGTCACCGTGCACCCCATGTACTCCGTCAGCACGCGCGACGCCTCATCCTGCTGCCCGGCAGAGATCATCTCCCGGGCCCGCACCGCGAGGTCGTACGCCGACCCGAGTAGCTCGTTCTGCAGGCACCGCCAGGCACCCTTGATCTCTGCCTGCCGGTCGGGGCCGCCCCGGAGTCCATCGAGCGTGAGTCGGCGGAACACCCACCACGGGCTGTCGTCGGATGGCGCCGCACCGCCTGCTCCCAGTACAGGTGGCAGGTCACCTTCGACGAAGACCGGGTAGAACAGCGCCATGCACGGCGAGGACAGTCCGCACCAGTAGACCGGGAGCCGAGAGCCGTCGCCGCACAGGTCTGCGACCAGGCTGGCGGCCGTGGAGCCGGGGAAGTCCCCGCCCTCCCGGTGCACGCAGATGGACACCTCGCCGCGGATCTCGTCTACGAACGGCTCGTCCGGTCGCTCTCCGTCCGAATGGTCGCTCAAAATCCGCATCAGCGTTCGCGGGCCGATACGGCCCTCATGGTTCTTCAGCAGAGCGGCCGACCGCCGCTGCCGTGCGATTCCGCTGCCGGACCTGTCCCGATCGGCGAAGGCATCGGCGAACCCGAACGGTCTTCCGGATGTCGGATCGTACAGGCTCAGGTTCTCGGCCGCCGCGGACGCCCCGCCCGATACGCGCTCCGCATCGGCCCCCAGCATGCCCACGTTCGAAATGCTGTGCACAGCGCCCACTCGCTGCGCTGCCCACTCGTGGCCCGCGGCCTCGATGACGAACGCCTCGCGCGGGTCGGCCACCAAGTACAGGTTGTCGTATGTTCGTACGCCCCGGTCGTTTTCGAACTTGCCCTGGCCGTGGCTCTCGATCAGGGACGTCGTGACGTCCACGGCCTCGCGAGCAGTTGCCGCGCGCTCCAACGCCAGGCGGACGATCTCCATGCCTATGAGTTTTGGGCTGTCCGCGGGTTTCAGCCTGGATGGCAGTGCCTCGTTGCCCAGGACAACCTGGTGTTCGTTGAAACCGTGCTCGTAGCCCCA
>CAYYFS010000036.1:2836-5964 GCA_964471055.1 uncultured Dehalococcoidales bacterium
AGGGCGAGCGTTCCGGGC
Organism: uncultured Dehalococcoidales bacterium; assembly: GCA_964471055.1. Taxonomy (GTDB): domain Bacteria; phylum Chloroflexota; class Dehalococcoidia; order Lucifugimonadales; family Lucifugimonadaceae; genus CAYYFS01. The sequence goes on from CAYYFS010000036.1 coordinate 2,855, forward strand.
CGTTCCACTACTTCGGAGCGCTCCCCTGGCCTCAGCTCTCGCCACTCCGCGATGTCCACGTCGCTCACCAGCCCGGGTCCGACGGGGGCCATGACCCGCGTCCGGTTCTCCCCCGGCTGGCCCCGCAGCCGAAGGTACAGGCCGGCCGGCTCATCGAACGATATCTGGCGCACGCGGGCACCGATGGACGACAGGCCGATGCTTGCAGCCTCCGCGCGAGTCAGGAACACTTCGCTGATCGTCCGGATATTCCAGACGGCCCTCGCGCCGGTGAACTGCTCGCTGGACACCGCCACATCCACTAGGGCGATGTCGTCCATCTCGCCGTCGACGTACACGTCCAGCCGCTTGCTGGTCGCACACACGTCCTCCGTCCGTACGGCGCCGGTGGCCACGGCACCGGCTGCCAGGCCTGCCAGCGTGCCCTCCACCATCTGCGGGAACACGTTGTTCGTGCCCGTCGAGACGGGTACGAGCGGAGTTTCGCCACAGCCCAGGGCTACGACCCTGTTCGTACCGTCGCCGCCGAGCGTGACAATGCAGGACACTTCCTGTTCGTTCATGAGACAGGCCGCGCGGGTCGAGCCCCGCTGGTCTTCGACCGGGCGCATGTCCAGATACTCGACAGAGAGCTGTTCGGCACAGTCCCGGCGGGCCGGCTCCGACAGGCGCGCCGTGTCCGGCATCACCAGGATCCGGTGAACACCCGTCGCCGCGATGCCGGAGAAGACACGGCGGAGCATGTTCGCCTTCTCCTGGTTCGACACGACGCGGCCCTGAGCCACAAGCAGCCGGATGTCTTTGCCCGCAGCAGGGTTCGCGATGACGCCGACGGTGGTCACCGGGGTGTGTCCCCAGGCTCTGCGGGGCGATCGGCCAATGCCCGCCATCCCGCCACCGCGCGCGGTGCCCTGCGAAGGGAGAGGGTCACTCCAGCTCGGTGATCCACGAAGGCTTGCTCACGAGCCCGGTCACGGCGCGCAAGAACGCGCCCGCAGGAGCCCCGTCCCACGCGCGGTGATCGAATGTCAGGCTCAGGTGAACGATGGTCCGGATGCAGATCTCTCCCTCGTGCACCGCCGGGCGCTGCTCTGCCCGGCCGATGGCCAGGATGCCCACCTCAGGCGGGTTCAGCAACGGACTGAAGTGCTCCACGCCGTACGCGCCCAGATTCGTGACGGTGAACGTCCCGCGCGTCATGTCTTCGACCGTCAGCTCACCGTTCTTGGAACGTGTGGCGAGGTCACGGACCGCCTGGGCCATTTCCAGCGGGGTCTTCCTGTCCGCGTTGTGGATGACGGGCACGATCAGCCCTTCCGGAAGGGCAACGGCGACGCCGATGTTGATCTCGTCAAGCAGACGAACCTCGTCGCCGATTAGATGTGCGTTGGCCTTCGGGTGCTCCTTCAGCGCGCGGGCCACGGCGACCAGCGCCAGGTCCTGGAACTGCGCCCGGATGCGGTGTGGCCTCCACTCGCGGGTCTTCTCCGCCTGGATAGCCGCGAGATCTGTGATGTCCACTCGCGCGTTCAGCGTGACGACGGGCGCCTGCCAGCTGAGGGTCATGTTTCGCGCGACTGCGGCGTGCAGGCCGGCGAGCTTGACGGCCTCCTTGACTGGAACAGAAGAAGGGGCAGCGGATGGGCCTTCCGCCGCTGCCTTGCGCACATCTGACTCGGTCACGCGACCGCCCGGGCCGGTGCCGCCGACGGTTTCGACGTCTACGCCCAGCTCTCCCGCCACGCGCCTGGCCACAGGAGTCACCTGCCGCGGAGTGCCTGCTACCGGGCCCGGAGCGGTCTCGGGCGGCAGATCCGCGTCGCTCTCACCCGGGGCCAGGACGATCGCCAGGCGGGCGCCGGTGGCTACTGTCGTGCCTTCGGACGCACCGATTCGGACCAGAGTCCCGGCAGCAGGCGACTCCACCTCGCCGGTCACCTTGGCCGCCTCGATCTCCACAAGCGGCTCGCCCGTTTCTACCCGGTCGCCCTCGCTCTTGATCCACCGGACCACCAGGCCGTCGTTCATTCCCATGCCCCACTGGGGCAGAAGCACGTCTGTGGGCATTCTGGGCCGCCCTCCTGGTGATTTGCGAACAGCGGATTGTAGTTGAAATCCAACTGGCCGAAGTATAGCAGCGCGAAGGAGCGCGCCGAGGCGATTCCGAGGCACGGGTAGCCCGCTGCTCAGCCCGCGTGGGGCTGCTCAGAGGAGCGCGTCGGCCAGCCCGGTGAAGTCCGGTACCGTCACGTCCGGCACATAGGGAGTGTCTTCGTACGGAAGCCCGTACCGATTCACGAATGCCCCGCGATAGCCGCACGCGCGTGCGCCCATCACGTCGAACGAATTGGCCGACACCATCAGCAGTTCGCCCGGCTCCCACCCGAGGATCACGGCAGCCCGCCGATAGACGCCGGGATGTGGCTTGAACGCGCCCGCGACCTCGACTGATATCACCTCGTCGAACTCATACTGGATGCGGTTCTTGACCAGGTGGTCCAGGAACCAGGGGTTCCCGTTCGAAAGGGCCACGAGCCCGTAGCGGGCATGCAGGCGTTCGAGCGCGGGAACAACCTCCGGGAAGGGCGACAGCTGCTTCCATGCGGCGTCCATGAGGCCGTCGATCTCGTCTTCCTTCGCGTCAACGCCGTTCAGCCGGAGCGTGTACGAGAAGGCCTTGCGCGCGGTTTCCAGGTACCCGGAGTGACCGAGCATCAGGATCGTGTCCTGGTACTGCTCGATCCGCTGACGATAGCGCCACTGTGCCCAGAAGCCGCCGGGATCGGCGTCCGAGCCGTGCTCCTTGAGGAAGTCCCTGATGTGCGGCGTCAGACTGCCTGCCAGATCGAGCACCGTGCCGAACAGGTCGAACGTGAGCGTCTTGATAGCCGATGGATCCATCTGAAAAGCGCACTCCGTGATTTGATCTGGGCCTTCTTTGCCGCCCGTCTTAGGGTCGAGTCATCTGCCAGTCGTCGCCCGCGTGGCGCCTACTCCAGCGTCCGCCTCACCGCAGCGACGATCTTCTCCTTCGTCGGGTACACCAGCTTCTCGAGCGCAGGCGAGTACGGGATGTTCACCTGCTCGGAGGCGACCTTGGCTATCGGCGC
>CAYYFS010000036.1:6064-15153 GCA_964471055.1 uncultured Dehalococcoidales bacterium
AGGCACGGGTCGTCGTCCCGTATGGCGGTCTTGAGCAGCCCCTTCGCGTCTGCCGGGTTGGTGGGCACGGCGATCTTGAGCCCCGGCACGTTCATGAACATCGGGTAGTTGCGGTCCGAATGGTGAGCGGCGGCGCCCGCCCCGTAGTACATCGTCGTACGGAACACCACCGGGATCGTCGCCTGTCCCCCGAACATGTAGCGCATCTTGGCGCCCTGGCTGACGACCTGGTCCATCGCCACCCAGATGAAGCTGGACAGGGTTTCGACCACCGGCCGCATGCCGACCACCGCCGCTCCGATGGCCGCGCCGAAGAACCCGCTTTCCGACAGGGGAGTGTCCAGTACCCGCTTCTCGCCGAACTCATCCAGCAGGCCGGCCGTCGCACCGTAGATGGACCTGCGGATGTCCTCGCCCATCATGATGACGGACTCGTCCCGGCGCATCTCTTCTGTGAGTGCCTCGTTGATCGCCTGGGCGAAAGTGATGCTGGGCATACCTGCGTGTCCTCTGCTGACGCTCAATCGACCGGTATGGGGTTCGCCCACATGTCTTCGTGCAGCGCCGACGGCTCCGGGTACGGGCTGGTGCGAGCGAACTCCAGCGCGCCCTCCACTTCGAGGTGCGCCGCTTCCTCGACGGCTTCGCACTCCTCGGCCGTGGCAATGCCCTGAGAAACCAGGCGTTCGGTGTGGATCACGATCGGGTCGCGCTCGCGCCACTTGGCGATCTCTTCCTCGGTCCGGTATTCGCCGCGGCGAACGCGGCCCACGCCGAGTGAATGCTCCTCGAACCGGTAGGTGAAACCCTCGACCAGCGTCGGCCCGTCACCTGCCCGCGCCCGACGGGCAGCCTCGCTCACTGCTTCGTACATGGCCACCGCGTCCTGGCCGTCGACCAGCACGCCGGGCATGTTGTACGCAGGCGCACGGTCCGAGATGTGCTCAACCGCCACGGACTCCCTGTAGGACGTCGTGACCGCGTACTGGTTGTTCTCACACACGTATATGACCGGCAGTCCCCAGATTGAAGCCAGGTTCATCGACTCGTGGCATGCGCCCTGGTTGGAGGCGCCGTCTCCGAAGAAGACCAGCGAAACGAAATCGTCCCCGCGGATCTTCGCCGCGAGGCCAGCGCCGGTCGCGACGGGCACCGAAGACCCGACAATCCCGGACTCACCCAGGATGCCAATCGAGAAATCGGCGATGTGCATCGAGCCGCCCTTGCCCTTGCAGAAACCGTCCTGCCGGCCGTACAGCTCGGCCATCGCCCGTCTCACGTCGCCGCCCTTCGCTATCGGGTGTCCGTGGGAGCGATGGTTGCCGGAAATGTAGTCGCTTGTCCGGAGCGCGGCGCACGCTCCAACGGCCACTGCCTCCTCGCCGATGTACGGGTGGGCCGCGCCGACGATCTCACCGGCCGAATGCACCTTGATCACCGTGAGTTCGAAGTGGCGGATGAGCCACATCCTGCGGAGCATTAGCATCAGGGCGTCTCTGTCAAGCGCCACGGTGGCCTGCCTTCCCCCTCACGGGGCACGCGGGCGGGACTTCAGCTATGGCCGCCCCTGGAGCGCCGCGCGATTGGGAAAGCGGTCCCTCCAGTGGGGAAACCGGCCGCGCGGCCCGCTGCGGCGACCGGCGGGGGCATTATACGCAGCCCCGACGCCGGGCCACGGTGCGGCGCATGGCATCTGGCGGAGCCGCGGCATTCACGGGCCTGCAGTGACGGTCCCGAATCGCACGTCAGACGGCCGGCGGGCTCGGGGCTCTGTGATCGACGGTTCCTGCCCCGGCGGCTGCACTCGGTGCCACGGCGGTCCCAATAGCGCGTAACTCGGCTCTGAGTTGGCCTCGCTCTTCTGATCGGTGCCTGCCGCGGCAGAGACCGAGGGTCACTCGGGACGGATCGTCCGACTCGCGGAGCGGCGACCACGCCGGGGGTCTCGCTCGCGCGTGATGTCGCCATCTCTGGAGGTACATCCACAGACCAGGGCGCGGGAAGGGGGCCGTTTTCGGTGAAATCCGTACTGGCCGCAAGTTGAGGGAATGGGCCGTATTTGGTAAGATTGGGCAAGATGGGGCGCAATATGAGGTCCGCGCGCGCGAGGGGCTGCTAAGGGCGGCATGCGCTGAGGCCCGGAGCGGAACCGTACCCCTCCTGAATCCCTTTTCTGCCGCGATAGACGAAGCACCTTCTATGGTCGCGCCCGAACGACTTCCCGCTTGACCCGACTTGAGGAGAGATATGGCCCGGCAACGGAACAGCAGCCCAGCGGACGACTACAGCGCCAAGGACATCACCGTACTCGAAGGGCTCGAGGCTGTCCGGCGCCGCCCCGGCATGTACATCGGCACGACCGGGCCGACCGGCCTGCAGCATCTCATCCACGAGGTCGTCGACAACGGTGTGGACGAGGCTATGGCCGGGTACGCCGACCGCATCGAAGTGACTCTCCACGCGGACGGCTCAGTCACTATCACCGACAACGGGCGCGGGATCCCGGTGGACCAGCACGCTACGACGGGTACCTCGGCGGTCGAAACGGTCATGACGACGCTGCATGCAGGCGGGAAGTTCGGCGGCAAGTCGTACCAGGTCTCCGGAGGTCTCCACGGTGTAGGCGCGTCGGTCGTGAATGCCCTCTCGGAGTGGCTGGCCGTCGAGGTGCGCCGCAATGGCAACGTCTACCGTCAGGAGTACAACCGCGGGATTCCGCAGGCCGAGCTGGACTCACGGCCTCGGACAACCGAGGACCCGGAGGGCACCGGCACCTCCATTTCGTTCCTCGCCGATAGCCAGGTATTCGAAGAGATCTCGTTCGACTTCAACGCCATCGCCGAGCGCTTCCGCGAAATGGCCTACCTGAACCAGGCCCTCACGATCCACTTCAAGAGCGAATGGCACGCTGACCGCTGGCCGAACAACGATGTGACCTATTTCTTCGACGGCGGTGTCCTGAGTTTCGTGAGGAATCTGAACCGGCGTCGGAACCCCGTCCACGACGAGGTCATATTCGCTCAGGACACGGTGGAAGGAACCGTGGTTGAGGTAGCGCTTCAGTACAACGAATCATTTGTTGAGAACTGCCTCTCTTTCGCCAACTGCATCCACACCACCGATGGTGGCACCCACGTCACCGGATTCCGCGCCGCCCTCACCCGCGTCCTGAACGACTACGGCCGCAAGAACGGTCTGCTCAAGGAAGACGTGCCGAATCTATCGGGTGAGGACGTGCGTGAAGGCCTGATGGCTGTCGTCAGCGTCAAAGTGCAGGACCCTCAGTTCGAAGGTCAGACGAAGGGACGCCTCGGCAACCCGGAGGTCAAGGGCGCCGTCGAGACGGTTATGGGCCGCAGACTCATGGAGTTCCTCGAGGACCACCCCGACGAAGCCCGGAAGATTCTGGACAAGTCTTCCACGGCCGCCCGCGCAAGGGAGGCGGCCCGCAAGGCCCGGGACATGGTGATCCGCAAGAACGCCATGGACGGCGGGTCCCTGCCGGGCAAGCTAGCGGACTGCACAGAGAAGAACCCGGCCCGGAGTGAGCTGTACATCGTCGAGGGACAATCGGCCGGGGGGTCGGCAAAGCAGGGTCGTGACCGGCAATTCCAGGCCGTGCTGCCTCTGCGTGGCAAGATCCTGAACGTCGAGAAGGCGCGCCCGGAGCGCATGCTCGCGCATGAGGAAATCGCCGCGTTGATAACGGCTCTCGGCGCGGGTCTGGGCGAAGACTACGACTCGGAGCGCCTGCGATATCACCGGGTCATCATCATGACCGACGCGGACGTGGACGGCGCTCACATCCGCACACTTCTTCTGACGTTCTTCTACCGCAACATGCCGCGCCTCATAGGCGATGGCCACCTGTTCATCGCGCAACCTCCGTTGTACCGGGCCAGCCGAGGCCGCTCGGGGACGTGGCTCTACTCCGACGAGGAGAAGGATGGCTGGCTTGCCCAGAAGGTGTACGGGAAGACCCGGGTGACATCGGAAACGGCGGCGAAGCTGTCGCTGGCCGGCGCGAAGCTGGGAGCGGTGCTTGCACCTCTACGGGAGCTGGCCGACAGCATGAACGGATTGAGTGCGCTCAACATCCCCGCGAACGTGCTGGAACGGCTCATACAGGACCCTGAGATCCGCCGCCTGGACTTCCGTCCTCCGCCCCCGCTGCAGCCGAGCTTCTTCGAACCGACTGAGCGTACAGATGAACTCGGCGACACGGAAAACGGCTCGACTGAGCTGGCCGACACGATACCGCCTGAGGAGCCGCCGCCTCCACCGCCGGACGTGACGCACGATATCGAGGGCTACACGCTGACGAGAATGGTGAACGAGCACCCGACGCTCCGGCGCGCACGCCGGCTGTACGACGGTGTGAAAGACATCGTCGCCGCCAGTCCTCTGACCATCTCGAAGAACAACGAGGTGGTGACCGAGAATGTCCGATGGGCGGACCTGCCGACGGCACTGGAGCAAAACGGCGATCGGTCGGGTACCACTCTGCAGCGGTACAAGGGCCTGGGTGAGATGAACCCGGAGCAGCTCTGGGAGACCACCATGGACCCGTCCAAACGGATGATGCTGCGCGTCTCCGCCGAAGATGCCATGGCTGCGGACGACATCCTCCGCACGCTTATGGGCGACGAGGTCCTTCCCCGCCGTGATTTCATCCGCACGCACGCGCTTGAGGTGAAGAACCTCGACGTGTAGCGCTCCAACTCGGCTTCTGGGCGCTTTAGGCCGGGCATCCGCTAGTCGGGTGCCCGGCTTCTTCGATATCCGTGAGTGGGGTTGGCCCGTCACGCTTTGCCTGTTGGGGGCTGACACCCACTCTGTTTGGTGCCGCTCTGCTGCCTCGCGACACCGCCCACGCGCGACGGTGTTCTCATGGGATTCAGGAAGACGGTGATCCTGCGCGGGCTGCGCGGTCACGCTGTGTGGCTCGCCATGGCTCCCGTCATCGGCGTGTCCATCGTATTCGCGTCCGCTGCTATGCCGGTCGGCGCAGCAACAGCCGAACAGCCCCACCCCGGGCCGGTGGTCGCCAGCGTCATGGCCGGAGCGGACATTGTTCTGGCGTCCGCCGTGGGTGACGCGTCCGGCCCTTCTCGTACGGTGACTGATAGGCTGTTCATCGAAGTGGGCAGCGCGACGTTCGCTGCCTGCGCGGCGCTCGTTGTCGCTGCCGTACTGGCCGTCTCACACGAGGCGCGGCGCGTTCGCACCATGCCCGCATCGGTGCTCCGGAGCTACCTCGGGTCCGGGCCGTAGCCCGGGCATTCCCGCTAGACGATCCGGGTGCCGGTCGGCGTGCCCTTGACGCACGCCAGCAGCGCGCCCGCCACGCGCCCGTCGATGATGTGGCCGGAACCGACGGTCTCAAGCGCGCCTGCACAGGCCTCGATCTTGGGGATCATGCCGCCCGCGGCCACGCCGCTCGCGATCAGGTCGTGAGCCTGCCGCCGCGTCATCTGTCGGATCAGGCGGCGTCGGGAGTCCAGGACACCCTCAACGTCCGTCTGAAACACCAGCCGGGAGGCGCACAGCGCAGCTGCGATCCGTCCTGCCGACGTGTCGGCGTTCACGTTCAGTATGCGGTCCGAGCCGTCCGGGGACGGATCCACATGGAGGGCGGAAGGAGCAATGACCGGGATGGCTCCCGCACTGAGCAGCGCCATCACCGGGGTCGTGTTGACCTGAACAACCCTGCCCACCAGGCCCATGTCAGGGTCTTGGACCGTGGCCTGGAGCAGGCCGCCTGACACGCCCGAAAGTCCGACCGCGTTGCCGCCGACTGCTGCGATCTCCGCCACCAACTGTGCGTTCACGAGCCCGCACAACACCGCAACCGCCACATCCAGCGTGGGCTTGTCGGTCTTCCTCAGGCCGCGCACGAACTCGGGCTGGATGCCCTGCTTGCCGACCCACTCGGAGATGACCTTGCCGCCACCGTGGACCACCACGGGCCGCAGGCCGCGCTCGGCCAGAGAGACGATATCCGGTGTGGTGGAATCGCCTTCGCCTAGCGTGCTGCCGCCGACTTTGACCACGATGATGTCGTCGCCGTGCCAGTCTTGCTGGAGGGCGCTCACCGGAGCGTCCCTTCGGCGCCGCGTGATGCTGTCACCGGATGCATCGCTGGTCGGTCCCGCCCCCTAGGTCGTGTAGGCGGAATTGAAGACGACGTACTCTTCTGAGAGGTCGCAGCCCCAGGCGTGCCCGACGCCTTCCCCGATGCTGAGGCTGATACGAAGGAACACCTCTGGCTCGCCGAGTGCCGCCACGACGGACGGGGTGTAGTACGGAATGGCCACCCCGCCCTCCACAATCTGGATGTCGTTGATGAAGATCTTGATCTTCGATTCGTCCAGCTCGATCCCTGTCTTGCCCACGGCCATCATGATCCGGCCCCAGTTGGGGTCCCGCCCGTAGACTGCTGTTTTGACGAGCAGGGACGACGCCACGGAGCGCGCAGCCTTCCGCGCATCCTCGTTGCTCTTCGCACCGTCGACACTGACATCGATGAGATGGTTGGCACCCTCGCCGTCGCGGGCGATCTCGCGGGCTAGGTACATGGCGACGTCGGTGACCGCCCGAGCGAACGCGTCCGATCCTGCGTCCCCTCCTGAGAGCGGAGCATTCCCGGCCGTGCCGTTGGCGAGCAGCAACACCGTGTCGTTCGTGCTCTGATCGCCGTCTATGTCCGTCTGGTTGAACGAAAGCGTCACGGCTTCCCGAAGGGTCTCTTTCAGGAAGCCCTGCTCGACGGCGGCGTCCGTGGTCATGAAGCACAGCATGGTCGCCATGTTCGGATGGATCATGCCGGCGCCTTTCGCGATGCCCCCGACAGTCACAGTAAGGCCGCCGACCTCCACCTGGACGGCACGCTCTTTCGGCCGCGGGTCGGTAGTCATGATCGCCCGGGCCATCTCGTGTCCGCCGTCCTCACTCAGCGTGATGGTCGGCAGATGCTCCCGGATCGGGCCCATCGGCAGTTCCACGCCGATGACGCCCGTGCTACACACGAGCATCTCCTCCGGCTCGACACCCAGGTGCGCTGCTGCGAGAGCCGTCATCTCCCGGGCGTCCGTCAATCCCTGTTCGCCGACGCTGCAGTTGGCGCAACCGCTGTTGGCGACGATGCCCCTGGCCTGGCCGCCGGCGTTGACGACACCCCGACTCACCGTGACGGAGGGCGAAACCACCGAGTTCTGTGAGAAGGCGCCCGCCAGCGCGCAGGGCGTATCCGAAAGGACCAGCCCCAGGTCTCGCGTGTTCGGGCCCGGGGTCTTGAGGCCGGCAAAGGTGGCGCCTGCCGAGAAGCCCTTCGGGGTGGTGATCGTGCCGCCGTCTACGATTTTCGGTTCAGGAGTCATGCGATGCTCTCGACGTGAAGGGCCGCCGAGAGGTCTTCCGCGGCGGCCCGGCTGGGGTATCGAGGGAGACGGATCATGCCGGCCAATGCCAGCATGGCCAAACGAGGCGCGGAGTATAGCATAGGGGCACGATCTCCAGACGTTGGGAGGGCCCGCTCAGGGTCGGCTCCCGTTGAACGTGTCCGCACAGCACAGAGGGTTGAATTGCCGACCTGCCTCGACGATTTTCGTACAGTCCTGGTAACCGGCGGTGCAGGATTCCTGGGCTCGCATCTGGTGGACAGCCTCATTGGCGCCGGATGCCGGGTGGTCGTCGTCGACGACCTCAGCAGCGGTCGCGAGGCCAATCTGCATCCGGCAGCAGAGCTCCACCGAGTCGATATCCGAGACGCTGCCGCCGCTCGGATCATCGAGCAGATCCGGCCGTCTGCCGTACTGCATCTCGCCGCCCAGGTCAGTGTTCCCGCTTCCACTCGCGACCCGATGCGAGACGCGGAGACCAACGTGCTCGGGACACTGAACCTGATGGAGGCGGTGCGGAAGATAGGAGACTGCAGGTTCCTGTTCGTCTCTACCGGCGGAGCCATTTATGGCGAGCCGGAGGACATGCCCGTCGATGAGACCGCGGCCAAGCGACCGGCGTCGCCATACGGCGCTTCGAAGCTGGCGGCGGAGAACTACCTGGCCACCTACGGGGCGGCGTACGACTTCGACTATACGGTCGTTCGTCCCGCCAACCTCTTCGGGCCGAGGCAGAACGCAGCAGGAGAGGCCGGCGTGGTGGCGATTTTCGCCAATGCCATGCTTGCAGGGGAGGCCGTGAAGATCTTTGGCGACGGCGATGATGAACGGGACTTCGTGTATGTGTCAGACGCCGTCGACTGCATCAGGCGTGCACTCGTGGCCGGGAAGCGCACCGCGTACAACGTTGGGACCGGAACCGGCACCTCGATCCACGCCTTATTCGAAGAACTGGTTTCCCTGACCGGCTATGCAAAGGCGCCGGAGCACATCGGACGAAGACCCGGCGACCTGTGCCGGATCACGCTGGACGCATCCAGGGCGAAGCGCGATCTGAATTGGGCCCCGCGCACGCCGCTCGCGGAGGGGCTTCGGCGGACCGTCGACTACTATCGCGACGCCTAGAGGCGGCCAGGCGCTCTAGGCGGCGGCCCGTCCCTTCCTGGCAGTGCTGAGCGATCGGGACTTCGCCGGTCGGGCTACTCGGCCGAAGGCGTCAAGCGCTTCCACCACCCGGGATTCCAGCGCTTTGATTTCTCGTTCCGTGCCGCCGGCCTCAGCGGCCTGTCCCAGAGCACCGAGCGCCCTCAGCACGCGCCGCTCTTGGGCGCGGGTTCTCCTCTTTGGCCGGTCGGCCTCGCGGGTCTGGGCCAGCGTCCCGAGTGCCACTAGTAGCCTGTCCCCTTTGCCCAATCGGAAGCTCTGTGCCTTGGCCACGTCCCGGCCCTCGCTTTCCGGGATGGTATGCGGAGAGGGTATCTGTCGGGTTTCACAACCCTCTAGGCGTTTTCGGCCCGCATCGCCGTGAATACGCGGCCCTAAGGGCCGACGGCAGGAATCGCGGGCCTTCCCTCTCCCGCGAACACGCGGCAACGGGCGGTCCTGCCCGGCGGAGCCACTTATAATCCCGCCATGAATCTTGCACTTCTGTGGGCGATCAGGTCCGGGCTCCTCCTGTTGCTGCTCACC
>CAYYFS010000037.1:0-5007 GCA_964471055.1 uncultured Dehalococcoidales bacterium
GGGCCCCGACATGAAGCACGTATCGCGTTCCTCCCCGATATCTCTCGGAGGTGGTGTCTGGCCATGTGTGTGAGAACGGTCTCGCGGAACCTGCGGTGGACAACCTGAACTCGCGCTCCCCATTCGATGGCCTCAAAGTGTCTTCGCCCGGCCCAGAGGACGATTCGTGCTCGTCAAACAGGCGGTCAATCTCCCGGTGGAGCGCCTCCCGCAGACTTTTCATTGTGTTCATGCTCAGCCTTCCCGACTGTGTTTTTACTGTCAATAGACATTCCTCAATGACACGATACATTTAGAAGACATGTCAGTCAACCTGCCATGACCAGATGGACGCGAAAGGACCGCTGCGCAGTGCAGCGGCCCCCATGCCATATCGAGTGCTGGGCCTTCGCTACACTCGATTCACAATGTGTTCGGCAGCCGCGGCAGCAGAGTCGAGCCCCAGCGCTCCCACGAGTTCTCGGTCGTTTTCGTGGACTTTGTAGTCGCTGTTGCTCATCGTCCACGTGCCTGCCCGGATCGCGTTCTCGACCTGCGAGGAGGACAACAGATGGTGAGTCCCGCTTGATCCCTCAATGAGCACCACGAACCATGGCAGACCACTCGTCCGAAGGGATGCCAGTTGATTCTCGTTCAGTCCCCAGAAGCCGGGCGCTTCGGTTCTCACCTTCGCGTACACGAGCTTCGCATCGGGGGCAGGCCCCACGTGGAGAATGTTCCGGGTTCGACGCCGTCCGCCTTCCCACGTGCGCGTCGCACCCTCCGGGGCACACCTTTCCAACTCGCTTCTCAGGTTCTCCACCAGTTCTCGGCCCCGGGACTGCGTCCTCCGCCGACCGAATCCGCCCCTAGGGGGGATGGCCAAGCTCCCCTCCGACCGTCTACGGGCATCCGCGGAGCCAGAGGTTCCGGGCTCCAGCTGCGTCGCAAGAGCGCCGAACACCTTCGCCGCCGCGTGTTCCGCCGTCTTCTCCTGATCAGCGTCTAGGCCCGCGACGCGCCGCAGGACAGAGTTCGGGTTGTCCACAAGGGGTTCAGCCTGCCCCTGCAGCCACTGCCACACTTCTTCGTCTATCCGTATCACCGGCACTCTTGTGCTCCTGTAACACCGTAACGGTGCTGCAACGTTACACTAGGACAGCGGTGGGGTCAACCTCGGCCCGCCCCCTCCAGTCAGGTCCATGCCAGTTGGACGCTCTCAAGCACACGATCGAGCCCAAGACCCGCGGCTGACACGGTCCCAACGCGAACGGGCCGCTGCTGTGCGCAGCGGCCCTTGTTTGCCAGTGTCGGCCCGAAGCCGCCCGGAGGCCCGGCTATTCGATACCCAGCAGGCGCTTCGTTGTACCGGCGACCGCGGCTTCGTCGGGAATGAACGCGCTTTCGAGAGGCCTGCAGTACGGTACCGGCGTGTGCGGTCCCGTGACCCGCTTGATCGGCGCGTCGAGACTGTCGAACGCCCTGTCCGCGATCAGCGCGGAGACGTCGGCGGCCATACCGCACCGCGGCGTGTCCTCGTCCACAATTACTACCCGGTTGGTCTTCGCCACGGACTCCAGGATGATGTCCTCGTCCATCGGCGAGAGGCTGAGCAGGTCGACCACTTCCGCGTCGATGCCCTCCTCGGCCATCTGCTCCGCGGCGCTCCGGCACACCTCGGCGGCATACGACATGCCCACCAGGGTCACATCGCTCCCGCGTCGCAGGTAGCGGCCCTTGCCGAGCTCGATGGCGAACGACTCGTCGGGGACGAACCCGCTCATGTTGATGAGCCGCTTCTGGTTGCACACGATGACCGGATCGTCGTCCCGGATGGCGGCGGCCAGGAGGCCGCGGCAGGTGTACGGATCGGACGGCGCCACCACCTTGAGGCCGGGAATGTGGACCAGTATCGAGTAGTAGGACTGGGAGTGCTGGGCCGCGTGTCCGCTCCCGGCGCCGGTCCGGCCGAAGATGGTCAGCGGTACGTTGGACTGCCCCGCGAACATCCACCTCATCTTCGCTGCGTTTGAAAGCAGCTGATCGATCGCCACCTGGATGAAGTCGAAGTACATGATGTCGACGATCGGCCTGAGGCCCGTGATCGCCGCGCCGACGGCCGTGCCCATGAAGCCCGCTTCGGAGATCGGAGTGTCCCGAATGCGCTGGTCGCCGAAACGCTGTATCAGGCCTTTGGTGGCGGCGAAGGGCCCGCCCCACGAGTCGAGATAGTTGCCCTCGTCGTCTTTGCGACCGGCCCCGCCGGCCACGTCTTCACCCATCAAGATGGTGTCAGGGTCGCGCTCCATCTCATCCCCGAGGGTCTTGTTGAACGCCTCGCGGTAGCGTATCTCCCTGCCGGGAACTTCCATGCCGGGGCCCATCGGGCTGGCGGCTTCGGTGGTCATCTCTGGCCTCGTTCCTCACGGTGTCCTGAACGATCGGGTATCCGGACGGGGCTGCCGTCTCTAGCGGAGGGCCCTCACGGAGTTCGAGTAGCTGACGTATACGTCTTCGTACATCACTTCGAGCGGGGTGATGGGACTGGATGCGGCGAACTCCACCGCCTCCACCATCTCCTTCTCGATTTCGTCCCGGATGGCCGACATCTCTTCGTCGGTCATCAGGTTCTGTTCCTTCGCCTGCCTTTCGAACCCGGCGATGGGGTCGCGGGCGTGCCACTCATCCTCTTCCTCCTGCTTGCGGTAGGTGTGAGGATCGTCCGCGTGGAAGTGGCCGTGGTACCGGTACGTCTTCAGCTCCAGGAGCGACGGGCCTTCGCCTTTGCGGGCGCGGGCGATGGCCTCTCCGGCGGCTTCATAAACGGCGAAGACGTCCATGCCGTCCACCACGACGCCGGGCATGGAGTAGCCGGCCGCCCGCTCAGCGATGTCCGGTGCGGAGACTGCATACTCGACCGGCGTTGCCTCAGCGTAGTGGTTATTCTCGCAGGCGAATATGCAGGGCAGCTTCCAGACGGATGCCAGGTTCATCGATTCGTGCAGGACGCCCTGGCTGGTGGCTCCGTCGCCGAAGAAGGTGACGCCCACGCCGCCGGTGCCCTTGTACTGATGCGTGAGGGCCGCACCCACGGCGAGCGGTATTCCCGCGCCGACGATGCCGTTGGCCCCGAGCATGCCTTTGGAGAAATCGGCGATGTGCATCGAGCCGCTCTTGCCCTTGCACATGCCGGTGACCCGGCCGTAGATCTCGGCCATCATCTGCTTCGTGTCGACGCCCTTGGCGATGCAGTGGCCGTGGCCGCGGTGCGTGGAGGAGACCCAATCCTGGTCGTTCAGGTGAGCGCAGATGCCGACGGGCCCCGCCTCCTGGCCGTCCGAGCTGTGTGTGACCCCCATGGAGTTGCCCCTGAGGGTCTCCTCGAGCATGGTCTCTTCGAAGCGCCGGATACGGTACATCGTCTCGTACATCCAGCGCAGTTTCTCGGGACTGATCTCCATGCGTGCCTCCGGAGGCGCGTGGGCGTGACTGAGTGCTGCAACGGGGCCGCCAACCGGGGGCGGCAATAGCCGTCCAATCCTAGCATCGGCCCAACGCGGCAGCAACGAGATGCGCTGGCGGGCTTGCGGTCTGCGGACAGGCGGCATACAGCCACTTCGGACGTGAGCCGATTGTCTCGTCGATCTTGCGCCAGAAGTCGGCCGGGCCGGGCCGATCGGGGATCGAATTCGTGGTCCGGGGAATCGGATGTTGGGTAGACACAGCCGCGAGTGCCGCCTAGCGCTGTCCGAACTGTCCCACAGGTTGCCATCACAAAACAGGAGGCTGGCCGGTGATAGTTGATCCGACTCACACACAGCTCATCGGTGAGGCGCTTGCCGCCGCAGATCCGGCCGCCTGGTGCGCCCGGCACCGAGCCCAGATCGACGCAGACTTCCTGTTTGCCGCCAAGCAGCAACTCGACGAAGCACTCCAATCAGGTGTTGGGGAGGCGTTCGCGCTGGGCGACCTGATCACCACGGCCAGGCCGATGGCGGAGATAAGGGTGTCGCCCGATCTCCTCGGCCGCATCGGCAGCGATCTCGACCGGTCCAACGGCATACTGAGCGGGGATTTTTCAGATTGGGGACCGGTATTCGAGTAGCCCCGGCCGGTAACCAGACGCCCGCTACGCGAAGCGCTGAAGGAGCTGATAGATCGCGTCCGTGCCGAAACGAACGGCGTCCACGGGGATGCGTTCGTCCGCGGCGTGGATCGTGCGAGTGAACTCGAAATCTTCCGGCAACCGCATCGGAGTGAAGCCGTAGGTCTGGATGCCGAAGGGCGACAGGAATCGCCCGTCGGTGGCGCCGCTCAGCAGCAGGGGCACGGGCACACCTTCCGGATCGGCCTCGCGCAGGATACGCGCCAGCGTGTCGAACAGTCCCATGTCCGCCTCGGCGGGAGACGAATCGAAGCGGCGGGCCTCCAGTTCCACCCCGTCCCCGACGATCGCGCGGATCTCGCGGACAGCGTCATCGGGACCGAATCCCGGGAGCAGCCGCACGTCCAGTTCCACTGACGCTTCGGAGGGGATCACGTTGACCTTGTCGCTTGCGTGGACGACGGTTGGACTCACGGTGTTCCGCAGCAGCGGATCGAAGACATCTGCGCGTGGTCCGAGCAACCCGAGCACTCTGTCGGTCAGCAACGCGTTCGTCAGCCGCTTCAGCACGAACCCGGACGGCCCTCCGATGGCGCGTGCCATCTCCTCAATCATGAGGCGCGTAACGGGCGTGACGTGCACAGGCAGACGGTGTCTGTCCAACCTCAAGAGCAGGCGGGACAGGCCTGCCATCGCGCCGCCACGGACGGGCACCGAACCGTGTCCACCCCGGCCGCGCACCGTGGCCTTCATCCGGCACACCTGCTTCTCCGCGACCATGATCGGGTAGAAGCGGCGTCCCGCAACGTGCAGCGAGAAGCCTCCGAATTCGCCGATGGCGTAGCGGATGCCCTCGAACTGGTCCGGGTGCTGTTCCGACAGGAATTTCGCGCCGAAACCGCCGCCGTTTTCCTCATCGCTCA
>CAYYFS010000037.1:5107-15023 GCA_964471055.1 uncultured Dehalococcoidales bacterium
GCAGCCGGGCGATCACGTTCGTGCGTTCCGGCGTGCGGGCAAGGATGGTGGTCTCAATGCCCGCGTCGGTCAGCAGACCGTCAATGTAGGAGATGCACCCGGCCTCGTTACCGGGGGGATTGGTGGTGTCGAACCTGATGAGCTTAGCCAGCAGCTCTTCGGGGCGTTGATACACAGGCGCGCTGCTGTCATCCGAAGGCATCGCAGTCCCCTCCCATGAGTAGACGGCTGGTGGCACCGGCCGGTGCCCCGCGGGCTACGTGTCGGACAGTCCGGCGAGTGACTGTTCAAGCCCGGCTTCTGCCGGCGGGAGATCCTCGATCTCACCGGTCAGAAGCGCGTCGTACGGAGAAGCGTCGAACTCGGCATTCGCCGTCACCGAGAAGAGAATGGTCCGCGCGGCGCCTTCCTCCCTGCATCGCGTCGCCTCATCGATCACTTCCCGGACGGTGTACATGGAGGCGGGTGCGAGGACGATTCCTTCGGCCCTCGTGAACTCCAGGCCAGCCTCGAACGCCTCGCGCTGCCCGTGAACGACCGCCTCGACATAGCCGTACCGGTAGAGGGCGGAGACGATGGGGGCGACTCCGTGGTACCGCATGCCCCCGGCGAAGATGCCGGGTGGGGCGTAGTCCCTGCCGAGCGTGTACATCATGACCGCCGGGATCTGACCGGCGGAATCGCCCGAGTCGTAGACGTACCTGCCGCGGGTGAGGCTAGGCGTGGAGGCGGTCTCGACGGCCACGAACCGGATCGGCGCGTTGTCCAGCCGGGCCCGTAGGAAAGGCAGGAACAGACCGGCGAAGTGGGCGCCACCGCCTATGGAGCCGATGACCGCGTCCGGGAACTCGCCCGCCGCACGGAGCTGCTTCGCCGCCTCCAGACCGATGACGGTCTGGTGCAGGACGGTGTGGTTCAGAAGCGTCGGCATGGCGAATTTGGCATCGTCTTTGACCGTGGCCTCCTCGTACGCCTCAGAGAGCGCCAGAGCGATGCTGCCCGAGTGCGGCCCACCGGTCTCCAGTGCCTCGTTGCCGATGCGCGTGATCTCGCTCGGGCTGGGCACCAGCTCGGTGCCCCAGAGCCGTGCGGCCGCGTTGCCGACCCCGCCGCTGTCCGGGGACCGCACCGAGTAGACCCTGCTACCTATGCCGAACAGGCCCGCCGCGTGGCCCACCGCGGCGACCCAGATGCCGCCCGCGCCGCCGGTGATGATGCGCCTGAAGCCGCCTTCGCGCACGAAGTACGCCTGTGGAATGGCAGTGTTCGATTCATAGGAGCCGCAGGGGCTGCCGCCTTCGTATTTGTAGAAGAGCTTCGCCGGTGTGCCGAGCGCTTCCTCGAACCGCCTCGCACGGAACATCGGGGTCGGCCGCCATCGCGCATAGGCGTCGCGGACCGGGCCCGGGATGCGGAAGCGGCGTTTCCGGCTGAGCTCCTGCTCGATAGCGGTAGCGGCGAAAAGCGGCTTCAGTTCGCGTTCGGTCACCGGGTAGCCGGAGGGCGACATCATGGGCGGGAGCTCAAAGGAGAGGTCCGCCCCGGGGCTGTGCCACTCGCGCGGGAGTTCCCGCTGGCTGAGGGTGATCTTGTCGCCGGTTGCTGTGGCCACGTGTCATCCTCCAGTGGCGCCGCAAGAGCCGGACGGGCGCCCGCTGCGAGCATTGTAGGGCGCGGGCCACCAGGTTCGCGCGCTATCAGCCGCGCCCGGGCCTCTGTACGGGCGCACACGGCGTTTGCGTACAGCCCTCATATCCACTTCCCCGGCGACGCTGGTATAACCTTTCTGAAACTCTGGAACACCTGCGAACGAGAAGAAGGCGGCAATCTCCATTGAGCTCGAGTATCACCTCCAACCTCGCGCAGGCGGCTCTGGCAAAGGCCGGGGCCGCCGCTCGCGTTGCGGCGGCAGCCGCGGCGGCCGTTGTTCTGTTGCTGCTGCTGGCCCGCGTCGCCTCCGCGGCAGAGCCGGAGAACACGATTAACGGCCGCGTCGTGAACGGCACCGAAGGCGGAACGGTGCCCGACGACTTCCAGGTGATTCTGCTGACGGTGGACGAGGAATCGGGGACTGTCCTCGAGACCACCACGACTCGGGTGGACCGAGACGGGTCGTCCATCTTCGAAGACGTGCTGCTTTCGCCGGGCACGACGTACCGGGTTGTGACGGACCATCTGGCAGTGACGGGAGTGACGTTCCTCGAACAGGGCTCCGATTTCACCGACATCGAGGCACCCATATACGACGCGACCGATTCGTCGGACGACGTGGTGGTGGCGTCATATTCGCTGTACGTCCCAACGATCGACCCCGGCACGCGGACGATGGGCGTGCTGGGCGTGGCGATGGTGGTCAATGACACCGATCGCGTCTTCATCCCCAACGTCGAGGAGCCATCGGCTGCCTCTGCCGGCCTGCTGCGATTCTCCACGCCCGAGGGCAGTACCGACCTGTCGATCGAAACCAGTCTTCCCCAGGGCAACGTTGTCGCCGCTGCGGACGGGTGGGCCATGACACACCCGGTGCCGCCCGACATGCACCAGATCGTCTTCCAGTACACAGTGGAGTACGAGGGGGACGAGCTTGAATTCCCGATGAGTCTCCCGTTCGGTGCTGGACCGCTGCGCGTCCATCTGGCCGAGGGGCTGGGCAACGTCCGGGTGGGAGACGCGGCCGCGGACAACATGGTGGCGCTGGGCGACGGTGACTACGTTATGGCGGAAGCCCCCGGATTGGAGCGCGATTCGGAAGTCACGGTCAGCTTCGAGGGACTGCCGACGCCATCGCTCATGCAGAACATGTCGAACACGTTCAGCGGCAGGACTTACCTGGTCGTGATCATCTGGCTTGGAGCCGCAGGCATCATCGCCATGCTGGGCTACGTCTTCTTCATCCAGCGGAGAAGGACGGACGACCCCGCGCCCGACGAGGCGGAAGGCGAAGCACCTCCTCCAGGCCCTGCGCAGGAATCGGAACGAGAGTAGAGCCGCGTCACCGCCGACAAGAGCGGCTGTCGGCCTAGTTCATTTCCCAGCCGCCGGAGAGGTTGATCGACTGCCCGTTGATGTTGCGGGCGCGCTCGGAGCACAGGAAAGCCGCCAGCTTACCGACGTCTTCCGGCGTTTGCTCCCGGCCGAACGGTACGGTCTCCCTCACGAGGGCGTCGAATCGTTCCCGGCCCACGTTTTCCCAGAGCGGGGTCCACACGAGCCCCGGACAGATGCAGTTGACATTGATGTTGAATGGCCCGAGCTGGAACGCGAATGCCTGCGAAACGTTGATGGCGGCAGCCTTCGACGCCGAGACATGAGAGCTCATCGGCCCGTCGCCTCTGCGGCCCGCAACGGCGGCTATGTTCACGATCTTTCCGGACCGGCGCTCTGCCATGTGTTCTCGCACCGAATCGGTGGAGCGCACGATGCCCAGGGCGTTGACTTCGTAGGCGGCATCCCAATCCTCAAGGCTGCTCGCGCCACGAGCCTCCCACCCGGCGGCGCCGCCGACACCCGCGCTGTTGACGAGGATGTCTATCCGGTTGAACTCGGCGAGCGCGGTCGCGGCCATTCGCGCGGCCGAGGCGCGGTTTGTCACGTCCGTGTCGACGGAAAGGGCGCGCCTGCCGAGGCCGGAGACCTCGTCGGCGACCCCGCGGGCAGCGACCGCGTCGATGTCGGCAACAACGATGTTCGCGCCGCGGGCGGCGAGTTCAAGCGCGATGGCTCTCCCGATACCGCCTCCGCCACCTGTGATAATCGTCACGCGGTCGTTCAGTTCCACTGCCTGTCCTCCGGCCTTCCCGGGCCTATCTCATGAAGAAGCCGCCGTCCACGTTTATGGCCTGCCCCGTGATGTTCCGGGCGTCCTCTGACGCCAGGAACGCGGCCAGTTCACCGATGTCGTCCTGGGTTTGCCCCCTGCCCATCGGGATTCTCTGGGCGACCATTCTCTCGAACACTTCTCGGGCCGGCAGTCCCTCCCATTCCGGGGTGGTCCGCGCGTAGCGGCTCCCCACCTGCTGCCACATGGCCCCCCACAGCAGTCCGGGACAGATGGCGTTCACGTTCACGTTGAACCCTGCCATCGTCTTCGCCAGCGACTGCGTGTAGCTGATAACAGCGGCCTTGGTGGCGGAGTAGTGCGCGAGCGACGGTCGGCCCTCGCGCCCGGCGAGGGAGGAAATGTTGATGATCTTGCCGAACCGCGCTTCTTTCATGAAGTGGGCAATTGCGTCCGTGACGATGACGACGCCTTTCAGATTCACGTTGTAGCAGGCGACCCAGTCTTCCTCACGAGAACCAGTCTCGTCGTACCACCCAGGTGCGCCCACGATGCCCGCGTTGTTTACCAGGATGTCGATCGCGCCGAAATGCTCGCGCGCTCGCCGGACCATGCCGGCGACCGACTGTGGATCGGTGACGTCCATCTCACAGGGCAGGGCCTCGACGCCCAGCGACCTCACCCCGCCGACTGCGTCCTCGTCCGTCTCCGGGACCAGGTCTGCAACGACGATATTCGCGCCCTGCCCCGCGAGCTTGAGGGCGATGGCCCGGCCTATGCCGGTGGCTGCGCCGGTGACTACGGCTGTTCGATCTTTCAGGCTCACCTTTGCGATCCCTCACGTACGCAGATCGGGTGGGCCGCCCCGGCAACCGCACCCACGATGTCAGGCCCGGTCGAAGACGGCGGTGTGTGGGAGAGGATACCCTGTGACTCGGCGCCGCGACGAACGCGGGCCCGTGTTCGTTGCGGCGCGGCCAACACGTACCTACAATTACCGCCTGCCCGCAGCCGGCGGGTTTCGTTATTGGGAGCTTTGCTTGAGCCTGGCAGAGATGGAGGCCGGGGACCGGCTCGGCCGCTTCGCCCTGGACATGCTTCCGGAGTTCATCGGCAGGTACGCGTCAGCGACTGCTGATGCGACTGCATCGCGGCCTTTCACCGAAGGTGACCCCGTCCCGGGCATGGCCGTGGTAGCCACGGGTCTTGGCAAGCTGATCGACGTCCTGGGCCTGACGGGCGGTACCATCCACGCCGCTCAGGAAGTGGAGTTCCAGCGTCCCGTCCTCGTAGGGGAGCGTATCTACGCGGAAGCGGAGTTGACCGGGACATCCGTACGCCGCGATTCGCGGTTCGCCACCATCCTGACGCGATTCTCCGACAGTTCAGGCAAGGCTGTGGGCAATTCGCTCTCCACGATCGTCGTGCCGGCTGACACGGACACTGAGGAGAACGCATGACGGCACTCGTGGCGGATGAGCGGCCAGGCGAGGTGGGCGACACGCTTCCTGCGCTTGAGAAGGCTACCTCGCAGGAACAGGTCCAGGCGTATGCCGAAGCCGCCGGTGACTTCAACCCGGTCCATCTGGATGAGGAGTTTGCCCGGACGACGCAGTTCGGGCGGCGCATCTGCCACGGCATGCTGATCCTCGCTTTCGTCTCCGAGATGATGGCGACCGCGTTCCCGGACGGGTGGTCGTCCGGGGGGCGGATGCGAGCGCGCTTCAGGGCGCCCGTGTTCCCCGGCGAGACGGTGACCACGTTCGGCGAAATCGTGGCCGTCAAGGGCTCCCCACACGGGCCCGTTGCGGAGTGCCGCGTCGGTTGCCGCAAGCCGGACGGCAGCGAGGCCGTGTCAGGCCGCGCCTTCGTCCCGCTCGGTATCGGCACGAGCAGATAGCTGTGCTACGGGAGGCCAAGTGACGCGCCAGGACGCCGTCAGCCCTGCCCTTGTGCCCGTGGCCCTGGACGCCATGGGCGGCGACCACGGCCCAACTGAGACCGTCGCGGGGGCTGTCGAGGCAGCGCGTGCCGGGGGCGTGGAAGTGCTTCTGACCGGTGATCCCGCAGCGATACGCGCCGAGCTGGCGCGACACGCCGCGGAGGATCTGCCGCTGGAGGTGGTGCCGGCCGACGGTGTGGTCGCAGAAGGCGAACCTCCCGTAAGGGCGTTTAGATCCAAGCCAAACGCGTCTGTGTTCATGGCGGCGCGGCTGGTCAGTGAGGGCAGGGCCAGGGCGCTCGTGAGCACGGGCTCCACCGGAGCGACCATCGCAGCCGCCACGATGCTCTTCGGTACATTCGACGGCATCGAGCGGGGCGCGCTCGGGGGTCCGGTCATCGGCACTGCGCCCAATATGATTGTCATCGACGTCGGCACCAACGTGGACGCCCGCCCACAGCAACTCGCGGATTTCGCGGCTCTGGGCACGGTGATGGCCAGGACGATTCTCGATGTGGCGAATCCGAGGGTGGGCATACTGAGCGTGGGCGCCGAAGAGGGGAAGGGCAACAGACTCGTCAGGGAGACGACGGAGATACTCAAGGTGAGCGGCCTCAATTTCGTGGGTAACGTCGAGGCCAGCGATCTGCCCCACGGCCCCGCCGAGGTGGTTGTATGCGACGGATTCGTCGGCAACGTGCTCATCAAGGTGGTCGAGTCCATGGGCGATGCCCTGTCGTGCGATGTTCGGAAACGGCTCGCGGGCACGGCAAGCGGCGACGAGGTGGCCGATCACATCTACGAACAGACAAACAGGATCGAGATGTACGGTGGTGGACCGCTTCTCGGCGTCAGAGGCGCAGTGATAGTGGGCCATGGGCGCGCCCGGGCGCGTTCGATAGCCACGGCCATCGCGACCGCCCGCGCGACCGTGGTGAGACGGTTTGTGGAAGAGGCGGAGGAAGAGATCGCCCGCCTCAGGGCCGTGGTCGGGGCATAGCCCCACAGCAATCGATGCGCCCTGATCACCGGCCATCGCAGCAGGAGGAATGAGAGATGTTCGCGGATCTTTCCGGCAGGACGGCCCTTGTCACAGGCGGAGGCTTGGGCATCGGGCGCAGCATCGCTCTCGCGATGGCGAGGCAGGGTGCGGATATCGCCGTGGCCGACATCAATGACGAATACGCCGATGCCGTGGTGGAAGAGGTGCAGGCCCTGGGACGCAAGGCGATAGCCGTCAACATGAACGTCGCGTCCAGGGAGAGCGTGGACAAGGGAGTCGCGGATGTCCTTGCTGAGTTCGACCGCATCGACATCCTGATCAACAACGCCGGAATCATCTCCGACACGCTCCTGGTCCGCATGAAAGACGAGGATTTCAACCGGGTCATAGACACAAACCTCAAGGGAACCTACTACTGCACGAAAGCGGTAGTCCCGGGCATGATGAAGGCGCGATGGGGCCGGATCATCAGCGTTTCTTCCGTGGTCGGGCTCCGGGGGAATCCGGGCCAGACAAACTACGCCGCGTCCAAAGCCGGCATCAATGCCTTCACGTGGTCGCTGGCGAAAGAGCTGGCGACCCGCAACATCACGGTGAACGCGGTGGCGCCCGGGTACGTGTCCACTGCAACCGTAGACGTCCTGTCCGACAGGGTGAAGGACACCGTGATGAACGCCATACCGATGCAACGGTTCGGCACGCCCGAGGACATCTCGGGGCTCGTGGCTTTCCTCGCCTCCGAGGAGGCGGCGTACATCACCGGCGACGTCATCCGGGCAGACGGGGGACTCGCCATCTAGACATCCGCACCGGGACCGGGATAGGCCGCCTGCGCGTTGGTGCAACCCGGGTCGAGCGACGGGGTGGTCGGCATGGCTGAGAGCTCACTCAAGGGGAAGGTAGCCCTCGTCACCGGGGCTTCGCGCGGCATCGGCAAGGCGATCGCCCGCGAGCTCGCGTCGAGGGGCGCTCACATCGCCTTCAATTACCTCCGAAGCCACGACACGGCGCGCCGCACCGAGGCCGAGCTGACGGAGATGGGCGTTGAGTGCCTGCGAGTCCACGCGCCTCTCGGCGAACCGGAGAACATCGTGTCGCTCTTCTCCCGAATCGAGGAGCGATTCGGACGCCTGGACATCCTCGTCAACAACGCCGCAACCGGCGTGATGCGAAACGCGGCCGACCTCTCAGCCAAACACTGGGACTGGACACTGAACACGAACGCCCGGGCACCGTGGCTCTGCGCGATCGAGGCCTCGAAGCTGATGGCGGACGGCGGAAAGATCGTGAACGTGAGCAGCCTGGGGGCCACGCTCGTCCTGCCTCACTACTTCGCGGTCGGCGTGTCGAAGGCCGCGCTGGAGGCGTTGACCCGTTACCTGGCCATCGAGCTCGCAGCCAAGAACATCGCTGTCAACGCCGTCTCGGCCGGGTACGTGCAGACTGACGCACTGAAGGCGTTCCCGGATGAGACACAGACGGAGGCCGTCTCCGCGGCGACCCGCCCGACCCCTGCCGGCAGACCGGTCACGCCGGAAGACGTGGCGAAGGCCGTGGCGTTCCTGTGTGACGACCGCTCGTTCATGATCCGCGGGCAGGTGATCGTCATCGACGGCGGCGAGACTCTGGTCCACGAGTAGTGCGACTACCCCTTCTCTTGCTTCGCGACCGGGCGTCTGAGGGCGTTTGACACCCTGCCCTCCCGACTGGTCGCCCGCGTGCGGGACTCCGGGCCGCCAGCCAACGCGGGCTAGAATGGTTCTTTCGTTCAGACTCTCCTCGAGGCACAGCATTTGAAGCGCATCTACACCGGCGCAGGCGACGCAGGCGAAACCGGGCTCACCTCGGGCGGTCGCGTATCGAAGGCCGACCCGCGCGTCGCAGCCGCGGGCGCGCTGGATGAAGCGGGGTCGGCCCTCGGACTGGCACGAGCGCTCTCCGAGGACGAGCGTGTGCAGGCGCTCCTGCTGCAGGCACAGGAGGATGTGTCCGCCGCCGCTGCAGAAATACTGGCGGAGGCACCCGGCGGACCGGAAGCGAGGCATGCCCCTCGGGTCACTTCGGAGATGGCCGCCGAGTTGGAACACGAGATTGACAGCTTGTCCTCCGAGATCGGGAGTCCGAGCGGGTTCGTTGTGCCCGGCGGCTCGCCCGCGTCCGCGGCGATCGACGTGGCCCGCGCTACCGTGCGCCGGGCGGAGCGGGCCGCGGTATTGGTGCATGAGGCAGGACTGCTAGGCAACACCGAAGTAATGAGATACCTGAACCGGCTATCCGATCTGGTCTTCATGCTGGCCCGGCTGGAGGACCGTGACTCACGCTCGAAAGGTCGCGCCGGACGGGAGCGGAACGCTCCGGGGAGCGAAGTGTGATGGCCGGACCGCGAATCGTGGTCATCAACCACCAGGCAGCGAACATCCACAGCGTTGCGAAGGCGCTGGAGAAGATGGGCGGGGACGTCCTGGTGACGGTGGATATCCATGAGCTCGCACGGGCGGATGGCGCTGTGCTGCCGGGCGTGGGAGCAAGCGACGCAGCGATGCGCACGCTCGGAGATCTGGGACTGGTCGAGCCGGTCAAGGCGTTCGCGCGCTCGGGCCGGCCCCTTCTCTGCGTCTGCCTCGGCATGCAGATTCTGTTTCCGCGCTCGGACGAAGGCTCCTTGCCGACGCTCGGCCTGATGGAAGGTGACGTGCGACGGCTGCCGGACGACATGGTGGCGGAGGACGGAAGCGGCCGGTTGAAGGTGCCTCACATGGGATGGAACGCGATCAGGTTCAGCGGCGAGGAGCGAGAGCGCCACCCCGTTTTCGAGGGGCTCGAGCAGGGCGGTCACTACTACTTCGTGCACAGCTACCACTGTGTCCCGGCGGACCCGGGCACGGTGACCGCGACGACCGAGTACGGCATTGAGATCTGCGCGGCGGTTGCCCAGGGCGAAGTGGTCGGCACCCAGTTCCACCCCGAGAAGAGCGGGGTTCTGGGCCTGCGCATCTACGAGAACTTCATCCGGCACGTGGCGGATTTCGCGGGCTAGCGCGCCCGCCTTTGGGCCCTTCAACCTGACCTTCATGCGACGACGTCTTCGGAATGGCGCGGGACCGCGTGCCCTGCCCCCCGGAGGCGCAGGTGCGCTCGCGGCGCGGTACGCTACGAATAAGCAGAGGAGGCGGCGATGGAGGTGATCCCGGCC
>CAYYFS010000038.1:0-14990 GCA_964471055.1 uncultured Dehalococcoidales bacterium
GCATGCAAGTAGCCGGGGGTCCCACGCAGATTCGTTGTCACGCGCGAGGGTCCTGTCGTGGCAGGCTGATGCCTGGATGACTCCGAGGCTAGGCCGGCTACGGCTCTCGGACTAACATAGCGACTGGCATAACTACCAGGGGCAGGTCAACCACGAGTGCGAGAGTCCGGCACTCTAGGTATGAGTCTGCGTGGAATAGAAGGAGTACGACATTGCAGATAGCAGCAGTCCGCCCGTGGATCATCCAGGCCCCCTGGAGCCGCCGCCCGGGCGAGGGACCTTCAGAAGACAACAAGCGCGAGCTGCTCTTCTGCCAGGTGGATACCGATGAGGGCGTTACCGGCTGGGGCGAGGTAACTACCTATCCCGGCGCGGCCGGAAATCGCTCGGTGGCCCACATGATCCGCGAGGTTGGCAGCACGCTAGTTGGCCGGGATCCTGCCCACATCGAGCGAATCTGGCACGACAACATCCGGTCAATGACGTACGTGGGGACCAGGGGCGCGGTATCTGCCACGGCCAGCGCGATTGATATTGCTCTCTGGGATATCCGCGGCAAGGTCCTGAACCTCCCCGTCTACATGCTCCTGGGCGGGCCCGTGCGCGAACGGATCGCGCTCTACACACATCCGCCCAGCACCAACGATCCGGAACAGGCGGCGAAAGACGCCCGGGCGATCGTGGACGCCGGCTACCGCGCTTTCAAATTCGACCCCATGCTGCACGCCATCCCGGAAGGCAACGCCCACTATATCGATGGCCAGCTGAGCCGGGAGGGCATGGAGGAGGCTTGGGAGATCACTGCCGCCATCCGAGAAGAGGTGGGCCCTGCCCCGGAACTACTGATCGACGCACACGGCAAGTACAACGTTCCGACCGCTATCGACCTGTGCAAGGGGCTTGAGGAGTCAAACATCTTCTGGTTCGAGGAGCCGGTGCCAGTAGAGAGCAATCACGCCCTACGGCAAGTGCGCGAGAAGATCAACGCCAAGATCTCAGTAGGGGAGCGCATGTTCACTCGCTGGGAGTTCATAGAAGTATTTGAGAAGGAGTTGGCGGACTTCATCATGCCGGACGTGACGTGGACAGGCGGCATTTCCGAGTTAAAGAAGATCTCGACACTTGCCGAGTCGTACTACGTGCCGGTCTCTCCGCACGACGCCAGCGGTCCGATCAACGTGATCGCGGGCGCGCAGGTGATGATGACTGTCCCCAACTTCTACAAGCTGGAGACCAGCCGCTACGACCTGAGTGACTACAATCAATTCATCGACGAGCCCCTGGACATCCGTGAGGGAGACCTCTACGTCCCGGACAAGCCCGGACTGGGAGTCAACCTGGTTCCGGAGGCGCTGGAGCGGTTCGCGATCGAGGGATTTGCCGGGTAACGAGGGTGTCAGACCTGAAGGTCTCTCGGGCGCATCCGTGCAGGCTCTGACCTGCCCCCGATAGTTGTGCCAGTCGCGATGCTAGTCGAGGAGCGGATGGAGCTGCCGCGGGCCGCACGTGCCCCTCTAGCCCTGCTAGAAGCCTCGTTTCATAGCCCTCGTATCCACGCAAGGGCCTCAGCCCTTGTCAGGTCGTCTGAGGCTTGTCTTGCAGCGTCCTGGACTCTTCTCCCCAGTCCGGTCGGCACTTTACTCTGGCTACTCCCGGTGTGTTCTGATTGCTCTCAGACGCCCCTCAGTCCCCATTGCGGGCACTCTGCGGGCCTTCTTGCGCGCGACAGCCGGGCCACTACGGGAACCGAACAGGCCTGCCCCCGATGCCGCGGACCGGCTGGTGGTGTGTATGCTGCTGCCGGCGGGTCCGAGCTCCCATCCCTGAGAGGAGAATCCAGGTGCTTGATGTCTTGATCGGGAACGGACGGATTGTCGACGGAACGGGAAACCCCTGGTACGGGGCCGACGTAGGGGTACAGGACGGACAGATCGTCGCGATCGGGAAGCTGGACGGTGTCCGCTCACACCGGAAGATCGACGCGAAAAAACTGATCGTATCGCCGGGTTTCATCGATATCCATTCCCACTCTGAAGTCACGCTGCTGGCGAACGGCAACGCCGAGAGCAAGATTCGCCAGGGGATAACCACCGAGATCAACGGGAACTGCGGGTACTCGGCCGCGCCTCTGGACGAGGGAGCGTCCGGCACCGCGATAGGGGAGATAACGGGCTACGGCGGGGACCTGACCTGGACCACCTGCGCTACCTACTTCGACCGCCTCGAGGAGCTGGGCATCAGCGTCAACGCCGCCTCTCTGATCGGTCACACAAACATCAGACAGATGGTCATGGGCAACGACGAAAGGGCTCCGACAGGTGAGGAACTCGAGTGTATGGAGGCTCTTGTCGATCAGGGCATGAGAGACGGGGCCATAGGCCTCTCGACAGGGCTGGAGTTCGCGCCCAGCGGATACGCCGATACTGATGAACTCATCGCGCTCTGCCGGGTCATGGCCCCGTACGGCGGCATGTACGCGACGCACCAGAGGAACAGGGACACTCACTACGAGCAGGCCACGATCGAAGCCATCGATATCGGCAGGGAGGCCGGTGTTCGCGCCCACCTGTCCCACTTCGTTCCTCGGTACCCGGCGCATGACAAGATGCCTGCCCTGCTCTGGCTCGTGGACCAGGCCAGGCGAGAGGGGGTGGACGTCACGTTCGATGTCATCACGCCGGACGAGCCACCCGAGGACCTCCGGCTGAAGCTCCGAGGCGGCTACCACTGGGCCTGGCAGCACCTGGCGGCCCAGCTCGTGCCGCCGTGGGGTTTTGAAGGGAGCGTCGAGGAGGTTCTGACACGGCTTCGGGACCCGGAAATGCGCAGGAGATTCCGGCAGGAGCACATCCCGCAGTGGAAGCTATTTGGCTGCCCGGCGGGCAAGTTCCGCATCCTGGGGACAGACTATGACTTCCCGGACGGTGTGCCGCCGAAGTGGGACGGGATTCTGCTAAACGACTGCGAGGCGCGTCCGGAGTTGATCGGGAAGACGTTCGTCGAAATCGCTGCCATCAATGGGATAGAGGACCCGTGGGATGCGGCTATGGGCGTCCTGATAGGGGAGATCGAGAAGAGAGGGATCCCGATGCCCGGCATCGGGATCGTGGGCACGTCAACTGCCGAGAGAGACTCGCTCACCGCTCTGGCGCATCCTGCCGCATCGGTCTGCACGGACCGCGCAGCGCTGGCGCCCTACGGAGACCTGGCAGGCGAGCGCACGTCCAACAGCTACGGCGCGTTCGCGAGGGTCTTCCGGAAGTACGTACGCGAGAAGGGTCTGTTCACCGTTGAGGACACGGTGAGGAAGATGACCTCCGTGCCTGCGAACAGCGTGCGCCTGCTTGACAGGGGCGTGCTAAGAACGGGCGCCCGGGCCGATGTGGTGATATTCGATCCCGAGACGATCGCGGACAACGCCACCATCGAGGAGCCCAGCCGGTACGCCGAAGGAGTCGAGTATGTGCTGGTCAACGGGAAAGTGACAATCGAGGACGGCGATCACAACGGAACCCGCGCCGGGATGGTGCTGAAAGGTGCAGGCGCCTGAGCCAGATGCCCGGCACCGTGCCGTGCAATTCGGAGGCAGGCCGGCCTGCGAGGCAACGGATCGCCGAGCCGGGCGGTGTTTCTACGTCGACAGGAGTCCCAGGTCGCGGAGGATCGCCCGCAATTGCTCCTTCTGGTCTTCTGCAAGCGGGCGCATAGGTGGCCGCGAGTAGCCTCCCGGCTTCCCGAGCAGGTTCATGCACTCCTTGATGCACACGTATCCGCCCCCGACGTTGAACAGGTCGTAGGCGCGCAGCATCTTCACATGCAGCTCCCGGGCACGGCTCCTGTCTCCGGCAACCGCGCTTTCGTATAGCTCGACCGCCATGCGACCGACCACCGGCGGCAGCATCGCGACCGCGCCCACGGCACCAACGGCCAGAGCAGGCAACAGCAGGTCTTCCAGTCCGACAAACACGGCGATCTCATCGCCGCAGAATCGGACAAGGTCGTTCATCTGACGCATGTCCAGCGAGCTGTCCTTGATGGCCACCACGTTCTCAAGTTCCAGCAGCGTCTCGACGAGCCGAGGCTCCAACCGTGTCGGAACCGCAAGGGGACTGTTGTAGAGCATGATCGGCAGGCCTGTCTCTCCCGCTACACGCCTGTAGAACTCCCTGGTTTCCTGTTCATCAAGGGGAACGTACAGCGGGGGCAGAACCATCGCCCCGGCGCAGCCCACCTCTCCGGCGTGGCGCGTGAAGCCGACCACGTCCTCCGTGCGGATGGCCGAGGTGCCGGCAAGGACGGGAACGCGACCTGCTGCCTGGTCCGCCGCGATGGCGACAACCCGCTTGCGTTCGTCGTCGCCCATCAGAAAGAACTGGCCGGTGCTCCCCGCCGATATGACGCCGTGGCACCCTGCGTCGATGACCAGGTCAACTACTTCCCGGTAGCCCGCCTCATCGACGTCGCCCTCCCGCGTGAACGGGGTCACGATGACCGCGAATGATCCGTGCCAGTCCACCCTGCGTTTGCTCATGTGCAACCTCCATTGTCCAACTCGGGCAAACGTACTGGGACGGCCACTGTCGGTCAACCGCGGACAGTGGGCGACGCCACCAAGCGCCGCCGCGGGCGTTTCACGGGCGGTGTGCCGCAGAGCGGGAGACCTACCCGATCTACCTCATCGATACCGTGTCGTAGCAGGTCCAGACTTCGACAATCTTGCCGCCAGCGAAACGAAGGAAGGCAATCCCCGGCTGCACCACGCGCTTCCCCGTGGCGGCTATGCCCTCCCGTTCACGCCCCTGAACACCTCGCCATGTCCAGCGGACTGCCACATGCTCTCCATCGGCAATCACGTCCTCGACGGTGAACTGCGATTCGGCGAGTGCCCCGCTGTACGCGGTGGCGATGGCCTGTTCGTACGTACGCCGGTCGCGAGTCTCGGTGTTGTCGTGATGGACAAAGCAGGCCGCAACCAATTCGTCCAGGACGTGCGGGTCCGCGGTATTCAGGAATTCATCGAAGAACCGCCGTGCAACGGCCTTGTTCTCTTCTGTTGACATCGCGTACCTCCCCGGACGTCGCGAGGTGCGGCATGCCTCCGCCATCCGACAGAGCGCGGCGTGTATAGACGATCAGCATAGCCCATCGAAGCGACGTGAGCGGCTGCCCTGACGTGGCTGTTGCCGGACGGCAGGCCGTAGTTGCACGTGGCGGCGGGGTCAGATGGTCGCGGAAGTCGTCAGCCGACGGCGACGAGCCAGCACACCAGGGGCACCAGCGCGAACAGCGCGATGACCTGGACGATTGCCTCAAGAGAGATTCCGGGCTTCGGGTCCGGCAACGATGCCATGCGTCCCACTTCCTGGCAGCAAGGTGAAGTATCCCGGGCTCTCGCGTTGCGAGTACCCGAGGAACGATGCACGCCAGACATTAAGGGCTGAGGGGTGTCTGGCCGCGCTCCATCTGTCTCACCAACCCTGCACCGATGGGCTCTTGCCCGCGCACCTCTCCGTCCGCAAACGAGCCGGAGCAGCGCACCCCGTCCGGGCAGAGACCACGTTGCGGCAGCGCGCAGCCCTCCCGGCCGCGGCGCCACGCTCGATGCTTCTTGCTAAGGTAGGTTGACCCTCGAGTGTGTTCGAGGCGAAGTCGGTTCCGGCCTTCCGCCCTGCGTGGTGGCGGGCATGAGGGTCGAGACCAGACCGCGGCGCACCCGATCAGAGTCGGTGGGTACCGAAGCCCACGGCGCCGGCAGAAGGCGGCATCTGTGCACCGAGGAACGGCCGGCCGACCTTTGCGCAGGTGGTTGCTGATAGCAGCGGGCGTCCTGCTGACCGCGGTAGGCCTGGTCGGCATCGTGGTGCCTCTGCTGCCCACCACGCCTTTCCTGCTCCTGGCAGCCGCCTGCTTCCTGCGCAGTTCCGACAGGATGTACAGATGGCTCACGACTCACAGGTGGTTCGGCTCGTATATCAGGAACTACCACGAGCACCGGGCCATCACGAGCCGGGCCCGGATCGTCGCGCTTGTCGTGCTCTGGGGCACCCTCGGGTACACGACTTTCGGCCTGGTCAGCGTCCTGTGGCTGCGCATCATCCTCCTCTTGATCGGACTGGGGACAACAGTGCATTTGCTGTCGTTGAACACGGCACCGAGCGAGACGCCCGGGGACAGGATCGACGGCGACGACAGCCGAGGACCGTAGCCGACCGCGAGGTCGGGCGTTCGACGAACTGCCCGGTTGGATTCTGGTGCAGACACGAGGTACAAGTGTCGAGGGCATGGTGCCGGAGGGGATGAAAGGCAGGCGCTCAGTGAAAGAACAGGAAGCCCGGTCCGGGACGCGTTTCGAGCCGGCCACGGAGTCGGACATTCCCGAGATCACCCGTGTGATGACCCGCGCTTTCGACGACGATTCGCGGCGCTTCCGAGGCGTGTCCGGGGGAGGCCCTCCGGGCTACGACACGGGCGACTTCCTGCGGAAGTGGATGCCCGAGGGAACTCCGTACAAGGTGCTCGAAGGCGACATCGTCGTCGGGTGTTTCATCGTGTTCCAGAGCTACCCTGAGGCCGGGCAAAACGTGCTGGGCACGATCTTCATCGACCCTGACTACCAGGGCCGGGGCATCGGATCGCGGTCGCTCCAATTCGTCCATGATTCGTTCCCCGCACACACGTGGCGACTGGATACGCCCGGGTGGGCCACCCGCAACCACCACTTCTATGAGAAGCACGACTACAGGAAGATCGACGAACGCCCAGAGCCAGACGACCCGTCCGGGTTCAACCTCTACGTGTACGAAAGGGTGACGGAGTGAGCGGCGGGGCCGCGGCGGGGACCTCGCGAGTTGAACCGCGGGTAGATCTGAACGCTGAGGGGCTCCTCCTCGACATCGACAGATTCGCCTCGCACGACGGTCCCGGAATACGGACTGCGGTCTATCTGAAGGGATGCCCGCTCCGTTGCACCTGGTGCCACAGTCCGGAATCCCAGTCGCCCCGCCCGGAGCTCCTGTATCAGCACGAGCGATGCACGAGCTGCGGGCTGTGTTTTCCGGAATGCTCAAAGGGCGCGCTCCATGAAGGAGATGGCGGTGTCGCCGTACTGGACCGGGATGGCTGCACGCACTGCGGGGATTGCGCGGAGGTCTGCTACCCCGGAGCCCTGAGGATGGCGGGTTCTCGCGTGACGGTCGGCGAATTGCTGGCCGGCATCGAGAGCGATATACCGTTCTTCCGGAGTTCGGGCGGGGGCGTCACGGTGACCGGGGGCGAACCGGCGATGCAATTCGACTTCACCCGCAACCTCTTCCTCGCATGCAGGGAACGAGGCATCCACACGGCGCTGGAAACGACCGGATACGCCCGCAGGCAGGTGGTCGATGCCCTTGCGGGAGCAGTGGACCTGCTGCTGTACGACGTGAAGCACGTCGACCCTGCGGAGCATCGCAAGCTCACGGGCGTGTCCAACCGCCGTATCCTCCAGAACCTGCGGCACGTCGCCGGCCTGGGTTGCGAGGTGCGGGTCAGGGTACCGTGTGTGCCGGGTATCAACGACGACCCTGCTCACATAGGGCAGCTGGCCAAGCTGGTCGCTGGATTCGGCATAATGCACATCGACCTGCTGCCGTACAACGCCGCCGCGGGTGCGAAGTACGGATGGCTCGACCGGCCGTTCGCGCTCTGCGACATGGAAACCCAGAGCGAAGAGCAGATGGAGGCGCTGGCGGAGGCGTGCCGCGAAGCCGGACTAGCGGTCGGTGTAGGCGGCTGACCGGACCGCCAGCAGAGAGACGGGCTCAACTCAGGGGAGCGAGATGGCGATTCACACCGCAGATAGGGCCCGGGAATCGAGCGTGCACGAGGCGAGGGTATCTCCCGGGTTGCGGGGCCGATGCGACCGGGTGGAGCGGCTGCATGTCCTGCTTCGCGAACGCATGACCCGCAAGCAGCGGTCATGGGGCCAGGACCGGTCGGTCCTGGACGAGCCCGAAGCTGCTGACACCCCTCTCGTGCTCCGAAGGGCGCGGGCTTTCCGCAAAGCCCTGTTCGAGATGCCGATCGTCATCGAAAGCGACGACCTGATCGTGGGCAACGCCGCCGAGAATGGAACCGTCGTCCGCACGGAGCTGCCCACGTATACCACCCAGGGCGAGCTGAGACAGGCCGCAGACGAAGGCGCCGTGATCACCGACCATCTCGCCCACAAGACCCCTTACTACTACACCGTGCTGGAAAACGGGCTCACGGGCACCATCAACGAGATCGACTCGAAACTCGACCAGGTCGAGGAGGCTCCAGCTTCTGCGGCCAGATCGGAGCAGATCGACCTCCTGGCCGCGGCGCGCATGGAGTGCGAGGCGATCATCGCTCTGGCCCACCGCTATGCAGACCTCGCGGAGACGGCGTCCCGCCAGGGAGTGAGCCCGGCCCGTATCGAGGAACTGCGCCGTATCGCAGCGGTTTGCAGGCGGGTTCCAGAACACGGAGCTCAAACCTTCCATGAGGCAGTTCAGGCCTTCTGGTTCATCCACTTCGCCCTGTTCACGACCGGAACGATCATCTCGTGCGGTCGTCCGGACCAGCACCTGTACCCCTTTCTGAAGCGCGAACTCCACGAAGAAACGATCTCGCTCGAAGAAGCTCAGGAGATATGCGATTGCCTGTGGATGCGGTTCAACGACCGGGCGCAGATCGTCAGGGAGAATTTCTGCGACGAGGAGATGGAAGGGGAGGTCTGGGAGTGGCAGGCGGGCCACAGGAAGAGATTCACCTACGCCACCGACAAATACGATGCCATCAACCATTTCGGCCAGAACATACTCCTCGGCGGAATCAGGCCTGACGGCTCAGACGGCACAAACGAACTCACGTACCTGTTGCTGAACAGCCTGGAGAAGTTCTCTTTCACGAGCCCGGTGGTCACGCTGCGGCTGCACCGGGATTCGCCGCCGGAACTCGTACGCCGCGGAGCCGAGGTGCTGAAGACCGGTGGCGGCATGCCGTTCCTGAACAACGACGATGTGCTGGTTCAGGCCTACGCCGACCTGGGCATCCCGCCGGAAGACGCACGTGACTACGCGAACTCGAACTGCTGGGAGACGATGATCGAGGGCAAGTCCGACCAGGAGCTGATCAGAGGGATGAATTTCCTCCTGTTCCTGGAGCTCGCTCTGAACCGCGGCGTGTCATCCGTTCATGGGCCGATGGGGCCAGACACGGGGGACTCGCGCTCGTTCAAGCGATTCGAGGACCTGCTGGAAGCGTGGAAACGGCAACTTGACCATCAGCTACGGCTCGGCATCGAGTTCATCGGCGATGGCATACAGAGCGGCACGCTGGAGCACTCAAGCCACGGGAAGTACGCGTACAACCCGGCTCTTTCGGCCATGACGCTGGACTGCATCCAGAACGCCAGGGATGTGATCCGCGGCGGGGCACGGTACACCATCTGGCACGTCATGGGCGAGGCGGTCGCCAACGCGGTGGACGCGATGGCCGTGATCAAGATGCTTGTGTACGAGCAGCAGGCGGTCACGATGGACGGCCTGCTAACGGCGCTGGGCGAAAACTGGGATGGATACGGGGACCTGCGACGGCGCGCAGTGGCCCGGGTGCCGAAGTTCGCCAACAACTCGGACTACGCGGACTCTATCGGACAGCAAATGATGTCGTTCTTCACGGAGCGGGTACGCTTCCACGCTGCACGGTATCCGGAGCTGGTGTTCCCTGCCTCGGTGGGCACGTTCTCCTGGTACGCGATGATCGGCAGGGAGGTGGGCGCGACGCCCGATGGCCGATACGCCGGCGAACCGGTGGCCACCAACCTGTCGCCCGTGGTGGGCGCCGACCTCTCCGGACCAACAAGTGCAATCAATTCCTACCTGAAGATGTCGGTGGCGGGCCTGGCGGCCGGTGCACCGATCGACCTCCGGTTCTCGAGCAACGGCTTGAAAGGGGAGGCCGGTACGGACAGGCTGGCCGGGCTGATGAGCGCGTTCGTTCACATGGGCGGGAACATGCTCACGGTCACGGTGACCGACGTGGAAGAGCTGAAGAGAGCGATAGAGGAACCGGAGAAGTACCGGCATCTCCGGGTCCGCATGGGTGGGTGGTCGGCCTACTTCGTCATGCTCAGCCGAGAACAACAGCAGATGCACATCCGGCGCGTCGAGCACGGAGCGGTCTAGGTCTGGCGCAAGGACAACACGATCGCCCTGCGTACTACGCGGGCAGAGGCGCCTGCAACAGCTCCGGCCAGTTCTCAACCTGCCATTTGAGCTGGGCTTCGTAGTCCGGGTGGTCTCTGTATTTCGTCACGCAGTCCTGGACGTTCTCGCCGAGCACGTCGATGTCGCCGGGACCGAAGCCCAGCAGCTCCGACAGGTAGTACAGGTGGCCGATCGTAAGAGGATCGTAGCCCATGACCTGTGCGCCGATCATATCCACTGCAGCTGCGTTCACGCCTGCCAGGGCGACCCCCGAGGGTTTGGCCGTGCCGGTATCCGGACCGCGTCCTTCCATGCCGACTACTCCGTCGATGATGGAAAGGTGCGGCGGACGATCCATGTTCATGCGGGCCAGGGTCAGGTTCATCGCGGGGTATGAGTGGGACAGCAGGGAGCGGTTCGGAACGATGGAGCCCACGGCCATGTTCTTGATCGCGAGAGTCACAATAGCTGAATCGTGCGTCTTCATCCGGGCCACCGATACCCGGTACGAGTCCTGCACGGTTCGCGACACCCGCAGCTTCCTCGGCCGGCAATCGCCGTCGTACGCCGCCGCCTCGACGGTCTCGTCCCCGGTCAGGTCCACCAGGTCGACGTCGTAGTCGTCCAGAAGCGAGGCGTACCCGTACCGTTCGAAAGCTCTGTCCGTGCCGCCTACGGCTGTCGACTCACCGACAATGAACTTGGTGACCCCGATCTCCTGGAAGAGATCAAGGACAGCGCGTACGGCACCGACGGGAGTCGCGCACAGATCTACGTTCGCGGACACCAGGTTGGGTTTGATCAGCACCGGCCCTGACGGCACCTTGATGTCGTCCTTGATCAGGTTCAAGGCGCGGGCAACGGCGTCGTAGCTCTCGCTGCCCTTTATCAACGAGACTCGTGCCATTCGCACTCTCCGTCAGGGCTTCGGGCCGTTCGCCATCGCCTCTGGGGCTCATCAAGACCCCGTCAGGAGCGGTTGGTGCCCGGCTGCCGTCAGGATCGCCGCGCGGCCCGCGCTATCTCAGGTCCGGCGGCAACAGGTCGGGGATGCCGTCTTCAATCGGGTAGGTCTCGTCGCAAGCGGCGCAGTGGAGGGTTCCCACGGATATCTCGTCGCCCTCCTCCGAGTCCACCGCCAGCGTCAGATCGCCCTTGCACACCGGACAGACGATTATCTCCATCAGATCGTGCTTCATGGCCGCATAGTCCTTGCCTGCCGATCTGCCGCGACCGCTGCGAGGGGCGCGGCATCGGGTCCGACTAGTGATTGCACCCGGACGACCTGGCGGATACGTACTCGTAGGCAGAGAGCGCCGCTATGGCACCCTGGGCCGCTGACGTTATGGTCTGCTTGAGCTGACCAGAACCGTCCGTGAGATCGCCCGCCGCGTACGCCCCTTCCACCCCGGTGCGCATCATCCGATCCACGTGCACCTCGTTCGTATCGGGATTGATGTCCATACCCAGCTCTCTGGGGAGGTCGAGGCGGGGGTCCGCCCCCGCTTCGACGAATATCCCGTGCACGGGGAGCACGTCGGTCCCGTCATAGGGCCGGCTGAGGCGTATCGACTCAAGACCCTTCTCATCTGTGCCGATCAGTTCCGTGACCGTTGTCTCAAACAGCACATGGAGGTTGGGCGCCTCATCCAGCAACCGGAGCAGCACCGGCTCAGGTCGGAAGAACCTCTCGCGGCGGTAGATCAGATACACGTCGTCCGCGTACTTGGCGATGAGGATCGCTCCCTCGACTGCGGCGTTGCCTCCACCGACGATGGCGGCGACTTTGTTGCGGTACAGGGGAGCGTCGCAAGTGGCGCAGTAGGAGACGCCCTTGCCGACCCATTCCTCTTCGTTCGGCAGGCCCAGTTTGCGGCGTTCCCGGCCTACAGCCAGGATCACGGATGCGGCGTGAACGGTGCTTCCATCCGAGATATCCCCCTCGAAGCACCCGTCAACGCGGCGCAGGTGCTCCACCCTGCCGGTGACGACTGGGACGTCGTGCTTCTGGACCTGCTCCTGCATCTTGAGCATCAGATCGAACCCGTCTATGTCCGGCGTGCCCGGGTAGTTCTCGATGATGCCGCCGATGGCTGTCTCCCCGCCGAACGTCTCGCCGACGATGATGGCACCCAACTGGTAGCGCGCCGCGTACAGTCCGGCGGCGAAGGCCGCGGGACCCATACCGGCTATGAGTACATCGGCTTTCCGCTCGTCGCTCATATCTGCCGCCTTGGTTGCATGATCCCGAACAGCCGCGCCGCTCCTCCTGTGAGTATGCCGCCCGCCGGACGCGCTGTCGACTTCGCATCTGTGCGCCATCGTCACGACGCCCGCTTGGCGGCGCACACCCACCGGGTGTGTGCGGGATACCCCTACCTCCTCCAACGAGGGTTTGTGACAATCGCATCGTGCGGGAGCCGCCTGCAGCAGGTGCGATGGACCGGTCGAGCGGTCCGGGGTACTCCACCTGAGAGTGGCTCAAAGAACAGGCCGGAGCACGCGGGGCTCGGATACGGGGCGACATGCCACCCACGTGCGAGTACGAGCCACGATAGCAGGGTCTCAGGGGGAGACATGGAGCTGTCGACCAGTCTTTGCGCGATGGGCAGCGATCCGCATGTGTCCTGCTACATCCCCCTGGGCGGAATGGCGGCTGGTTTCATCCTCGCCGCCTGGTTCATGATCATCCCGATCCTGCTTGAGTTCCGCGGGGAAGCCAGATGGATGATGGGCCTGCTGGTGCGCGTTCGCCACTGGTCCGCGGGAGCGGCTCGGGCACGACACCTTCCCGAGGGCGCATCCGACCTGATAGCTCCGATCGCCACGACGCCCACCGGTCCCGGCCGGACATCCTGGGTGCCCTCCGGCGAGCGAACCGGACCGTCTGGACTCTTGGCGGACGAGGAAGCCGACCTCAGGAAGGCCGCATAGCCAGACCGGAACCTGAGTAGACGTGCCGGCGCTCGGTCACGGCGCGCAGAATACCGAGCGACAACCACGACTTGCGCGGACGAATGGAGAGCGGCAAATCCAGATGAAGCAGTGCGGGCTTCAGGAGCATCCGGCCAGATGAGCACCCGCGTGGCTGTGTCTGTCGGCCGTGTACTTGCCTGCCCCGCCTCGGCAGTCCGTCCCGTGTCGCTCTCAGCGGACGGCAAACTGCTCGTGCTGTTGCTCGCGATGACGCTCGTCGGGCCGTACTTCCCGCTGTTCACCTGGCTGGGTCTCGAGGGTTGGGCAGCGCGCGAGGTCAGGGCCGACAACCTGCTCCTGCCGGCGCTGGCAGCGTACGTCGGCGTGAGATCCCTGGCCAGCGGGTACGTCCGGGCCCCTCTACACCTCATCCTCTACGGCGGTTTCATTGCGTGGCTGGCCCTGGTCACGGTCGTCTGGTACGGAAGAGTGCCCGAAGCGCTGGGTGGCCATCCTGGCGGCCTTGCCCTGCTGCAGGGTGCCGACGCCTACGTTCGCCCCCTGCTACTGATGTTTATCACCGCCAACGTTCGCGTCGGTCGCCATGACCTGCTTGTCATCGTCCGCCTGGTCTTCGTAATCGCGATCCTGCTCACCCTGATAGCGGCCGCGCAACTCATGCCTTCTACGGGCGAGTATGTGAACCGGATTCTGGCCAGCCACTACGACAACGCAGCGGGCAGCAAGTACTTCTGGGGTGTCCTGAGCGGAGGCAGAGTGGCCACCCTGATGCCCCAGCTTTCGACCCTCGGAATGTACATGGTCCTGGTACTCGGCATACTGGCTGCGCAGTTGCTCCGAGCCAGACTCGTGGAGCCCCGATCCCTGCTCTCGTTCGCCGTCGGCGCCGCCGCGCTGATTGGCGGAATCCTGTGCGGGTCCAAAGTGTTCTTCGCCGGCCTAGCCTTGACTGCAGGTCTGGGCGTGTTCGCTTGGCCATGGGCACGCAGGTGGGGCTGGAAACTCCATATGCTCGGAAGTCTTCTCGCGGTCGGGGTCACCCTCTGGATGATCGTCGCCATACTCTTCCCAACTCAGGCGAATACGTTTGCCGGCCGGGCTCCCCTCACCCCTGGGCAGATCGGCACCAAGTACCTCGCCACACGATTCAAGCCGGAAACGGGAAAGGTACATCGCACCGGGGCAGTCGACGTCGCGACCGACTATCCGCTGACCGGCCTGGGTCTGAACGCCGTGAACCGCACGACCGATTCACTGCTGCTCGGGTTGGGGGTAATGTCGGGCGGAACAGGGACCGCGTTCTATCTCGCCACCATCTGCCTGATAGGCTGGCGTCTGTACTCCGCCTCCCGCGATGATCCAGACCCGGACCTGGCGAGCCTGGCCCGGATGATGGCGATCCTGACGGTCGTGTTCCTCGCCGCGGCGATAGGGTTCCACACCTTCATCCAGGACCGCGCGGGCGATGCGTACTGGATAATCGCCGGGCTGCTTCTCGGCTCGCTCGCGTTCAGGGAACACAACCCGTTGACAGCAGGCCGCAGCCCAGCGTCCATGCATCCGCTCGACCTTGAGGATCAGCTGCATCCCGACATTCGAGTGCCCCGGGGTCGCCGGGATTGAACGATTCTTCCGCGGCCCGATTCCCACTGTGGCCGCTTCCCGGCTGGGATACCCCCTGGGGCTCAGGGCGCTAGCCGCGCCGATTCCTCGATACCGAGCGCGTCGTAGAGCTGACCGAGCCGCACCCACACCACTTCGGCCTGAGGTGTCAGGGCAGCCAATCGCTCGTACGCCTCCACTGTTTCCATGGCCATGTCCGGCACGCCCGCCTGGGCGAGG
>CAYYFS010000039.1:0-7928 GCA_964471055.1 uncultured Dehalococcoidales bacterium
GAGTCGGGCCGCGACGAGCCGCCAGCGAGCGCGATGCTGTTCAGCTGCCTGGCCCGGGGCCGGCATCTTTTCGGTGTGCCGGACCACGACACCGGCGTGTTCCAGTCCACAGTGGCCGAGGTGCCCCTCACCGGTTTCTTCGGCAACGGACAGATCTGCCCGGGCAACGGCGGTCAGTCCGCCGGCATTGACGCCAGCGGGCCGACGTTCCTGCACGGCTTCACAAGCTCGTTCGCAGTCTTCCGGCCGAAGGGCGTCTCCCCGGACAACTAGGCTCGTGGCCCCCGGCCGATCCCTTCGCGGACAAACGACACCTCTTCACCTTTCGCGTTTG
Organism: uncultured Dehalococcoidales bacterium; assembly: GCA_964471055.1. Classification (GTDB taxonomy): domain Bacteria; phylum Chloroflexota; class Dehalococcoidia; order Lucifugimonadales; family Lucifugimonadaceae; genus CAYYFS01. The sequence continues at coordinate 335 of CAYYFS010000039.1, forward strand.
ACCGCTGTCGCGCGCCATACGTAGACTCGCTGGTTGGCGGCCTGCTGCATCCGCGCGGGGCGTCACCGTAGGGGAAGCGTTGGAAGCGCGATCGCGAACGGGGGCCTGAGTGGCATCGGTCGGGGAACCTGACGGGCCAATCCTGTCGCTCGACAACGTCGTCAAGGAATTCGGCGGCCTGCGCGCCGTCGACGGCTGTTCCTTCGACGTCGAGCGTGGAACCATCACCGGCCTCATCGGCCCGAACGGCGCCGGCAAGTCCACGCTCTTCAACGTGATCACCGGTTTCTTGCCGTGCACCACTGGCCGCATCTACTTCGAGGGCGAGCGAATCGACGGGGTTCAGCCCCACACGATCGCGAAACGCCGACTCACCCGGACGTTCCAGATTCCAGGCGAGCTCAGACGGATGACCGCGCTGGAAAACCTCATGCTCGTGCCCGCGGGCCAGAGCGGCGAGAGCCTCTGGAAAGCCTGGGCACTCCCCTGGCGTATTCGCTCAGAGGAGCGGCGCATCAGAGACCAGGCTCTGGACGTGCTGGACACGCTCGGGCTTTCCGCCCTTTGCGATGAGCTGGCCGGCAACCTGTCGACCGGGCAGAAGAAGCTCCTCGAACTCGGCCGCGCCCTCATGGCCGACCCGACGCTCGTGCTTCTCGATGAACCGGCGGCGGGCGTCAACCCTACTCTGATGCGGGCGTTGGTCGGCTTGCTCAGGAAGCTCCGAGAGGAACGCGGAGTGTCGTTCCTTGTTATTGAGCACGACATGAAAGTGATCATGGATCTCTGCGATCCGGTCGTCGTCATGGCCAACGGACGCATACTCGCCAGCGGCCCGCCCGGGCAGATCCAGAACGACCCGCTTGTACTTGAAGCCTATCTGGGAGGCGCCGCATGACAGCCAGCGCGCCTCTTCTGAATGTGCAGACCGTGTCAGCGGGGTACGGGGGAGCGCTGATCCTGCGGGGCGTCTCGATCACTGTCGGGGGAGAAGAAATCGTCACCGTGATAGGCCCGAACGGCTCCGGGAAATCCACGCTCATGAAGACCGTGTTCGGGCTGCTCAAGCCAGTTTCTGGCACGGTAGAGCTCGGGGAACGGCACATCGCAGGCACCGCCCCGGACCGTATCGTGAAAATGGGCATCGGCTACGTACCGCAGGCCGAGAATATCTTCTCGTCGCTCACCATCCGGGAGAACCTGGAGATGGGAGGCTACACGGTCGCCGGCGACACTTCGGCGCGGATCGCGGAGATGTTCGATCTGTTCCCTGATCTCAAAGCCCGGGGGGGAGAGCGGGCAGGCAACCTCTCAGGCGGCCAGCGGCAGATGCTCGCCCTGGCCCGGGCGCTGATGCTGGAGCCGCGCCTTCTGCTTCTCGACGAACCGACCGCGGGCCTGGCCCCGGCGGCCGTCCAATCGGTGATGCGACGCGTTGCCGATATCAACGCGTCGGGCGTCGCGATCGTGCTGGTCGAGCAGAACGCTCTGGCCGCTCTCAAGATATCCCGGCGCGCCTACGTACTTGCACGGGGCGAGAACCAGTTGGAGGGCGAGGGGAGCGCGCTACTGGAGGACCCGGAGGTGGGCCGCCTGTATCTGGGCCGCGGCGACGGTGACGCGCCATGACGGCAGGCGCCGCTTCACAGGCAATCGACCCCAACGTCGTTCGCCGCAACTGGAAGACGCTTCTCTGGATCGTTGTCGCCGGGCTCGCCGGTTGGGCGATGGCGACCCATCTGCCGCTGGCGGTAAACGGGCTGCTTCTCGGCTGCATCTACGCCCTGGGCGCCATCGGGATGACTCTGGTGTTCGGCAACCTGGGCTTCGCCAACATCGCGCACGGCGACTACATGACGTTCGGAGCGTACATCGCCCTGTTCGTCCAGGCCCACGTGTTGCCGGGCGCCGGACGCGGTCACGGCAGCGTAGGGCCGTTCACGTTCAACTACTCCCTGTTCGGAGCGATCCCGGCGGCTGCGGCCCTCACCGCAGCTCTCGCCCTCGCCCTCGACACGCTCATATACAAGAGGCTTCGAGGACGGCGCGCCGCGAGCGCCGTGATGGCCCTGGCATCCCTGGGAGTAGCCATCGCGATCCGCGGTGCCATCCAGATGATATGGGGTACGCAGCCTCAGCAATTCCCGCGCGTGTCTGCGAAGTTCTTCATGCTCCCGGGCGACGTACGCATCCCGCCGGACATGCTTTTCGCCGCGGCAGCGGCCCTCGCGCTCACGCTTGGCGTCTACTACTTGCTCGCCCGCACCAGGCTCGGCAAGGCCATGCGGGCCACTGCCGACAACCAGATGCTGGCGCAGGTGAGCGGTATCGATACCGAGATGGTGACGAGGTGGACCTGGGTCATCGGCGCAGCGCTGGCAGCGACCGCAGGCATTCTGCTCGCCCTGGTCCAGGCGCAACTCCTGCCGAACCTCGGTTGGAAGGTACTCATCCCGATCTTCGCGGCCGTGATCCTGGGAGGGATAGGCAACCCTCGCGGCGCGCTTATCGGGGCGCTTGTGATAGCGGTCGCGGGCGAGGTCTCGACTGCGTGGATGAACCCCGCGTACAAGCCCGCCGTGTCCTTCGCCGTGTTGTTCGTGGTTCTGCTGGTGAGGCCCCGGGGCATATTCGGCGGACGGAGCTAGCGATCAGTGTCGGGAGCTATCGACTACACACTTGGATTCCTGGTCATGGCCGGGATCTACGCCGTCTTCTCGCTCGGGCTGAACGTCCAGTGGGGTCATACCGGGCTGTTCAACATCGGGATCGCCGCGTTCTTCGCCCTGGGTGCGTATACCGCTGCGCTGCTGGCCACTCCGCCGCCCGCCGCTGCACAGTTCGAGGATTTCGTATTCGGAGGCGACCTGGCCAACACGCTCGGGACATCGGGCGTGGGTTTCGACCTGTGGTTCCCGGTGGTGCTCGGCGCCGCTGCGGCCCTCTGTGGCATCGTCGCGTTGATCGTCGGCACGGTCACGCTGCGCCTTCGGGACGACTATCTGGCGATCGCAACGCTGGGCCTGGCCGAGACTGTCAGGTTGGTCTTCCTCAATGAGAAGTGGCTCGCCAACGGCTCACGCGGGCTATACCGCATCCCGCGGGTGCTGGGCGACCTGGTGAGCCCCGACCGATACGACCTGGTCTACTTCCTCATCGTGATGGCGGTACTCGCCGTCCTGTACGTCGCCGCCCAGAGAGCGGCGTCGTCTCCCTGGGGGCGGGTATTGCGGTCTATCCGCGAGAACGAGGAGACAGCAGCCGCGGCGGGCAAGAATGTGCCCTGGTTCAAGCTGCAGGCGTTTGCGTTCGGGGCAGCCATCATGGGCGTCGGCGGAGCGCTCTTTGCCCACGGAATCCGCTTCATCGATCCCCTGACGTTCGACCCGCTGTTCGCCACCTTCGTCATCTGGGCCATGCTCATGGTGGGCGGTAGCGGCAACCACCGGGGAGCAATCCTCGGCGCGTTTGTCGTGTGGGGGATCTGGACAGGCACCCAATTCCTGCCTGGATTCCTTGGCGATCCGAACGTCCGCTTCTTCATGATCGGAGCGCTCATCGTCGCCGTGCTGATGTTGCGGCCGGCCGGCATCCTCCCCGAGACTCGCACCAGGACCTGAGTACCTTCGCGGACGCGGAAGGGCCGCATGCCGGTTCGGCATGCGGCCCTCTCTGTCTCGGTTCCAGCGCCCGGCGGCGCTTTGCCTGTTCTATGGGGTCTCGAATCTCCCGGTAGAAGTGATGGTGCCGTCCTCAATCTTCCAGATCTCGATCGTGTTCAGCACGTCGCCGAGTTCATCGATTTCCTGCTGACCTGCGACACCTATGTAGTCGACGTCCTTGCCGTCGCGTATCAGTTCGAGCGCGCGGGTTATGTCTCCCGGTCCGACTTTCTCTCCGGGTGCGCCGGCAACTTTCCGGAGGGCATCTCTGATTGAGGTGCCGTCAGCCGCCCCGGCCTCCTCGATCGCGAGGGCAAGCAACGCGGCTGCGTCGAAGCTCTCGCCGATGAACGGGTTGGTCGGGAGTTGACCGTATCGCTCCTCGTACAGGGCGGTGAATGCCGTCTTGGCATCGCTGTCCGGCGCGCCCGGCGCGGTGCCGTACTGCCCCTCGAACGTGGCCGCCCCCAGCGTGTCAAACATGTCCTGCGACTTCGTGCCATCCACGAACAGGAACGTCGAGGCGTAGCCGCCTTCGGTCGCCTCGCGGAGGTACACGCCGGCGCTTTCCGGGTAGCTGATCGCCACCACCACATCGGGTTCGTCCGCTGTGGCTTTGCCCAGCTCCGACACGTACGACGGCTGGCCTGACTCCTGCGGGACGGTGGCGAGCACGGTGCCGCCCTCTTCCTCGAAGCTCGTCTTGAACTGGGTGGAGAGACCTTCCCCATACGCGTTGTTCACGTAGATGGTGGATGCGGTCTCGTATCCGAGTTCGTGCGCCAGGCGGGCAAGAATGACGCCCTGAGCCGCGTCCGAAACCGTGGTGCGGAACAGGAAGTCGTTGTCGACAATCGCCGTAACCGCGGGCGAAGTGGACGCCGGAGAAACCAGAACGACGCTGTTCGGAACCGTCACCGATTCCGCCACCGCCATGGTCACCCCGCTGGAGAGGGACCCGACAATCGCTCCGACACCGTCGATGGTGACCAGAGCCCTGCCCGCGTCAGTCGCGGTGACTGCGCTTGTGCCACTGTCCTTGTGAACGGCGCGCAGGTTCCCGCCGAGCACACCGCCCCCGTCATTCACCAGCTCCACAGCCAGATCGACACCGTTCCGCATCGCCGGGCCGTATACGCCGAGGTCACCCGTGTAGTCCAGCAGCGTGCCGATCTTCACGTCTGCGGCAACTCTTGGCGTGGCCGTCACCACTACCTGTTTCTCGACGACGACGGTTTCGACGACCTTCTCGCCGGGGACGACCTTCTCTACGACAACGGTCTCGACGACTTTCTCGCCGGGGACGGCTTTCTCGACGACAACGGTCTCAACAACCGTCTCGCCGCCGCAGCCGATAACCCCGAACAGACCAACGACGAGAGCCGCCAGTGCAAGGAGTATGAGTAATCGTTTCATCGCGGGCTGCACCCATCCTTCCTGTTGTTGGAGTCAAACGCCGGTGGTCCGCTCGTAGCACAAACCCCGGCAGTGTCCGGGCCGCCCGATGGCGGCCCGCATAGCGGGGCAAATACTACGACGTGCCGGCACGAACAGGCAATCTCGCAAGTGAATAGAGGGCCGAGCTTCGGTCAGCAAGAATCCGCTTGGTCGCTCTGATCCGCCGGACGTCTGCGCTGCCCGGCGGGTGCAAATCTCACGGTCTGCAGCCCGGCCCCCGCACCTGATGCTCTGACCCACCCTCAGCCGTCGTTGTGGGCGGCCCGGATGTCCGTAGATGAGATATCTTCACGGAACGCAGCTTCTGGAATTTCCGTGAACATGTCGTCGTACCCTGCCGGGACGGCCACGTCCGAGAGGGTCATGAAGCGGCCAACGATCAGGCGCCCCGCGACCACGAAACTGCACCTGTTGCACCGAATCCGGCCGAGCGCGTCGAGAGCCGGGCTTCCCGTACCGCCTGCGGCCGCATTGCCCGGCGCGTAGAAACGTTCGTCAAACAACCTGACTGCCGTGTCGTAGCCGATGGCGAACGCTGTTCCCGGCAAGGCGTCCGACTTGTCCACGAACGTCGCGGCGCGGGTGACGACCACGGTGTGGCGGCCGCGGAACGCCGCGAGCCGGTCTCTCAACTCGTCTGCCGGGAGCTCGGGTTTCTCGACGTTCAGAATCGAGATCTCGAATGCGAGTGGTCTGGAGAGGATCTGCGACGCGGCCCTGGCGAGCCTCTCATGGCCCGCGTGGAGCGGGTTGAAGGAGCCGGCAAGTATGACGAGGCCGGTGGGCACCCCTTCAGCCTGGGTGCCGTCCGGTGCCACGGTGACGGCGTCGACGCTTCCCTCGTAGAGCCGTTTGAGCAGCGTCACGGGGCCATCCGGTCGAGCGTGACGAGCCGTTCCCCGTCCAGAAGCAGCAGGTCAATGTCCGTCTCCAAACCGCACGCTTCGGCCATTGCCCGGAGCACCAGCCTGCTGACTACTTCTTCCTCGCGGTCGCGGTCGCGCGCGCCCTTCGTCAGGGTCAGGGAACAGCATCGAGCCAGGTCCCCCCGTCGCCAGGCGACATGCGCCCTGTGCTCGCCCCGCTTCGGTCGGTCGGTCGCGACAGTGGCCGTGCACGAGACGCCCGCCACCGGTCCGCCGCCCTCCCCTGCCAGCTTGAGCGCCCTGCCATGGGCAGCGTCCGCCAGGGCAAGTGCCTCGTCGGCCGATACATGTTGCTCCGTCCTGAATCCCGCGTATTCATCCAGCGCGGCCATCGAATACGGAACCTGGGCATCCAGCACTGTGCGGGACGCGCCCGGCTCCCCGAGCAGCCAGGCAACGGCGCGGGCTCCCGCGCCCGCGACCACCACGCATGCGCGGACCGGCGTGTCGTGGATTCGGGCAACAACCGTCGAGACGGGTATTTGCTCAGCACGCATTCAGGTTCTGCCTCGTCCCGCCGGAAAGCCGAGCCGTGCAGCAGGTGACGTGAATCATCATCTGCGCGCCTCGCCAGTCCGTCACGCCTGCAACTTCGGACTCCTGAAGTGTCTGTGCTGGCCCGCGGCGAAGTTGGTCAACGACCCTTCGACGCCGCCCAGCGAGCGTACAGGTGCGGTCTCCTGAAGTGCCGGAAGAAGGTATCTGGCTCGCTCCGGGCCTCGTTGAACACCTCGGCCTTCAGGTCCGCCACGACCATCTCCTCTTCGTCCTCGGACCTGCCATCGGCGATGACTCGCCCGCGCGGGTCGCACACGAACGTGACGCCGGTGAAGTTCCGCCCCGCTCCCGTATCGCCGACCTGGTTGCACACCGCGACGAACACATTGTTGTCGTAGGCCCGCGCCGGCATGTACCGGAGCCATCGCGGCTTCTTCTCAGCGGCGTCTTCGCCGCGGCCCGACGCGTGCGGGAGGAAGATCATCTCGGCCCCCAACTCCGCAAGGGCCGTGCTCAGCTCTGGGAAGTGGGAATCGAAACATATCTCGATCCCGAAGCGAATCTTCGGGTGATCGAACACGACCAGGTCATCGCCTTCGCTCCAGGTGCCTATCTCGGTGGTCGGCACGTGCATCTTGCGAAACGCGCCGACCATGCCGTCGGGACCGATGACCACCTGCTTGTTGTAGACCACGCCGCCGGTGGACCGCTCCAGTATCCCTGCAAGGAACCAGAGACCATGATTTCGGCCGAGGGCTTCCAGCTTCTCAGTTGATGGGCCCGGTACCGGCTCGGGGACCGGGTTCGCGGTGTCGCCGGCGTTGTAGCCGCTCACGGACAGTTCCGGGAAGCACACGATATCGACGTCCTGGGCCGCCGCCTGCTCCAGGAAACCGTCCATGTGGGCTATGTTGCGGTCGGCGTCGCCGACCCTGGAGTTCATCTGGACCATCGCTATGCGCGTGTCCTGCATCCGGCACCTCCCCGAGCGTGTGTGGCGCCGGCTCCGGGCGGCCGGGCCGGGCGCGGCGGGAGTGTATCATCGGCCCT
>CAYYFS010000039.1:8028-10072 GCA_964471055.1 uncultured Dehalococcoidales bacterium
CCGGATGAGCTCCCCGGCGTCCTGGCGCGAGCGAGCGCGGCTGGCGTCGGAACCGTGTTCGCGGCGGGAACGACGGTCGCCTCGTCGCGGCGGTGCGTGGAACTGGCAGGGCAGTTCCCGGAGGTCTACGCGGGCGTGGGCGTGCACCCGATGGACCTGGCCGGCGAACTCTTGAGCGAGGACCTGGACATTCTCTCCACGCTGGCGGAGGACGTCCGCGTTGTGGTCATGAGTGAGACAGGCCTCGATCGCGCGAAAGGCGCTCCCGACGCGGGCATTCAGGAGCGCGCCTTCCGCGCGCAGATCGCCCTCGCCCGCGAACACAGACTGCCCGTCGTGTTCCACGACCGCGGGGCGACGGAGGACGTGTTGCGGGTGCTCGCAGACGAGCGTGCCGGCGACGCCGGGGGCGCGGCCCACTACTTCCAGGGTGACCCTGATTTGGCAGAACGTTACCTGGATCTGGGTTTCTACATCTCGTTTGCGAAGCCGCTGCTACGGTTGCCGGACCTGCAGGACGCGGCGCGGACCGTACCGATCGACCGGATAGTCCTGGAAACGGACTCCTTCCCGCAGCCGTTCAAACGCAGGCGGGAGAAGTGGACGGAGCCGAGGGACGTCCCGCTCGTGGCGGCGAAGCTGGCGGAGTTGCGCGACATCACGGTGACCGAAGTGGAGGAGCGCACGACGGAGAACGTGTTGCGCATGCTGGGCGCTCGGGCCAGCCGGGTGTCCGCGGGAGGCGTCGCGGGAAGCGGAAGCCGTGATGGATGAGTTGCAGGCCAGACTGCAGCGCTACTGCGAACGCGCCTTTCCGGCAAAGCGGGATATCCAGGTTCGAAACCTGGTCGACATAACCTCCGGCTGGGAGTGCGATGTCTACTCGTTCCACCTGGAACACGGCGCCCGGTGCGAGCGACGGGGCGACGAGCTGATCCTGCGCATGTACCTCGGGGGCGACATCGGGCTCACGGGATCAAGTCAGGAATTCCATGCCATGACGCGGCTGCATGGGATCGGATACCCGGTGCCGGAAGTCCTGGCGCTCGAACAAGACAGCTCACCGCTGGGCCGGCCGTTCGTCATCATGGAGGCGATCGAAGGCCGGGTCCTGTGGCAGGTGCTGAGAGGCTCGGACGAAGAGGAGCCCTGGGACCTGCTGCGCATGTTTACCGGGCTGTTCGCGCGGCTGCACGCGCTCGAGTGGCGACGGTTCGCACACGGCACACCCGGCCGCGATGCTGCGGCCCCCTTCGCCTTCGCGGACCGCGAACTGGCCAGGTGCCGTTCACTTCTAGCGCCTCTCCCCGAATGCGGCCTGCACGCCTATGTCGAGTGGTGCGAGGCACGAAGGGATCAGGTCCCCTGCCGCGAGCCGTCACCGATCCATTGGGACTACCACCCGTCCAATCTACTTCTGCGAGACGACGGCTCAGCGGTTGTGATCGACTGGACCCAGGCGGAAACGTCCGATGCCCGTTTCGATCTGGCGTGGACGCTGGTCGTCGTGGGCACCCAGCAGAACGCGGAGTGGCGCGATTTCGTGCTTGAGGAGTACGAGAGGCTGCGCGGTGCTCACGCGGCCCACCTGGACTGGTTCGAGGTCATCGTCGGGGTGAAGCGGTTGGGGTTCGTGCTTGTCGCTCTGGCCGAGGGGCCCGAGTCGCTCGGAATGAGGGCCGACGCGATTGCGGACATCGCCGGGCTGATGGCCCCCCTCAGACGGGTCTATGACCTGCTGGTCGAGCGAACCGGAATTCGCGCGGAGCAGACAGAGAACCTGCTCGCGTCCTACCTGCCGGAACGCCCATAGGGCCTCCGCGGGCGCGCGTCGGGAGACGCAGAGCGGCGCCGGCCGACTGGCATCCCCGTCGAGCGCCGATCGTAGAGAGCGCGCTCCCGCGAGCGAGGCATGTAGGCGTACTCCACATGCGGTGCGTCTGGCTTGGCGTGTTTTCGCGGGCAAATGCCCTGTAATCCTGCGATGATCGCCGGCAACGGTCGCCTGGCCCCGTTTCCTACCTACCCGCTAGTGTTGACATGA
>CAYYFS010000039.1:10172-14844 GCA_964471055.1 uncultured Dehalococcoidales bacterium
GGTCGTCGAGACGGTCGTCGTCGAGAAGATCGTTGCCGGCGAGAAGGTCCAGGTCGTCGAGACGGTCATCGTCGAGAAGGAAGTAGTGGTCCCTGGCGAGAAGGTCGTCGAGACGGTCGTCGTCGAGAAAGAGAAAGAGAAGATCGTCGTAGCTACGCCCACCACCGCTCCTGCCGTGGAGGCGCCCACAGGGCCGGCCGGGTCCGTGACCGTGGCGGTCACCATCATGGAGGCGCCGTCGGGATACCCCGGTACCTGCACCTCGAACTGTACTGAGGACAGCGTGCAGTTGAGCGTGCTGGAAACCATGGTGAAGGTGGACATCGACGACAAGTCCGGAACCATGCCGCTCGTTCCGACTCTGGCCGAGAGCTGGACTCTGGACCCCAGTCTGGAATACGTGGACTTCACCATCCGGAAGGGAGTCCCGTTCCACGATGGCTGGGGCGACGTATCGGCTGAGGACATCGCGTTCACGATCAATGCAGCGAACAGGGCCACCAACCCGGACAGCATCAGCGGGCAGGGTGGCGAGCTTGCCGCGATGGTCGAGAACGTGGAGGTGATCGACGCGGACACCGCTCGCGTCCACTTCAGCGTCTTCGATGCCAGGTGGCTCCGCTTCCGCTTCAGCGATTTTGAAGAGTCGATCGGCATCAACTCGAAGGCCGTCTTCGATAAGTACGGCGCCGAGGGAATGCGCGACGTCATCATCGGCACCGGCCCGTACAAGGTGCTCGAGTGGAAGGCAAACGATTACGTCCTGATGGAGGCGGTCCCGAATCACTGGCGCAGGACTGCCAGCGTGAAGACCGTGAAGGTCCTGGAGGTCCGCGAGCCGTCGTCTCAGCTGGCCATGATGCAGACCGGCTTCATCGCCGCGGGTCGCGCTTCGATGAAGGATTGGCCTTCGCTCATCGAGGACTACGGTTTCGTGAAAGCCCAGGGGACCGTCTACGAGTCGATAATCAGTCTCGGCTGGAGCGGTAACTACTGGGAATACACCAGCGCCCGCACCGGCGACGTGCTGGAGAGGAACCGTGACACGAGCCTGCCCTGGGTGGGGAACCCGTTTGAGAGCGGCACCACGTACGACGAGAACACCCCATCCATGCAGAACTCCAAGAAGGTGCGTCAGGCTCTTTCCCGCGCGATCGACAGGGAAGGTCTGAACGTCAGCCTGCAGGAAGGCCTCGGAGCACCGGCGTACTTCGCGTACCAGCCGGGGAACGATACCCCCCTGTTCAAGCAGGGCACGTGGCCGGATGGCTGGGAGATCCCCTACGACGTGCCCGCGGCCAAGCAACTCCTGATCGACGCCGGCTACCCTGACGGGTTCGACCTGGAGGTCTGGGTCGACTCGACCAACACGCTGGGCGCCGAGATCATGGAGGCGCTCGCCGGCCTGTGGCAGGCGGAGATGGGCATCAACGTGAGCCTGGAGAGGACGGCATACGTCATCCACAGGCCGAGCCTGGTGGACCGCTCGAGCACGACGCCTTACATGTCGTGCGGCGACGGAGCCAGCCTGAACAACCCGATGGGTTCCGCCCGGGGCTTCACCATGAGCTCATGGAGTGACGGTGGGTACGGCGTCGGGATGGAGATCCCGTTCGCTGCGGACAACTACGTGATCACTGCGCAGGACCCGGACGCCCAGGTTCGGATAGATGCGAACGTCGACTTCATCGAGCAGAGCATTGATGCGGAGTTGTGCACGGGCATCATGACTAGCCCGGGCTACGTCCTGATCAACCCTGCGATAATCGCAGCCTGGCAGTTCCACGCGATTAGCAACGGCGCGATGAACTCGATGCACAACTTCGAGTACATCGTCCTCAAGTAGGCTGCGTACCGCCTAGGACGAACGACGAGAGAGCGGTCCCCCTGTCCATTGCAGGGGGACCGCTCACCCGTGACTCACACTGTCAACAAAGAAAGGTCGCGTGAATGAGCCGTTACTTCGCAAGGCGGTTCATCGCAACCATCGTCGCCCTCATCGGAGCGACGCTCATAGTGTTCGTCCTCTCCCGCCTGGTCGGCGATCCCAGGTATCTCTATGCCCTCGAGGGCTACGGAATGAGTCCGGAGGCGTGGGACGAGATGGGAGAGCGAATGGGGCTGAACAGGCCCCTGATAGTCCAGTACTTCGTGTGGCTCGGTGGGGTCGTGCAGGGCGACCTGGGGCAATCCCTCCACGGCAGAACGCCCGTGGCCCAGCTCATCGCGGAGAGGATGTTCAACACGTTCCAGCTCGGGCTGGCCGCGTGGCTCCTGGCGACCATTGTGGGCATCCCCCTGGGTGTGCTGTCGGCCGTAAGGCGCGGAGGCCTGCTTGACCTGTTGGGGCGCGGCTTTGCCGCCCTGGGACAGGCGGCGCCACCCTTCTGGGTGGGCATCATGGCCATTCTCTTCTTCGCCGTGAGGCTCGGCTGGCTCCCCACGGGGACAATGGGTGAAGGCCCTTCCATCAACAACGTAAAGGCATTCCTGATGCCCGCGACGGTGCTTGCCTGGCAGGCGGCTTCGGGATACCTCCGTCTCACGCGCTCGTCCATGCTGGAGATACTGGACTCGGAGTTCATCAAACTCGCCAGAGCCAAGGGGGTGAGCGGTCAGGGGGTGATATGGAAGCACGCCTTCAGGAACGCCCTCATCCCTCCATTGACCATGTCGGCGCTGGTCTTCGCCGGCTTCATCCACGGCACCGTCGTGGTCGAAACGGTGTTCACGTGGCCCGGTATGGGGAAGCTGGCTGTCGACGCGGTAATGACGAACGACTTCCCCACCATGACGGGCGTCGTGCTCTTGTTCGCGTTGATCTACCTGTTCATGAATCTCGTGGCGGACATGGCCTATGCCGTGATCGACCCGAGAATCCGCTATGAGTGAGCGACGATATGGCTGAACGCGCGATCATGGTCGATGAGGTTGCTGAGCGGCAGCGACCGGCTGCGGTGCGTTTCTTCCGCGGTTCCCTCGGCTTCCTCCGGCGCTGGCCCGTCGTATCGGTAGTCATCCTCACGGTGCTCATTGTCACGGGCATCTTCGCCCCCATGATTGCCCCGTACAATCCCATATTGCCCTCGCTGGCGGACCGGAATGACGAACCCATGTGGTTGGCGGGCTCGACCGGCAAGTACGTCCTCGGCTCCGACCACCTGGGCAGGGATGTGTTGAGCAGGCTCATCCACGGCGCGCGCATTTCGCTCATTGTCGTGTCCGTCTCTATGGCAAGCGGCCTGATCATCGGCACGGCCTCCGGCCTTGTCGCAGGCTACGTGGGCGGTGTCGTCGACGAGTTCATAATGCGCATGGTGGACGTCTGGCTATCCATTCCGTTCATTCTTGTGGCGATGGTGGTGGTCATAGTCTTTGGACAGAGCTTCCCCATTCTGGTAACGCTCCTTGCGCTGTTTGCCTGGGTGCCGTTCGTCAGGAATATCAGGGCAGAGGTCCTGTCTCTGAAGACGCTTGACTACGTGGCCATGTCACACGTGGTCGGGGCGTCCGGCTGGCGTGTCCTTGTCCGGCACATCTTCCCGGGTGTGGTCAACACCATGGTGGTAATCGCGACGCTGAGGGTTGGACAGCTCATCATGGTCGAGTCCATCCTGAGCTTCCTCGGCGCCGGCATTGCCCCCCCCACCCCATCCTGGGGCGTCTGCGTGAACGACGGCAGGCATTACATCAACGACGCGTGGTGGATATCCTTCTTCCCGGGCGTGGCGATCCTGCTGGTCGTGATGGCCTGCAACTTCCTGGGCGACTGGATGCGAGACCGGTTCGATCCGCGGTTGCGGCAGCTCGACTAGGCAACTGACCGTCCTGCTGCACCGGCTGCGCTCGACTTGTTGTCCCCTCTCCACAGACACGGGTGCGATCTGATATGCGCGTCCTGGCCGTAACGGCACTCCTGACAGGATTGTGTGCCGTCGCAGCGGGAACGGCCATTCTGGCCGTGCACTCCCCGAACGTGGAGTGGCTACCGGACGACTACGGGCGCGATGTCGTCCTGAACGGCAGGTACGGGATACTTGAGGACGACACGAGCCGGTTGGTGGAGTACCCGGTCACCGTATCCCGTTCACAACAGGTCATCGGAATCGACGGCCGCAGAGTCACTATCAGGGAAACAAAGAAGAGCACCACACTCGCAGGCGAATTGCCTCTGGCGCCTCTCGAAGCGGTGGTCGAGTTCGCCGTTGATATGGAAACCCACACCTACGTGGGCCACAGGGCTCGGTTCATGGTGGCCGACGAACTGCGGGTCGGGTACTTCACTTTCCCACCTGGGGTGAAACGAGACGCAGAGTACGCCATCTGGATCGAAGACATGATGCTGGCGTTGCCTGCGAGATACGAAGGTTCGAAAACGGTAGACGGGCTGGAACTGTATTCCTATGTCATCGATGCCGAGGGACTCACGGTATGGAATGATTCTCACTCGCAGCCGCTGCGATCCGGGGACGCACGGATCATGTACTCGGTCGAACCTCGCAGCGGGGTGGTCGTCGATGAGCAATCGCAGATAGCAAGACGGTATCTCGACGACAAGGCGGGATGGGCAACCACCTTCACGAGCGCGCTGAGCTTCACTCCCGAGACCGTCGCGCAGAGCATCGAAATGGCGGAGGAGCTCCGGGCCCGGTCGCGGACAACGCCCGCATGG
>CAYYFS010000040.1:0-14739 GCA_964471055.1 uncultured Dehalococcoidales bacterium
CGGAGTAGTCTGGCGAACTCCTGGTCGGATTCCCCGAGGGTAGCCACGGAGCGAAGCCCGTCGTCATCGCGTTCCGCATAGGTGGCGAACGATAGGCCAAGCGCATCGGAAATCGTAGAGAGGACGGAAGACATCAGCCCCTGGACAGTCGTGGTCTCGACGGCCTGCCGACTGACGCGGCGGACCACGTCTCTGTGATCGACGAAGTCCCGATAGAGCACGCGGTTCACAGTGGCAAACGCCAGTTCACGCACTCTGGGAAGGAACGGTACCCCGGCCAGGAGGGCCACAAGCAACGTGACGGTGAGGGGCGAACCGGTGCCCACCTCGCCGCCGCCCGTCGCGCGGATCGTCACAAGGGCCGCCACGTAGAGCGCCAGCACGAGGACCGAGATCATCGCGTACGACACACCACGGTGCACCAGGCGCCGGATCCCCATCAGCTCGTGCCGCAGGATCGCGTACGCGAACGCGAGGGGGATGATCACGGTGGCCATCACCGTAATCTCCGGATCCACGATGAATCCTATGCCTGCCCCCTGCGGTATGGCACTTAGCAGCACCACCGGGAGGATCGCAATGGCAGTACCGATCGCGATCACGCGTGTTTGTTCTCTGAGCACGGGGGACTCTGTCCGAGCATAGCTATTCAGGAGCATGCCGAGCCCGAGTAGCAGACCTGTAGCGAGGAACACGTAGTCGGCTGCCGATGTGGCCTCCGCGATCTGGGCGGCGATCGAGAATTCTACTGCGCCCGCTGCATCCAGCAAGAGGGCGCCGGCGGGCATCAGGAGTATCCAGCGAGGGAATCCACGATCGGGCGCCGGTTTCACGCCGGAGCCGAGTGCGGCGATGAAAATCACAAAGACCACAGGGAGCCAGTGGAGGGCGGTTGATTGGACTATGCGGGACCATGGGTGACCGGCGGTCGCTCCCGGTGCCGCCGCGATCGCAATCGCGGCCACCATGGTGAACACGGAGAACGTAGCGACTTGCGCGGAATGGCGCGAACGAGTAAAGACGAAGAAGCCCACCAGCGCGTACATACCGCCGGTAATCTGGAACCCGATCACGCTGGCAAGGCCCGGGACGCTCTCCTGGTCCAGCAGGACCGCTACCTCCTGGCCGGATGCCTTGAGAAACGTCATCGAGGCTGCCACGTCACCCGTTTCCGACCACGTGCGGGCGGACACCGGAATACCATCGACCAATGCGAGGTGGTCGCCCGCACGTACGCCCGCCTCCCAGGCGGGCCCTGCCGAATCGACGCGAGTCACGAGGGGGGGATAGTCCGCGAGTTCGATCCGGACACCAGCTCGGACTCCGCCTACCCAGCCGATCGTGGCTATTACCAGAGCGAGCACATAGGTAGCGGCGAGCAGCAGCCAGAGTGCAACGAAGGCCCGTCCAGCGCTCACGGCAATCTCCGGGTTCCGTCAAGCGGATACGATCCTGGCACCGCAGTCTAGCGGGTCGGTGAGCTAGACGCGAAGCAGATCCGCCAGCCGCGAGCACCGACTCCGCCGCACCTCTTCTTCGGCGATGCGCCTCGCCCGGGACATATGAACGGCCGCCAGTATCCACGCGTAATGGACACCACCTGAACGGAAGAGTGCCTCTCTGATCCGCGCCTCGTCCGGAGGCGAACCGGTATCAGCGAAGGCCGACTTGACCTCGTCTGCCGCCTTGCTGGCTCCTTCCGGTACCTGTAGCGCGAAGGCGACGGGCGGGGTGACTCGGCCCAGCGCGATATCGCTGCTCGGTTGTCCGTCTGGCCATACGCCGGCGACGTCGTTCTGCATCTGATCCACCACGGCCACATGCCACCCGAACCTGCCGTGGCGTGCGATGCACTCGCCGTCGTCGGTGGCGAGCGGAGCACCGATCTCGGCCGCCATCCTGCCGAACGACCCGGACTTGGCGCAGCTGGCAGTGGCAGATTCCTCCAGCGTGACGTCCGTCCGCCCGCTCTGGTCGATGGAGTTGTGCTGTCCTGCAAGCCCTCTCAACTCGAACCTGGAGAGGATCCCGTGTGCAGCGAGGACGCGTCCGGGTGGGATCGGCCCGTGTTCGAGCGACGCCATCGCTCGTTGCGAAAGCGTCATGAGGAGCGCGATCAGCTCGGCTCCCGCTCCCGGCCTGTCGCTGTCGATCTCTGCCACCGGATCGAGATCCTGCAGATCGTCGAGGACTGAACCGGCCGCGGCGGCGAACTCAACCGCCGCCGCAGCCGACGCTGCGTGTTCCGGCGCGCAGCCGCCCGCCGACTCGAACGCATACAGGACCAGGAGCCCGAACAGTGTCCAGGGACCCTGACGCTTTCGCCCGCCTTCCTCGAACTGCGCGCGGACCGCTCGGCTAAGAGCTGGCGGGAGTAGGGCCAGCGCTATGAGACTGTCAATCTGTTTCGCGATGGCTTTGCCCGTGTCTGGCATGCCGGACGAGGTGATGGGCGTGTTCGTGTCGACGGCAGTCACTACCCCCAACCCCAGGCGACGATCTGCGGTGGGTTCTTCGGCAGCGCCTTCAGGCCCGTGCCGCGGAACCGGAGTCCCTCGATCATCTCCGACACGGCTGCCCGCTCGTGCGTGTCGAGCTCGAGCGAGTCGATGAACTCCTGCATCTCCGGGGCGAGCGGAGCCGCCTCAACCGCGCGGGACAGGACTTGGACGTCACTGCCCGGTAGATTCTTGTCCGACATTTCGGACCTCCCCTTGCCGTCTGAAACTGGCGGATTGGGTGAACCCCCAACCATGGCTAGGACAATGCCTATCACGCCAAGATTCGTCGCAGGGGTTTTTCCCGACGGCGGTTAGGAAACCTCCTTACTCCGGCACGGGTTGTTCCTGATGGGAGTTTGGGGTTTCGGGGACTAGCATTCGTGTATGGACGCTGCTAGACGCATCACGTGCGCGTACAGCCGCGCCCGAATCTACTGGTCCTGGTCCCGTCACTATCAGGTTTCGCGTCGGAACCCGATGGTGAGCAGACCGCATGTCTCAGGTGAGCATCAACCGGCCCTCTCCCCTCGGCGGACAGGGCGACAGGGACTCCCGAATCGGGCAAAGAGATGTTTGGTGGCCGAGCCCCGGACAAGCCGGTGTCTGCCGGCAGGGGGCACCCCTTGGACCGATCCCAGACAGTCCTGTCCCCGCGCAGATTCGGCGGGAACCTCGTAGAGCACCGGCCGATGTCACGCATACTCATCGTTGAAGATGACGAAGACGTGCGTCTGGCCATGGCGGTGATACTGGAGGACGCTGGCTACGAGGTGTTCGTCGCGGCGGATGCCGCGGAGGGCCTCGATTCAGTTCTGGTCAGGCACCCGGACCTGGTCCTCCTCGACATCGTCATGCCCAAGGTCGACGGTTTCGAGGTGTTGACAACCCTGAAGGCGGACGCGCGTACGCGGGACATCCCCGTCGTGATGATCACTGCCAAGTCCTCATCCGAGGACAGCTGGAAGGCCCGGACCCTCGGGGCGTCGGACTGCATCATCAAGCCCTGGAGGGACGGAGAGGTCGAAAGGCGCGTGGGTCGCGTGCTAGGGGCCGTGTCCGCTGTCTAGAAGAGCCGGTGGCCGGCAAGGCTGCCCTACGTAACCCCGATGTCCTGTTCCACGGCTCCGATGGACTCGTCTATCAACGCGCACAGGTCATCCATCTGATCCGCAGTGATGATCATCGGCGGGGCGATCGGGAGTATGTAGGCCGGGACCCGGATCCATACCCCCCGCTCGATCAGCTTTTCTGTCAGACGGCCATTGAGGTTGGCTGAAGGCGGGAAGTGCTCTTTGCTTTCGCTATCGGCCACGAATTCGATTCCCTGAAGCAGTCCCACGCCGCGTACGTCGCCGATGATGCGGTGACGTTCCTTCATGTCCTTCAGTCGCCCGGCGAGCTGGACGCCGCGCTCGCGCGCGTTGTTGATCAGATCCTCGCGCTCCACGATCTCCAGGTTCTTGAGCGCCGCAGCCGTGGCGGCTGGATGGCCCGAGTAGGTGTACATGTGTTTGAACGTCGCCTCGGGGCCGCCGGTGAAATGGTCAGCCACATCCTTTGTGGCGATGGTTCCGCCCAGAGGGAAGTAGCCGCTTGTGATGCCCTTTGCGATTGACATCAGGTCGGGCGTCACGCCGACGAAGTCGGCACCGAACCAGGTTCCAAGCCTGCCGAAGCCGGTGATGATCTCGTCGAAGATCAGCAGTACCCCGTACCTGTCGCATATCTCACGCACACGCTGCCAGTAGCCCGGGCCGGGGACGATGCCTCCGAGCGGCTGCGAAACCGGCTCGCCGATGACCGCGGACACAGAGTCCGGGTTGTGGAACAGGATTAGCTCTTCGATCGCGTTAGCACACTTCTCGGCACACTCTTCCGGCGTCCGGCCGCCCAGTTCGCAGCGATACGGGTTCGGATTGGGTGCATGAACCGCGCTGGACGGCACGGGTTGGTAGTCAGTGCGGGGGAAGCCCGGGTGCTCGCCCAGCCACATGGTGCCGTAGGTGGCCCCGTGGTAGGAGCCTCGCCGGCTGATGGCCTTGTACTTGCCCCTGTCGCCGCGACGGACGTGGTACGCCTGGGCCATCTTGATGGACGACTCGTTGGCCTCTGACCCACCACCGGAGAAGAAGGTGCGGCTCAGGTCGCCCGGAGCGAGCTGGGCCAGCTTCGACGCGAGCCGGATAGTCGAAGGTGTGCTTCCAGCGTACACCTGCATGCTCACCTGTCGCAACTGTTCGTAGACCGCGCGGGCGATTTCCTCGCGCCCGTGGCCCACATTGCGGAAGTACATCCCCGAGATGCCGTCGATGTACCGCTTACCTTCGATGTCCTCTATGTAGATGCCATCGCTCCCGGTCAGAACAAGCGGGCCGCCCGCCTCCGCGAGTTCCGCGGTGTTGTTCATGCCGACGAACAGGTGCTCCACCGCAGCGAAGTGGAGACCCCTTGCATCATCCGCCGCCGGGATCTGAGCTTCTCTCACGTTCGACGCCCCTTCAGCTATTGCGAAGGCCCGAACGCTGGTGCTGTCCGGGCCGCCGCGAGTATACCGCTCGGCCAGCCGGTCTTCAGGTTGTGCACACGTATAATCACAGCCGCCGGAGGCTTCTCTCGCCTCACTCTTGGTCACACAGCCTCGGCAAGGAGCGAATCCCCATGCAGGAGACCAGCTTCGACCTTGTGGTCATAGGCGCGGGCCCGGGTGGATACCACGCGGCCATCCGCGCTGCCCAGTTGGGCCTCAAGACGGCCGTGGTCGAGAAGGATGACGGCACCGGAATAGCGGGCCTGGGCGGAGTCTGCCTCAACTGGGGATGCGTGCCGAGCAAATCTCTTCTGAAGAACGCCGAACTTCTGAACCAGGTGAAGCGCGCGGATGAGTGGGGATTCTCGTTCGAGGGCTTCAGCGCCGACATCGGCAAGGCGGTGGACCGCAGTCGCAAGGTATCTGCCACCCTCACTCAGGGCGTGAGCTTCCTGTTTCGCAAAAACGAGATCGAGCTGTTTCGCGGGAAGGGCGTCCTGACTGGCCCGAACGCCGTTGCCGTTGAGGACGGGCCGGACCTGATGGCGAAGAACATCGTCATCGCCACGGGGGCGCGGTCGCGCAGCCTGCCCGGTCTGGAGATCGATCGAGAGCGCATTATCACCAGCCGCCAGGCGCTCGAGCTGCGGGAGGCGCCCGGCGCACTGGCGATCGTCGGGGCCGGAGCTATCGGTGCGGAGTTCGCCTACTACTTCAACGCGTACGGCGTCGAAGTGACCCTCTTTGAGATGCTGCCGCATATCGTGCCAAACGAAGACGAAGATATCTGCGCGGAGCTAGAGTGGGCGTTCAAGAACCAGGGCATCGCATGCGTGACAAACGCGCTGGTAGCGGGCACGGAAGACCGCAACGGACGCGTTGTCGTGAAGTACGAGGCAGCTGGCGTGGCGGGTGAGTTCGAGTGTGACAAGGTAATGCTGGGCGTGGGAGTCCAGCCGAACACCGACGGTATCGGGCTGGAGAACATCGGCGTCAGTACGGAGCGCGATTTCATCGTGGTCGACGAGAAGATGCGAACGAACATCCCGAACGTGTACGCGGCCGGAGACGTGACCGGGAAGATGCTCCTTGCGCACGTGGCCTTTGCTCAGGGTGTGGCGGCGGCCGAATCCATGGCCGGCATGGAACCGTCGCCGATCGTGTACTCTGATCAGCCTCGTTGCACGTACTGCCAACCCCAGGTGGCCAGCATCGGGCTTACCGAGAAGCAGGCCCGTGAGCACGGCATCGATATCACCGTAGGCAAGTTCCCGTTCCGCGGAAACGGCAAGGCCGTGGCCATTGGTGAGTACGAGGGCATGGTGAAGCTTGTGACGAATAGCGGCACGGGCGAGATCGTCGGCGCGCACATGATCGGTCCGGACGTGACCGAACTCGTGGCCGAAATAGGCATGCTCAAACTGCTGGAGGGGACGAACGCGGAACTGGGCGCCCTGACGCATGCCCACCCCACGCTATCGGAGGCGTTGAAAGAGGCGGGCCTCGCGGTCGACGGCGAGGCGATACACGCGTAGGCGGTCCGTCTATTCGGGCAGAGACCCGCGAGGACGGGCCGAGCAGGCTCCGCCCTCAAGCCCGGGCTATGCTGCCTTCCGGTCGAGGAGGCCCGGGATTGAGACGCGGACTGTCGTCCCCGCCCCGAATTCACTATCGACGGATATCTCTCCTCCGTGCTCCTCGACGATCGCCTTGGTGATCACCAACCCGAGGCCCGTGCCGGAGACGGATCGCGTCTGCTCGTTGTCCGCGCGGAAGAACGGCGTGAACAGCCTGGGCATGTCTTCATCCGCGATTCCGATGCCACCATCGCGGACCTCCAGATGCAACCTGCCGCCCTCCGTGTGAGCCGCCAGGTCGATCCGCGACCCTTCGGGCGAGTATTTGGACGCGTTTGACAGCAGATTGGACGCCACCTGGGCCAGTCGGTTCTGATCGGCGTGCATCCAGAGCTCGCCGTCGGGGACCGAGGTCTCCAACACCTGCACCCTCTCTTCGAGAATCGGGGCGAAGTTGCTCAGAACCTCGTCGAAGAGCCGATGCGCGTCGAATTCGGTCTGCTCCAGTTTCAGAGTGCCTCCGTCCACCCGGGACACATCCAGAAGGTCCTTGATGAGCTCGTTCAACCGCCGGCCATTTCGACGAATCACGTCCAGCTGCGCAAGCTGTCTGGGATCGAGATTCCTCTCCCGGTTGCGCCCGACGATGTCCGTGAACGCGATGATGCTGGTGAGAGGAGTCCTGAGCTCGTGGGACACGGTCGAGAGGAACTGGCTCTTGACCTCTGCCACCCGTTGCAGTTCCCGGTTCTCGGCATCCAGCCTCAGGCGGAGGGCGCGGTCTTCTTCCGCTCGTATGCGCTCGGAGATGTCACGCTTGACGGCGATGAAGCGCGCTATCGCCCCGTCTGCCCCGAGGACAGGCGTGATGCTCATCTCCTCGGGATACTCCAAGCCATCCTTGCGGCGGTTGACCAACCTGCCTTCCCACACGTTCCCGGCGAGGATCGTGTCCCACATGCCTCGGTAGTAGGCCTCATCCTGCCAGCTGGACTTCAGGATCCGCGGGTTCTGGCCGACAGCCTCCTCTTTGGAGTAGCCCGTTAGCGCGATGAAGGCTTCGTTCACATACTCGATCGTGCCGCTCCGGTCCGTGATCACCATTGCGTCGGCGGCCGCCTCAAGCGCGGCGCCCCGCGCCCTGAGCTCCGCGAGGGCGCGCCTTTCCTCCGTGACGTCATGCGCCGTGCCCTGGATTCCCGCGCGCTGACCGTCCGCACCGAGCACTTCGTCCAGCTTGTGGACCAGGAACACAGTGTCGCCCCTCCTGGTCTGGTGGGGCATTTCGAACCCGTCGGCAGTTAGCCAGTTGAATCCGGAATCCCTCCTGAACCTTTCCGCTGTCAGACCGGCGACTTCTGGCGTCTGGAACTCCCACACTCCGCGGCCGAGCATCTCCTCAACCCTGTAGCCAAGCACCGTCTCCCAGGCCGGGTTCAGGTACGTGTATCGTCCTTCGACATCGATGTGATAGATGAGGTCGTGAGAGGTTTCCACGAGGCCGCGATACCTGGATTCGCTTACCCGGAGCGCCTGTTCTGCCTCGAGGGTCGCCGCGTGCATTCGCGCGTTTGCGATCCCCCCTGCGATCTGGGCGGCGATACGCTCCGCCAGGGCCAGGTTTTCATCCCGGTAGGCCTCCTGCTCCCTGGACGTCAGTTGCAGGGTGCCGATCGTCTGGCCCTTGGACACCAGGGGGACGGACAGTATCGAGCGTGCACCGGCGGCGACCAGCGGTGCCAGGCTCGGGAATTGCTCCGTGAGAGGCTCCGCGATGTCGCTCAGAACGCGGCCTGTTCTCTCCCTCGCCACCGCGTCCGTCAGCGTCTCTGTGAGTGGGATTGGGTCGCCTACCGCCCTCCCGATTGCCAGATCGCCCTCGGCAAAGGCGTGTGTGGCCGTGCCGCGCTCGAAGTCCGTGGTTGTGATGCTGATCATGTCGAACGGCAAGAGTCTGCGGACCTCATCCGCGAACCGCTTGTACACCGCGTCGATGTCCAGCGTCGAACTGATGATCCGCCCGATCTGGGCGAGCATTTCTCGTTCCGCTGCCTGGCGCTGGACCTCGGCGTGAAGCCGTGCATTGGACATGGCACCGGCGATCTGCGCGCCGATCCGCTCTGCAAGCGCTAGGTTCTGTTCCCCGTACGCGCCGTACTGCATGGAGCGAAGGCACAGGACCCCGATCGCCTTGTCCCTGGAGACCAGGGGCACGGCCAGTATGGAGCGGAACCCGGCGTGGATCTGCTCTGCCGGGGCACCCATCCGCCGAGCCAGCGAGGAAACAGCGCTTTCGTCAAAGATCACCCCGGTTCTACCGGGGAAGAGATACTCGATGCTGAGGTCACCCATCAACAGCCTGGAGCCCTTCGGAACCCTTGCCGATTCGCCGCCGGCCACATGCTGGGCGACCAGAGAGCCGCTTGGCTGATCCAGTACGTATACCGCGAGAAGGTCAACTGGAAACAGGAACTGGACCTGACTCGCGAACTCCTCGTACACGTCATCGATTCGAAGCGACGAGCTGATGATGCGGCCGATCTCCGCGAGGACTTCGCGTTCTCTGGCCTCTCTGAGAACCTGCTCATGGAGCCTTGAGTTGGCGATGGCGCCGGAGATCTGGGCCGCGATCCGCTCGGCGAGCTCCACCACTCGGTCAGAACAGGCTTCCCCGGTTCTGCAGCGGAAGTTCAGCGTGCCGATCACTTGCTCTTGCCAGACGACCGGGACTATGAGCGAAGAACGAAGACCGGCCTCTAGCGAGGCCGCCTCGGCCGGCCACCGTTTCGCGAGCTCTCTCGTCTCATTCTCATCTCGGATGATGGGCTGCCGGTCTCGTATGTCCGCCACCCACGGCAGCTGACCGTCTTCGCCCTCCCGCATCGGGTCGGTGGTGCCGGCACCCCACCCCGGCACCTTCGTGCCCGTCACGAAGACGTTGGTCATCGCGCCGCGCTCGCGGTCGATGGACGTAATCACCATTCGATCGAACGGCACAAGCAATCTGGTGTGTTCCGCCAGTTCCGAGTACACTTCGCCGATTTCGAGTGACGAACTGGCGACTAGTCCGATCTCGGCGAGCACGGCCCGCGCCTGCGTCTCGCGCTGAACCGCGTCCTCTGACTCCTTGCGGTGAACCATGTCTGCCAGCGACCTCGAGATGCTCTCCAGCAAGAGCATCTCCTCGAGGTTGAACGGGCCAGCGCGCTCACCTGCACCCGGCCAGTCCTCCGTGTAGCTGACCTCGACTATGCCGCGGGTCTCTCCCTCAACGATGATCTCTCGGGATACCCTCCACTCCGTCTCGTCGAAGGGCTCCGACACGTACTCGACGCCGTCGAACAGAATCCTTGCCCTTGCCGCGTCGGGATAGCGCCAGCCCGGCGGCATCAGCGTCACCACACGGCGGAACACCTCACCGACAGTGCCGCCTTTCTGGATGGAGTGAACGACCCCGTACAGGCAGCTCAGCTCCCGGGTTCGTTCCGTCGCTTCCTGCAACAGTCGGTCGCGCTGCTTCGCCGTTCGCCTGTGCTCCTGTAGCACCCGCCGGTTCCGGTCGTACAGGCCCTTGACCCATATGATCCCCGCGGCAATCAGCACCAGCAGGATGGTGCTAAAGGCGCCTCTGGGCTCAGTGAACGCAGACCAGCCCGAATAGCCGGCGGCGTTCAGAATGAGCGTGTTGATCGAGAGGCACACCACAATAGCGACCGCGCCCCAACGCACGCCGAAGAGCCACACGATGACTGCGACGGGGAGGACCGAGAGCGCCGCGGTCATCCCACCGGCTACAGGGATCAGAGATCGAACCAGGAAATGCAGGCCGAGGAACACGCCAAGAAGCACCGCGATGACGGGTATGGGCCGACTACCCCGCAGCGCAGAGGCGAAAGCACGAGTCAGGCGCGTTCGCCGGTCTGGCTCTCCGACGGCCTCAGACTGCTCGGGAACGAGGCGCGATTCGCGCAAGAGCGAAGCGAACGCCCCACGCATTCTGTCCCAGAGTATCGGCGGCCGCAGGTCCATGCGGCTGCTTCCCTCACTTACGACCCCGCGCGCGTCACGCGCGCCGGCCCCAAACGGCAACCGCCCCTGTCGGCACAGGTGCTCGGGCTGCCGGTTCATCTACCTCCTCCTATTGCAGAGGTCGGGTACTCGCACTGTCGTGAGTAACCCCACGTGCGGAACCTGTGGGTTACTCCTATCGTCCCCCGACGAGGCGGTGTGTCCCAGCAACAACACGGGGGGACGGGGAACACGCCCCGACAATCAACGGTTTGTCGCCGGATGTGCTTAAGCGTATGATTGAAACGGCCGATTAATAGATGAGTGCGCCTTCTTGAATCGGGATGAGTCTGGCGAAATGCAGGAAGCGGCATCTGCGGCAGGCAGGGAGACCAGAGAGAAGATACTCGGTGCCGCCGCCTCGCTTATCGGTGAATTCGGGTGGGGCGGGGTGACCGTGCGCCTTGTGGCGGAGCGGGCGGGCGTGAACAACGCTCTGCCCAACTACTACTTCGGTTCCAAGGAAACCCTGCTGGTCGAGGCAGCAATGGCTGCTGCGCGGAGCGAGTACGAAGCGGCGCTTGGTGCCATTGAAGAGGCGGATTCGCTTCACGGCGCGCTGGCCGGGGCGATCAAGTCTCTCCAGCCAGGGGACGAGGCGTCGCCCGTTGCGGGAGTCCTGCTCGAGACGATGCTCCAGGCAACGCGGGATGCTCGCCTTCAGGAAGCCTGCCTCGAAGTGATGCAACCGTATCTGGATGCTGTTGCAGGATTGATTCGGAAGAGCATCGACCGCGGGGAGGTGCACCCAGACACGGACGTGGAGGCACTCTCGATAGTCCTCACGGTGCTGATGGACGGCCTCTTCCTGTACCGCCTGATCGACCGGGACCTCGACCTTGACCGAATAGCGCAGGCGGTGAACGGACTTACGCACGGTTCGGGCGGCCACCCCGCGACGCACGATTCGCTCGAGAACGGGGGCAAGACAGCATGACGGCGGTTGATAGCGGTGATGGCCGGACCCTGGTGAGTCTCGAAAACGTCGGCCGCCGGTACGGGGATGGACCGACGGCCGTGGACGCGCTGAAGGACGCGAATCTGAAGATAACTGGCGGGGAGTTCGTGGTCGTGCTGGGTCCTAGCGGCTCTGGCAAGACGACGCTGCTCAACCTCATCGGCGGCATCGACTCGCCGACGTCCGGCCGGGTGGTCGTCGCCGGAGAGGACATCGGTCGGATGGGCCTGGACCGCCGGGTCACATACCGTCGGGAACGCGTCGGCTTCGTGTTCCAGTTCTTCAACCTCATCCCCACACTCACCGCGCTCGAGAACGTCGCCCTGATCGCTGAACTGACGGGCAGGAAGGAAGAGGAGTCGATCGAGGCGCTCCGGCGAGTGGGCCTCGCCGACCAGCTCGGGCGGTTCCCGAGCGCTCTCTCCGGTGGCGAGCAGCAACGGGTCGCAATAGCGCGGGCACTGGCCAAACGGCCCGAATTACTGCTGTGCGACGAGCCGACCGGCGCTCTGGACATAGAGACGGGCCGTCGCATCCTGGCCGTGCTGCGAGAAATCAACCGGCAGGACGGTGTCAGCCTCATTGCCGTCACTCACAACGCCGCCATTGCGGGCATGGGCGACCGGGTTCTCCGCATGCGCTCCGGTGAGATCGTTTCCGACGACCGAAACGAGCATCCGATAGAGGCAGACGAGGTCGAGTGGTGAGCATCCTGACCCGCAAGCTCCGCCGGGACATGATGCGCAGCAAGGCACAGTTCCTTGCGGTTGCGCTGACCGTGGCCGTGGGAGTGGCCATCTTCGGCGCCTCCTACGACGCGTTCCTGAATCTGAAGGCGTCCTATACGGAGCTATACAACCGCCTGAACTTCGCCGACCTTACGGTGAACGGATACGTCGCGCCGGAAGTGGCCGAAGCCGCCGCGGCCGTGGACGGCGTGGCAGCGATAGAGACACGGATCGAGCGGGATGTGCCCGTGCGCATCAACGGGTCGCACAAGATGCTCGGCCGGATCGTGAGCGTGCCACCGGGCAGCCAGCCCGCGGTGAACGGGCTCATGGTGCTCGACGGCGGCTACCTGGGTCCGGAACAGCCGGAAGCGGCCCTGGTCGAGCTGCATATGGCCGACCATTTCGGGTTGGCGCCCGGGGACGGCTTCGAGATACTTGGCCCCGATGGCTGGAGGGCCGTCACGGTGGCCGGCGTCGTGTCGTCGGCCGAGTACGTATGGCCGGTTCGCAGCCGCCAGGACCCATTCCCGCTGCCTGACGACTTCGGCGTGGTCTTCGTATCCCACGATCTCGCCGCGGCCATCACCGGCGACGTGTCCCGCAACAGTGCCGCTTTCGCCATCCCGGAAGAGGGCGCACGCGACGCTGTGGCCGCCATCGCCAGAGAGCGCGGCGCACGCGAGGTATTCACGCAGGAAGAGCAGGTGTCGAACGAACTGCTGCACACGGACGTGGACGGCTTCGGGGAGATGGCGATCATGTTCCCGGTGCTGTTCCTCGCCGGAGCCGGCATGGCGACGTACATCTTGCTGACTCGCCTGATCGCGGCCCAGCGCCCGCTCATCGGCACGCTCATGGCCAGCGGCTTCCGCAGACGGACGGTCCTTCGTCACTATCTCACCTACGGGGTCGTCGTCGGTCTGGGCGGGGCGATACCGGGGGCGATAGGCGGCGTGTTCCTTGCCCAGGCCATAACCGGGCTCTACACTTCGGCCATCTCCGTGCCGATCACGGTGAACCCGGTCCACTGGGAGACTCCGGTGGCGGGCATCCTCTTCGGGCTGGCCGTGGGTGCGCTCGCCGCCGCGGCACCGGCGTTCTCCGCGTCACGCCTGGTGCCCGTGGACGCGATGAACGCGATCACGCCGGGGGCGACGGGCGGAGCCTCGGTGCTTGAACGCCTACTTCCGCCGCTTCGCCGGCTACCCGGCCGGTGGAAGCTCGTCCTTCGTGGGATCGAGCGCAATCGGCGTCGAGCCGTCTACACCATGCTGGGGATTATCCTGGCCCTCGTCCTGATCCTCGTCTCCTGGGGCATGATCGACACGATTACGGAGCTACTGGAGCGGCAGTTTGGCGAGATCCAGCGCGAGGACGCCCAGGTGTACCTGTGGTCGGAAGCCGGACCTGACGCGCTCGACAGGCTTCGGGCGGTCGATGGCGTCGCGTCTGCGGAGCCGGCGGCCGATCTGCGCGTGCTGATGCAGAGCGGGGATGAGTCGTACGCCACCAGACTCGTGGGCTTTACACCCGGTACTGAGATGCACGGGTTCCGCAGCCTGTCCGGAGCTCCTGTCGCGCTGCCCTCGGAAGGCGTCCTTGTGGGCGAAGCCGTGTCTGGGCTCCTCGGCGTCGAGGCGGGCGACGAGATCGCGCTCATCTTCTCGCAGCCCGACATGACGGTGACCGAACGGATCGCGGGTTTCGTCGACGAACCGCTCGGGACCAGCGCGTACGTTGCGCTACCTCATCTGGACGCGCTGGCATCGAACGCGGGATTCGAAGGCACAACCGCTGCAGCCGCGCTGCTGACGTACGAGCCCGGGATCGACCGCGGAGCGCTCCGCAGCAGGCTCACCGAACTCCCTGAGATTGCGGCCTTCGTGGACTCGCGCGCCCTGTACGACATGTTCCGGTCGTTTCTCGGCCTGTTCTACGCGTTCGTGGGCATCATGCTCGCCTTTGGCGGGGTGATGGCATTCGCCCTGATCTTCAACACGATGTCCGTCAACATCGCCGAGCGCACGGTGGAGATGGCGACGCTCATGGCGGCGGGAGTCGACCGCCGGACGCTGTCCAGGCTCATTACATACGAAAACCTGATCCTGAGCGCGCTGGGCGTGCTGCCCGGACTGGCGATCGGCTATGCAGTGGCCTACGTGTTCATGGCGTCCTACTCGACAGATGTGTTCAGCTTCGACCTGCACATGAAGCCGCTGACGTTCGTCCTGTCGGCTGCCGCCATCATGGCGGTCGCGCTGCTTTCGCAGTGGCCCGGCCTTCGGGCGCTCGGCCGGGTCGACATACCCTCAGTCGTCCGGGAGCGGGCCCTGTAGCCCGAACTCCGTGCGCGTCAGACCACCGTCATTCCCGCACA
>CAYYFS010000041.1:0-12754 GCA_964471055.1 uncultured Dehalococcoidales bacterium
CTGTTCGGCACGCCTGAGCTGGCGGTCACGCCCTCACTCAGACTTTCTTCCTGCGAGGGAGGGGGGTTCCGCCGCGCGTCCCTTGTCACGCTCTGGGTAGCAGTCAGGGCACGCTCAGGGTGCTCGTGGCGATGTTTGCGCGAAGAGGCCGAGCACTCCGCCCGGCCTCCTCGCGATTCGGTGAACGAAGCGCGCTAGTGGGTCACAGCGCCGGTGCAGGCGGGCTGTACGAGCTTCGCGTATTTGCCGAGGACGCCTCGCGGGTACTTCGGGACGGGAGGCTTCCAGTTCGCCAGGCGGCGCTTGATCTCCTCGTCGGGCACGCGCAGCGTCAACGTGAACTTGTCGAAGTCGACCTCGATGATGTCGCCGTCCTCAACGGCGGCGATCGGGCCGCCGACAGCGGCCTCGGGGCCGACGTGGCCGATCATGTTCCCGTGCGTGGCGCCTGAGAAGCGGCCGTCGGTCATCATGAACAGCTTGTCACCCAGTCCCTGGCCGACCGCGGCCGACGTGACGGAGAGCATCTCTCTCATGCCGGGGCCGCCCTTCGGGCCCTCGTAGCGGATGACGACGAAGTCGCCGGGCTTCAGCTCCCGGCGCTCGAGGGCCTGCTGGGCCTGCTCTTCCTGGTCGAACACCTTTGCAGGGCCGGAGTAGCGGGTTCCGAACTCGTGTCCAGCCACCTTCAGGACGGAGCCCTCCGGCGCCAGGTTCCCGAACAGGGTGACAAGACCGCCGGTCTCGGAGAGCGGCTTGTCGATCGGGGCCACGACGGTGGTGTCAGAGCCGTCGTCAACGAACTTATCCAGGTTTTCGCCGATGGTCTTTCCGGTCACCGTAATGCAGTCGCGGTGAATCAGTCCGAGCCTGTCCAACCGCTTCATGACGAGCGGCACCCCGCCGACCTGGTCCAGGTGGAACATCAGGTACTTGCCGCCCGGTGTCATGTCGCCCAGCAGGGGCGTGCGCATCGAGATGTCGTGTATGTCCTTGAGCGTGAGTTTGATGCCCGCCTCGTGCGCGATGGCCGGGAGGTGGAGGGCAGTGTTGGTGGATCCGCCCATGGCCAGCACCAACGTGACAGCATTCTCGAACGCCTTGCGCGTGAGGACGTCGGATGGGCGGATGTTCTCCCGCAACAAGTGCATGACGGCCTCGCCTGCGCGGCGGCTGGAAGCCGCCTTGCGCGGGTCGAGAGCGGGCTCGGACGCGGCACCGGGAAGGCTCAGGCCGAGGGCCTCTCCGCACGAGGCGACGGTGTTCGCGGTGAACATGCCGCCGCACGCACCGTGGCCGGGGAAGCAGGTGCTTTCGATCGTGTAGAGCTCTTCCTCGTCGATGTCGCCGACCTGGTAGCGGCCCGCGGCTTCAAAGGCCGTCTGGATGCTGGTGGACTGTCCCTTGTGCTCGCCGGGCATGGCGGAGCCGCCGTAGATGTAGACAGCGGGGACGTTCAGGCGGGCTATGGCCATCATGGAGCCGGGCTGGCTCTTGTCGCAGCCGGCGACTGTGACGACGCCGTCGAAGCTCTCGGCGAAGATGACGTTCTCGATGGAGTCAGCGATGACTTCGCGGGAGACGAGGGAGCCTCTCATGCCCTCGGTTCCCATCGCGATTCCGTCGGACACAACGATGGTGCCGAACGCGAAGGGCGTGCCGTCTGCAGCCCGCACACCCTCTTTGACCTCTTCAACGAGGGGGGCGATGTGCGCGTTGCACGGGGTGACTTCGCTGTGCGTGGAGGCGATGCCGACGAACGGGGCGCGGATGTCTTCGTCGGTGAGGCCCATGGCGCGCATCTGCGAGCGTGCGGCGGCGCGGTATGCGCCTTCGGTCGTTTGCCAGCTCCGGTGCTTGCCGGGTGCGCGCTTGGCTTCTCGCCTGGTTACGAAGTCAGGTACAGAGGGCATGTGCGGTTGGTCCTTTCAGGTCTGGATGCGAGCAATGCAGCCCGAGGGGCGCGCCGGAGGCGGCCGGGCTACGGAAACCGACGCATCATACTACTAGATGCGGCAGAGAGTCTGCCCGCAATAGAGTGGTCTCCACCCGCCGACAGGTCCTTCGACCCTTCGACGGGCTCAGGGCACCGCAGGCTCAGGACAAGCCCTTCGACAAGCTCAGGACGGGCTCAGGATGACTTGCCGAGGCTGTAGTAGATCTCGAGCATGGCCTCCAGATTGGCGAGAGGTACGTCCGAGTTGGCGAGACCCCAGCCGACGTAGCCGCCTTCGGGACGGTTGAAGGCGCTGTGCTGGCGGCGGATCAGGGCGCGGACGTCGTCGGGCGTGCCGTGCGGTAGCGTCCACTGGCGGTCCAGGTCCGAACGGAAGCAGACCTTGCCGCCGTAGAGCCGGCCGAGCTCCTCGATGTCCATGATGTGGGTTTGCGGGTTGAGCTCGTCCCATCCGATCTCGATCAGGTCGGGGATGATGTCCCACGTGAATCCGTCGGTGTGGAAGCTTGCCAGCGCGCCGCCTTCGTGAATGGCGTCGGCTATCCGTTTGTACGCCGGCTTGAACACTTCCCGCCACGCTTCGGGGCTGGACATCAGAGCGGTCTGCGTGCCCCAGTCATCGCGGTGGGCGAACCCGTCGACCACGCCCGTTTCGTGCCAGCGTTCAATGCGCTTCACATTGAAGTCAACGATCATGTCCCGCAGCGCGAACAACTCGGGCGGCCTGTCGATGAGGTCGATGAGGGAGTTCTCGTAGCCCCTCAGGAACCACATCCGCTGGAACAGCTCACCGGCATCCACGAACACGAAGCGCTGGTGGTCATCGCGCCGGACCATGTCCTCGACATAGGCGACACCCTCTTCGCCGGTCATGGGGTCGGGCGGGCGGTAGCCGTCGAAGGCGGCCCAGTCTTCGAGAGGGAACTCGACTGCCTGTCCCATGTAGTCGGCCGTGCTCCAGTGCCAGCCGGTGCCCCATTCGTCGTGGGTGACCTCGTCGATGGTGCCAAGCCCGCGCGGGTGGTCGTGGAAGGCAAAGCTGCCGCCCTGGCCGGAGCGCGCTGTGTCGGCAGTCACGATTGGTGCATCGAGGACGTCGGACGGGTACTTCTCGTACAGGTCCGCCAGCGCCCGGCCGTGGACCCGGACGGCGCCGGGGAGATGGGAGTGCATGATCGGGAACCGGTCCGGCCCCTGGAACGTGAGAGTGCGCTGATACCGTTCTCGGCTGTTCATGTGCTGCCCACCCTGGCCCGGGCCCGGCTGGTCCATCCGGGTCCCGCTCTTTCATGTTTCTGCAAGGCCAACCGTGTCCGCGGTCGGCACCGAGTTTGGGTCGCGATGATACAGCGCGGTGGACCGCAACGGTGCGCAGGAGCGCGCCGGCTGCAGCGACCGGCCGGCGGCTCCGTCCCCCGGTTCTACCCCAGGTCGCCGATGGAGGCCCCGAACGTCGCACGGTAGGGTTCCGGGTCCACGCGAGTGTCGATCAGTGTCGCGACTTTCGCCTCGAACGCTGCCTTGAGTTCTGTTTCGAATCCCTCGGGCGAGTCGACCGTGACACCCCGCAATCCGCAAGCGCAGGCGACCGCGGCGAAGTCGACCGGATGCGCGTACAACGCGTAATCGGGCAGACCACGTGAGCGCTGACGTGCCTTGATGGTGCCGAGCGCCTGGTCGTTGACAATGACCAGCGGCATCGCCACTCCCGTCCGTGCAAAGACTTCGAGCTCTCCCAGACGCATCAGGAGGCTCCCGTCCGCTCCGAGTCCCATCATCGGCACGTCCGGGGCCGCGAGCCCTGCACCGAGGGCTCCGGGGATCATCAGCCCCATGGTCCTGCCGCCCGATGTGCCCATGTAGGTCCCGTACCGTTCGACGGGCCACAGATGCTCCATGATGCGGATGTACGCGCCGGACCCGGTCACTAGGATTCCGTCACCGGGCAACACACGCCGGGATATCTCAAGTACGTCGTGCACGGCCAGCCGGGCCTCCGGGGGACGGGCGAAGTGCGACACAACCCCTTCGACCGTGCCGGCGATCTCGCTCTCGTCAAAGCCGGGCTGCGAGGCACCGGAGAGAAAGGCCAGCGACTGCTTCAGGTCGCCGTCGACCCGCACCCGGGGCTCCGGCGACAGCGTCTGGTACTCCGCCCGCGCGACCAGTTCGCAGGTGGGAACGGTGAACCCCCAGGGAGCGTGGGTCATCATCGCGTCCGCGCCGACAAGCACCACCAGATCAGACTGCCGCACGATCTCGCTTTCGACCGTTGCGCCGGGCCTGTAGTCGCCCACCAGCACGCCGGCCCACCTGGGGTGCGACTCCGGGAACACGCCGCGGGCATCCATGTTCACCAGCACCGCCGCGGCGATGCTTTCGACGAACCGCACCAGTTCCGCGCCTGCCCCGTGTCGTACTACGTCGGTCCCGGCAAGCACCACAGGCTTCCTGGCACGTTGGACCGCTTCATGCAGTTTCTCCAGCAGGGATCTGTCCGGCGCCGCCGGTGATGCCGGCTCCGGAAGAGGAAGCGGCTCTCCGGAATCGGCTTCGCCAAGATCACCCGGCACGTTGAGGACTGTCGGACCGGGGCGTCCGTCAATCGCTTCCCTCACGGCCGTCCGGACCGATTCGGGGGCCGTCTCCGGGCGCATGACGACCTGGTACTTCGCCGCCGCTTCGAACGCGCTTTCCTGGTCCAGTACCTGGACCATCTCTCTTCTACCCAGGGTGGATGCGGGCGACTCCGCAATACATACGGCGGGCAGACGCTCAAAGTAGGTGTTGATGACGCCGCCGACCAGATTCCCGGCCCCGACACCCTTGATAACCGAGCAGAGGCCTGCCGTCCCCTTCATTGCTCCGTAGTAGGCCGCCGCGATCGCCGCTGTCGATTCATGCGCCACGTGGACGTACTCGACTCCTGCCGCTCTGCCGCTTTCGATCATGTCCAGCGGGAACCCGCTGCCCGGGAGGCCGAACATGTGGCGGATGCCGCGGCCTCTCGCCTCGGTGACGATCAGATCTGCCAGCTTCATGATCCCTGTCTTTCTTCGCTGCTTCTCCAGCCCTGCGGCGACAACGGCCAGGCTGACCTGCCCCAAGGCTTCCCGCGGGTAGCCGTGGATTCGGGTCGTGATGATACAGCGCGGTGGACTGCGACGGCGTGCGATGCGGGCCGACTGTCGCGGCCGGGTCCGGCAACTCCGCTCAGCGGGGCGATGGCGTAGGAGTGAGATCGGGCGCCTTCGGCTGGAGCTTCCCATAGAGGCGCCACAGTGCCCGCCCGGTCCAGTACGGGACCAGGAGCACGCACAGGATGACGAGGATGAACGAGGGGAGGGTCCTCACCCCTCGCATCTGCCTGCGCTCTCTTCTCCGGGCGACTTCCGCTGCTGTGTTCAGGGCATCGTGACGGTGCGAGTCAAAGCCGTAGTGCATGATGGTGAGCCGTCCGATTCGCGCCCTGGGGTGTCCTGTCCGCGCCAGCCCGTCGCGTTGCGCTCAAACAGATGTTGACGCGCGCAAGACGCCACAACGGCCGGGAGCCGCAGCCGGCAGTACGCCCGTGGGCTGCGTCGGTGACTATCCGGACGCCGGGTTTTGCTCGCAGCGGTCCTTGAGGGCGGAGTTCATCGTCCTGTAGCCCATCTCAAGCTGCTCGATCGTGTCGCCTCTCACCCCGACGAACAGCCCCTTCAGCCGGGCCGTGTGAGAGAAGACCGTGCGCGGGCCTTCCGCCCATATGTTGAACGCTATCTCCCGGTCGAACATGCCCGGGATGGCCGGCCCGCTGACCCAGGTCAGGCTGCTGCCTGGTTCAAGGCTCTTGATCCTGGGCGTGTACTCCTCGGTACCTGTAGGGGTCTTGATCGTGACCTGGATCGTTTCGCCGACCCGTGGTTCACCGGACGCCTTGACGATGAACGGGTTCCACGTGTGGTAGTTCTCGAAGTCGGTGAAGACCTCCCATACGCGCTCGGGGGTCGCATCGATTCTGGTCTCGTACCGAATCTCTCTCATGCAGGCCCTCCTGGCTGGTGTTGCCGCACTTGAGGACCGGTATGCGCGCGCCCTGAAACCTCCGGGTTGCCGTTGCCCGGTGCGCCTCAGAGGCTGGGGGTTCGACGTCCGCGCGCGTCTGCGACGGCCTTCCTGGTGGCTCGTGTACGCGCGCGCCCGCGCCCGGCCCTCGGTCAGCCGCCGTTAGTGTCGCGTCGGCTGCCGAATCGCGCAAGCCGACGCTAGCCGATGGCGCCTTCTTCGTACCGGTAGCGGCTGACTCCCGGCACGAATTTCCAGACAAGCAGAACGACGACGAGCGATACCGCTCCGCCGATGATCATGGTGGGGCCCGCCCCGACAAGTCCGGCCATGAAGGCGACCTCCATCTGGCCGGCGTTGTTGGCGCCCATGGCGGCGAACGAGTGCGCGCTGCTGGCTCTCCCCAGCAGCTTGTCCGGGGTCGTGAGCTGCACAATCGTCTGGCGCATCGTCATGCTGACGGCATCGGTCCCCCCGAGGATCGCGACGATGATCAGGCCGAGCCAAAAGATGTGGTTTAGCCCGAACGCGAACAGGAGCACCGCGTACGCCAGCGTGGCGATCAGGACCAGTAGACCCTTTCGGGCCATCTGGGCGGTGGACAGGAC
Source organism: uncultured Dehalococcoidales bacterium (assembly GCA_964471055.1). Taxonomy (GTDB): domain Bacteria; phylum Chloroflexota; class Dehalococcoidia; order Lucifugimonadales; family Lucifugimonadaceae; genus CAYYFS01. The sequence goes on from CAYYFS010000041.1 coordinate 6,613, forward strand.
GACGACGCTGCCGACCACGCCACCCGCGGAGTTGGCGGCCCCGAGCGCTCCGACCGCGCCGGCTCCCATGCCGTACAGGCCCTCGGCGAAGATCGGGAACAGGAAGCGGTAGAAGCTGAAGATCGTGACGCCTATGTCGAGCAGGTAGAGACCGGGCAGTATCCGGTGGGTGCGGACGAAGGTCAGGCCTTCTTTCAGCGACTGGATGGTGACTCTGCGAGTTCCGCCGGCGGGCGCGCCCGATGCCCGGATGAGCAGGGGTGTGGCCACGCTGAGCGCGGCTATGCCGGTGCTGACCGCGAACGCCGCGGTCACGCCGAAAACCGAGTAGACGACCCCGAAGAGCAGCGGCGCGAAGATCCCGGCCACCTGGAACGTGGCGGTATTGGTGGTGACCGCGTGCGTGACGTGTGTTCTGGGGACGACGCGGGAGATCATCGCCGGCCGCGCCGAATTCCCGAGCATGTTCACGATGCCGGTGGTGCCCTGAACCAGGAAGATGTGCCAGGGAACGAGCGCACCCGTAGCAGCCGCGGCGGTCATGAACGCCAGGGAGACCAGGGAGACGACCTGGGTCATCGCCATCAGCCACTTGCGGTTCATGGAGTCCGCGAGCGCGCCGCCGTAGATGACGACAGGCATCTGGAGGAACTGCACGGCGCCGAGCAGGCCGAGCTGGGCTTCGGAGCCGGTGGTGTCGTAAAGCCACTGCGCGCTGATGAACAGGCGCATCTGCATCGCGACCATCATGGTCACGCCGCCGGCCCACAGCATGGTGAAATCGCGGTAGGCGAACGCCGACCACGGTTTCAATGCGGGAAGGCGCTCAGTCCCGGCCGACGCGGAATCGGCCGCCGATTCGGCGCGGTCATGGGACGCGGAGCGGGCCGATGACCCGGTATCGTCTACTGCCATCGACCCGCGTGCTTGCTGGGGAAGTCCGGCTCTGATGCCACGGGCGGCATGTTATGCCTGCCAGGACCGACGGGCAACTGCGGCGGACGGCGTGACGCGGGCCGCGCATCCCCTTCGTCAGGCTCAGGACATGCTTCGACAGGTTCAGGATGGCGTGCGCGCAATTCCCCCGTGTAGCCGCCGGGAGGTCGGCGCGGGATGACGGCTTCGATCCAGACCGGGCCATCGGCGACGGCGATGCGCTCGACTACCAGTCCGAGCAACTGCCGGCGTTCCTTGAGGGTTGTTGAACTTCGGCGACTCTGGGACACTGCGGTGCCAGGTCAGATCAGGTCCGAAGCTCCTGCACCCCAGTCAACGGCCTCCGCGGGTCCGCGCCGCCGCGAGGAAGAAAGGCCAGGCACATGGCAGATCTCAGTCTGAAGATGGCGGGCCTCGAGTTCAAGAACCCTCTGATGGTGGGGGCGGGTCCGAACACCAAGAACTTCAACAACGTGCTCAGCTGCATGAAAGCGGGATTCGGTGCTGTCGTTGTTCGCAGCCTGCACGTGCAGACTCTGGACCAGCCCCCCCAATCGAGCCGGGAGTTCTGGCGCGTGTACAGCTCCGGTACGAACTACAGGGGTCCGTTCTACTCGTTCCAGTCCTCCGGCGCGCCTTCTATCCGCGTGCACCCCAGGATCCCGCCGGGCCACGGCGGTGCGGCTCCCGCGCCAACCCTTGAGCAGTGGGCCGAAGAAGTGCACAAGATGACGCGGGCTGCGAAGGACTATGACTGCCGCATCATCGCCAGCAACGGCTGGTGTGGCAGCAACCTCTCGACCGAAGAGGTATGGAAGGCCGAAGCCAAGGCCATGGCGGACGCCGGTGTGGATGCGATGCAACTCCACACCGGGCCCAGTCCTGCCACCGAACCGGGCCGTTTCATCATGATGGATCCGGAGACCTACCTGGAGATGCCTATTCGGGCGACCAAAGAAGTCACCGACGTTCCGGTGTTCGCAAAGATACCGGTTGATTGCTGCGACACGGTTGCCATGTCTGCTTACGCGCAGGCTGTGGGCGCAGACGGCGTGGTCCCTGTCACTCGATGGATCTCGATCCCAATCGACTTCGAGGATGAGAAGGCGCCGACGTGGCGCGGACCGGGGATCGGTGGCCCGTGGTCGGCGCCGATCATGAATGGATTGATCTACCGGATGCGTCACGCCGACCAGCCGATTGCGTACCTGTACGGCGGAGCCGAAGGCGCTTTCAATACTGCGCCGGTGAGCGTGCCAATCGTCGCATCGGGAGGTATCCGGCACGGTACCGACGTGATCGGATACCTGATGGCCGGGGCCGATGCTGCAGAGATCTGCGCACAGGTGATCCTCGAAGGCGTTGGCATGGCCGAGCGCGTCGAAAGAGAAATGCACTCCTGGATGGACCGCAAGGGCTACTCGCGTATCGACGAGTTGAAAGGGACCCTGAGACTGATGGAACCGGCGGATCGCGGGAAGCTCCCGCAATGGTTGCCGGTGGTCGATGAGACCCGTTGCAGCGAGTGCGACATCTGCGTCAAGGCATGCGTCGATGAAGCGATAGGCCTGGTGGACGGCACAGCGCATATTGACGAAGAGCTCTGTGAAGGCTGCCGCACCTGCTACTACGTGTGCCCCAAGGGGGCCATCACGCTGACAGACGGGCCGTAGCATCCGCAACCGGGTGGGCCGCAGGCGTTCAGCCGCGCTTAAGGCCACCCGGCCCCGGCCACGTCTACCTCGACGACGCGCATGCGGCCGTCCCCGCGCCCCCTCGGAGCCCCGAGTATCGCCGACTCCAGCAGGAACAGATGGCGCCTCTCCGGGCCGCCGAGCATGCACGCGTACGCCCCGAAGCCGTCCGCTTCGATCCGTTCCCTGACCTCTCCACCGTCTGCAACCCGCAGGAACCCACCGGGGCTCCCGTACTCGAAGTATGGAATTGCCACCCAGACACATCTCTCTTCGTCCAGACAGATCCCGTCCGGCGGAACACCGAGATCGGCGAACAGCCGACGGTTCGAAAGGGATCCGTCCGGCGCGATGGCGAACACCGTCAGGCGGTTGGCGAAGGTCTCCGCAACGATCAGCTGATCGCCGTCCGCGGTGATGGCCAGGCCGTTTGGCGAGACCATCCCGTCCGCGACGGTGCGAACGTCGCCCTCCTGGGTAATCATCAGGAGATCCGAGGTCGCCGGCAGGTTGCTGCCACCAGGCTGTCTCGATTCGTCGACGCCGCTGCCCCAGGCCCCCACGTAAGCACGGCCGCGTTGATCCACCACCATGTCGTTGATGACGTCGGGTGAAGCCACGCTGGTGTCGGCATGCGGGACCAGACCGCCCGATGTCAGGCGCAGGACCTTCCTTTCCATCTCCGACACGACCAGCAACTCGCCATTGAGAAGCCAGCCGAGACCGGAGGGGATGTCCTCCATGGCGACGATCGTCTCCATAGACCCCTGAACATCCACCGTCATGACTTCTCGGATCACCATGTCCGAGAACATGAGCCGGTCATCGCGCCAGCGCGGCCCTTCCGGGAAACCCAGATCCTCGATCAGAATGTCGGGTTCGCGTCGAGGCATGACATCCTCCGTCCCGGCCGGGCTTTCGACATCGAGATGCAGGCCGACATGTTCCCCCGTCTCTGAGCTTTCTGTCCACTGGTTTGTGCGTCCCCGAGCCGGACCGCCGTGCGCTCAGGCCTCACGGCGGCGAGATGTTCCGTACACTGCCCGGGCGGGTGCGCCGCAACTCTCGCAGGTTGTGCCCCTGAGACCCACGTCCCGACACGACAGAGGCAGGCGCGCATGCAGGACGTATACCGTCACATCGAAGCCCACGCGGACGAGAGCATGGAACTCCTGGCCGAGTTGGTCAGGCAACCGAGTGTGTCCGCACACCGACTCGGGTTTGACAAAGCACCCGAGTTGATGCGCCGGGTTCTTCAGGATGCCGGGTTCCGGTCAGAGATCGTGCCGGTCCAGAATGACGGTCTGCCCTCGGTGTTCGGGGTGCAGGAAGGCACGACGGACAGGACGCTCCTGTTCTACACCCACTACGATGTGCAGCCGCCCGACCCTCTGGAGCTCTGGGAGTCCGGCCCGTTTGAACCTGAACGGCGCGGCGACCGTCTGTACGGACGCGGCGCGTCTGACGACAAGGGCAACATCGTGGCCCGCCTGGCCGCGATTCGGGCGTTCAAAGAGGTCAGGGGCGAGCTTCCATGCACAGTCAAGTTCTTCGCGGAAGGGGAGGAAGAAAGCGGCAGCAAGAATCTGCCGGGGCTCATAGAGGACCGGGGTGAGGAGTTCAAGGCAGACGCGTGCATATGGGAATCCGGGAGCCGCACCGGAGACGGCACCCCCCTGGTGGAAATGGGGTTGAAGGGCGTCCTCTGCGTGCAGTTCACCGCAAGGAGAATGGCCCGCGATGCCCATTCGGCCAGCGCCACGATCCTGCCCAGCGCCACCTGGCGACTTGTCCAGGCTCTCAACACCATCAAAGGACCCGACGACCGCTGCCAGATTCCGGGCTTCTACGATGAGATGCGATCTCCGACCTCAGCCGAAGAGGAAGCGGTGGCCGGCCTCCCGGACGATTCAGCCGACCTGCAAGAGACGTTCGAAGTCGATTCATTCATCGGAGGTCTGACAGGCGTCGATCTCCGACAAAGACACCTGCTGGAGCCGACCGCCAACATCGCCGGACTGATCGGCGGCTATACCGGACCCGGCATGAAGACTGTCTTGCCTGCTGAGGCAACGGCCAAGATGGACTTCCGCCTCGTGCCGGATATGCGCCCGGATGACATCTTCGGCAAGCTGAGGGCACACCTCGACCGCCACGGGTTCACAGACGTGGAGACCGAGATGATCGGGGCGGTCAGTCCGGCCCGGACCCCGGTCGATTCGCCCTGGGCGAAGCTGGTGGCGAGCACGGCAACAGAGGTCTACGGGCAACCCGCCGCGGTGTCGCCGTCGATGGCCGGGTCCGGTCCGATGTACGAGTTCGGCGTCCTGCTGGGCATGCCGATCGCGACCGCGGGCGTCGGCCACCCATCTCACAACGTTCACTCACCAAACGAAAACGTCTCCATTGAGGATTTCCTTCTGGGCACGAAGCACGTGGCCCTCATCATGGAGCGTTTCGCCCGCGGGCCAGGCCTCATCGCCTGAACGCCGCGATTGTGCGGTACTGTAGGTCGATCCTGCAGCGGGATCGAGCAGTTGATGGAGGAGCGCCTTGACACAGCAGGCAGAGTCGGACTGGAAGTCGCTACAGAAGACCGTCAACAGGGTCATCGAAGAGGGACGCCTTGGCACTCCAGCCGTGGTCCGTTGCCTGCTACGGCCCGGCATGGGCGGCAAGGCGATCTCCGCAGGGACGGCGAAACTCACGGCTCTGATCACCGAGTGGTTCGGATCCGAACCATCGGCCTGCTATTCGGTCGGCAACGCCGATGCCGGTCACACAATCACATCTCTGCGGTTCCCGGGCGGGCAATTGGCTCTGATCAGCGTTGGTGCGGGGCCGGGAGGCGATGAAGGAGGCGGTGATCTGATGGTCCTCGGCTCGCGAGGGGCGTTGTACTTCGACATCCCCCGTTCCATGGGTGGAGGTGCGTAGATGGTCAGGTACGGCGTTCTCCTTATCGGCGGGAACAGGACCCACCAGGAAGGCTATGGCCGAGCTTTCGCTGCGGATCCGCGCTGCGAGGTGGTGGCAGTGGCGGACGAGCGCGGGATTCCGGATTACCGGGCCGGCCTGCACAGGCTTCTGGCCAGTGAGCTCGGCGTTCCCTACGTCGATGATCTCGAAGCGGCGCTGCGCAGAGACGATGTGGACATCGTGAGTATGTGCGCGGACATCGAGCGGCGGGGCCGCGTCGGTGCCATGTGCGCAGAGGCCGGCAAACACGTCTACTTCGACAAGCCGCTCGCAGGAAGCGTTCAGGACGCGGTAGCCATCGCCGACGCCGTGGAGAAGGCCGGCGTGCGCAGCCAGATGTTTAGCCAGATCAACTGGCCCTGGGCTCAGGCCGCAAAGGCGGCGGTCGAGCGGGGCGCGGTCGGAGAACTGCTGGCGGTGAACGCGGACATGTTGATGGCCAAGGGGCCGCCCGGAACGGTCCCTGCGGGGCTGGTCCGCAAAGAGAAACCGACTGTCGAGCGGTACACATTCGTGGAGGCCAAGCGCGAGCT
>CAYYFS010000041.1:12854-14680 GCA_964471055.1 uncultured Dehalococcoidales bacterium
CTGCCGGTGACGCATCCGTTCGATCCCATGGCTATGTGGTCGTCGTCGATGCGGGACGTGCAACCCCGAGGGAAAGCGCAGTGGATAGCCCTGCACGACAGCTCGCAGACGATCGACATCACCCGGTTCGTGGATTGCATCGAGCAGGGAATCGAGCCGGACATGAATGCCCGGACAGCGGTGCACCACGTGGAAGTGATAATGGCCGGCTACGTCTCGGCTGCCTCGGGCGAGCCCGTGGAGCTGGACTGACCGAAACGGTGAAGCCGGTCGACGGGGCAGCAACGGGGGGCAGACCAGACGCATGACCGATTCCGAAACGCGTCCCGTCGAGGGGCCTGGCGGGATACTGCGGCGATTCAGGCTCGACGGCAAGAACGCGCTGGTAACCGGCGGTTCCCGGAATATGGGACGAGAGATCGCCATCGGACTGGCGGAGGCTGGGGCCGACGTCGCCGTTGTCGATCTGCCTCTCATGGCCGGTGGAGCCATGAGAACCGTCTCGGAAGTCGAATCGCGAGGCCGCCGCGGTTGCTACGTCGCGCTCGATATTCGAGACGTGGAAGCGATTCCCGGTGCGGTGGCCGAGGTCGTCGACGGGCTCGGTCCGGTTCACGTGCTGGTCAACAACGCGGGCAAGACCGATGACGTGATAACGCCGTTCCTGGAGTATCAGCTCGGACCTTTCGACGACCATCACGACGTCATGGTCCGCGGCACGTTCTTCCTGTCTCAGGCCGTTGCTTCGCAAATGATCGAACGGGGAGTACCCGGGACGATCGTCAACGTCTCGTCACGGGTTGGCGTGCAACCAGCCCGAAACGCGTCGGCGTACTGCATGGCCAAGGCTACTATCGCTCATATGACCCGTCTGCTCGCCCTGGAGCTGGGGCCACACGGCATCCGCGTCAACGCGATCGGACCCGGTCCTATCCCGCGGTCCGAGGCAACGCCGTCGGGGGCCGGGAGACCTGCAGCGCCGTTCTTGCTGGGCCGGGCACTGCGGTTTGAAGACGTGCCGGGCACAGTCCTCTACCTGGCATCCGACGCGTCGTCCATGGTCACGGGGCAACTCGTGGTGATCGACGGGGGCCTGGGTCTCCAGCCGCCGGTCTAGTCTTCCGGCAGCCTGCACCAACCGAGCTGCATCATCGCGTCTACAGCTGGCGAAGCCTCGGGTCGAGATAGTCTCGCAGCCAGTCGCCCATGAAGTTCAATCCGAGGACGGTCAGGAAGATCGCCATACCCGGGAAGAAGGACACCCACCAGGCCAGTGTCAGATAGTCTTTCCCTTCGGCGACCATCACACCCCAGGCCGGAGTCGGCGGCGGTATGCCGGCGCCCAGGAAGCTGAGAATCGCTTCCGTCAGGATGAGCGCTCCCACCTGTAGCGTGGCGACCACAGTGACCGTGTTCACCACACCCGGCAGGATGTGTCGGAACATGATTCGTATCGTCGGAGCCCCGGCAATCCGCGCCAGGCTGACGTAGTCTGTCTCCTTCAGGATCAGCGTTTCGGCGCGCACCTGCCTCGCGAAGACCGGCCAGGTGGCGAAGGCGAGAATGCCGAGGATAGCCGCCAGGCTCTGGCCGAAAACGATGGCGACAACGAGCGCGATCAGAATGTACGGCACTGCGCGCGAGACGTCGGCCAGACGCATGATGAACTCGTCGAGGAGCCCGCCGTAGTACCCCGACACGATTCCGGCCGTGACTCCCACAGCAACTCCGGCGCCTATGGACACGGCCGCGACCAGCAGCGACACCCGGGCACCGTGGATGATCCTGCTCAGCAGGTCTCGCCCGAGAGGGTCCGCTCCGAGCAG
>CAYYFS010000042.1:0-3598 GCA_964471055.1 uncultured Dehalococcoidales bacterium
ATCACGGTCAGTTGGGAGCCGTCGCTCGAATCGAACATGGCGCCGAAATCGACCTGCATACCGATGACCACAAAGAAGACCGGCACAACGAAGTGGGCGGTGTTCCGCATCGGCTCTTCTATCCGGTGCTTCAACTCGGTGCTGGACAGGGCAAGGCCGAGCGAGTACGCGCCGATGATCATCGCGAGGCCGAAGTGGATCTCGGCTATGCCGGATGCCAGGAACGCGAGGGCCAGCGCCAGCGCGATCAGTGCGCCGCTCGTGCGGAACTTGAAGATGCCGCTGGAGATGCGCCCGGCAAGGAGGCTGCCGATCACCGTAAGGCCAAGCCAGAAGCCGATGGCCTTGGCCGCGACGACAAGAATATCGCCCGCAGAAACGCTGCCGGTGTCCGCAATACCGATAACGATCGCCAGCACCAGAATTCCGAGGACGTCGTCCACTACGGCCCCGGCGAGCACGGTAACTCCCTCGGGCGTGTCCAGTTCCCCGATGTCCGAGAGAACGCGGGCGGTTATCCCCACGGACGTGGCGGTCATGATGGCGCCGACGAAGAGCGCGGGGATCAGTTCGTCGATGCTGGCGAAGCTGGCGAAACCGAAGATCACCGTGCCGGCCACACCCAGGACGAACGGCAGTATGACGCCGCCGGCGGCGACGGCGGTCGCAGGCCGTACATACCGTATGAACTGCTGCCTGTTCGTCTCGAGGCCGGCCTGGAACAGCAGCACCACGGCGGCCAGTTGGGCCAGGAAGAACAGCGAGTAGTCGACCGGGATCAGCGACTCCTCGACAATGGCCATACCGGTCTCGGCGACGTGGATATCGTGCGGTATTTCGAAGATGGGGCCGAAATCGCCGACCGTGATCCCGCCGAGTGCGAAGGGGCCTATCGCGATGCCCGCGAGCAGCTCTCCAAGCACCGGGGGAAGCCTGAACAGCCGTTCGACAAGCTCGCCGCCCACCTTGGCAGCAACGAGCACAATCGCGAGCAGGATGAGCAGCTGAGCGACAGCCTCGAGCGGGGTTTCGTGCACGGTTTGGCCGGGCCTCCACCCGAGTGACGGGTACCGGGTACCGGGAGCGCCGCGAACAGCCGCGGAGCGGGCACACAAGAACCCCGCCGACTCAAAGTCGCTCCTCGAAAGACTATAGCACTCATAGACTCGCTGAGGTTCTCATCGTCGGACCGCGCCCACCATCAGCGCGAGCCGTTCGCCTACACTGGGGGATCGGCGCGCAATCGCGGACACACGTGCAGACAGGAGCGTATGAAAGACTCACGGATCGGCAGCCTGCGGGCAATCGTGACTGTGGCCGTCCTCGTGACCGTCTTTGCCGTGGCTGCCGGATGCCGGTGCAGCGCGTCCGAGCCCGCGACGCCTGTCCCCGTTCCGAGCGTGTCTCCCACAACCAGCGCAACTCCGACTGCCCTGCCGACCGCGACCCCGGTTTTCCCGTCGCCCGAGCCGTACGCTCCGACGCCGACCCTGACTCCGGCGGACACTGAACCGATCGCGGCGACGCCGACCACACCTGCCGCAACGCCCATTCCCGGCGGCCCGGTGGCGCCCGTCGCCACTGCCGTTGCCACTGCCGTCGTTGCACCATCGCCCGCGCCGACTGCCGCTCCCTCACTGAAGCCGGTCGAGACACCAACGTCGGGGCCGGCGGCGCCGACCGCGAGCGCTGTGGATCGACGCCGGGTCGCTGAGAAGTACGCGGTTATCGTCCACACCGACAACAGGGACGATCTGGGTTGGTTCCTGGGTGAGCTCGGCACCGAGTGGTATCTGGCCAACGACTACCGCCTGGACAACATTCCTCCGGGGCACAGGAAGCTCATGTTCGTTGGGCGCCTCCCGGTTCCGGGGGACATACCGATCAGAGAGGCCGCCGCCCATCAGCCGGGCGCCGCGTGGATGATCCTGAACGAGCCCAACCGCCAGGGCGGCTACACCCCGCGCGACTGGGTCGAGGAACTGCACGACGCGTACGCGGCGATCAGGGCAACCGATCCCACCGCGAAGATACTCAGCCCGTCGATACTCAACTGGGAGTTCACCTGCACCCAATGCCGGGGCTACCAGAAAGGGGTGGATTGGCTGGCCGAGTTCAGGACAGCGTGGCTGGAGCGATACGGCACCGAACCGCCGGTGGACGCATGGGCGATCAACGTCTACCCGCTCGACTGGCTTCAGATGCCGATGGTGGATCTGGACCTGGTCACCAGCCAGATCGAAGGTATCCGGAGCTACCTGGACAGCATTCCGGAGCTGGCCGGCACCCCTATCTGGATAACGGAGATCGGGCTCCACTGGGGGTGGGACAACATCGACTGGTTCGCCGCGCCCTGCCTGCGACCCGCCGGCGAGTACCAGACGGAGAAGGTGACGGCTTTCCTCCGCGACCTGTTCGACTGGCTCGATCTGAACGGGGACCGGCTGGGCGTGGAGAAAGTGTTCCTGTACATCTCGTACCGGAACATCACCACCTGCAACGCGGACTACTACGCCGGGATCACGCTGTTCGACGACCCGTACCCGGGAGCTTCTCTCACTCCGGCGGGCGAGGTGTTCGTCGAGCGGACGGCAGGCCACCCGAGGTAGCCGCCCGGACCGGGAACACCTCCACGCGCGCTCCCTACTTCAGTGCCTCTGCGATGGATTCGCAGGGGCTGATCTCCAGCTCACACAGGATCACCATATTGCCGACGACCCCGTACGCGCCGTAGCGCGCGATCCTGGGCGTCCACGGCCCGTGGTCACCGCCTCTGGCGCCGGGGTCGGCATCGATCGTGGCCTGCGCAGGTTCAGCGCCGTACTGTTTTGCGTCTTCGTGGGACGCGTACACGCGTACTTCGATGTCCTTCTGTTGATAGAACCCGTACCAGACTTCGGTAGCTTGGGGCAGGGTCTCCGCCGAAAGCTGGTCCGACTTCTTCCAGCCGATTGCGACGAGGTCATCGACCGTGTACGTACGGCCGGCGTTCGCGATCAGCGATTTGCCCGAGGCGTCATCCCCCCCAACGGCCGCGGCCGGCTCGTCCGACGCGGTCGGTGCCGGAGCCGGCTCCTCTTCTGAGGCGCAACCGACGATCAGCAGCGCCCATAACGCGACAAGGGACACCAGGTAGCCGGCCCGCACCGCGCGGTATCGCACTAGCATCTTCCCGCCTTTCGTGCTCCCCGGGGCGTACCCGGGACTGGCGGCCACGCCGCCTGTGATCCGCGATGGAGGCTACTCCGCGCAGCCGCGAGCGTCCAGCGTGAAGTCGACGGTGGCCTCCATGACCCGCCTCTCCGGTAGATCGATCGACAGAGGGCCGGCCCCTCCGCCGTCTCCGACCAGGCATGCGCCCGGCGGCAGGATGATGTCCAGGTGGTAGGCCGCTCCCTGCATCCCCGGCTGACGGCTCGCCTGCCACGAGTAGTGCCACAGTCCTCGATCATCGGATTGAGCGGCATGCTCCAGGCGGTATCGGAACCGCCACTCGCGCGTCTGGCCCGCGGGGATCGTCGCCAGGCCGGAGACCTCAACCACGTCACCCGGGCCGCCGTCTGCGCCGTCTGCAACCGCGACCGTGTCATCGCCCGGC
>CAYYFS010000042.1:3698-14571 GCA_964471055.1 uncultured Dehalococcoidales bacterium
GCAGACGCAAAGGACCCGGCTGAGTCCGGATCGTCCGCAGCGACCAGCAGATCGCCGGCCGCAAGCATGTCCAGGAGGGACGCGGCCAGGCGTTGGGGTTCGACTTCGCTACCCCCCGTGAACTCGTCGATCAGTGCCTGACCGATCAGGTAGGAGGCGTACCGGCTGTCGTCACCGACGGACGCCGGGTTGCGCGTGGCCGCGCCCTCACGCAGGAAAGGCCGCAATCCGGTGGCATGCACGCTGTCTGGGGTACCCGGTGGGCCGTCCAGGCTCAGGGGGCCGGTAGCGCGCAGGAATCCCTCCAGCGCCGCCTGGTTGAAGGCGACCAACGTGTCCGGCCGAACGCCTTTCCCCGCCTCGTACGTGCCGCGCATCGCGCCGGCACTCCGGGGGAAGTCCGCCCACCAGTTCTGGTCACGGAAGGGCATTACGGCCGAGCCAAGGCCGAGAGCGAAGCCGGCGGGAGCCGGTTGCCACTGGTCCAGAGGCAGTAGCTCGTCTACTGCGTAGCTGTCCACGAACCTGTGTTGCTCAAGGACGCCCCCGTCGAACCGCAGCTCCCACAGCGCAGCGACGAAACCGCCTGAGGGCCGCAGTTCCTCGTCGTCCTGGCCAAGAAGCAGGTGCACCCTCGGACCGCTGAACCCGAGGAACCCGTGCAGGAAGCCGGCCAGTGTCCCCAGCGTCTCCAGGGGGCCAGCGGCGAGGTTGAACAGTCCGGAGGCCGGCCCTTCGCTACCCAGGGCCTCGAACGCTGCCCGGGCACCGCCCGCCGCTGCCCGCATCCCGAGGAGACTGACGCCAAGGGCATCCGCACTCTCCGCGTCCGCGGGCAGGCCCGTCGCGAGCACCGATTCTGCTTCCTGCGCCGCCCCGGCAAGCGCGTTCAGTTCGCGGATCGCTTGACCCGCGTGTCCCGTCAGCCGCGCCGCGTCCGCCGCGCCGACACCCAGCTTCGGAGCCAGCCGCTCCGCTGTTGTGGCGAACTCCGGCCATCGTTGCTCAAGGTCCGAGAGGGCCGACCGGATTTCGGCCAGGTCGACTATCCATCTCTCAGGACGGGAGGCGGAGTCGTCCTCTCCGAAAGTGGCCAGGGTGCCCGCAGCGCTCGCAAGCGGGGCGAGGAGGGTGGCGGTTTCTGCACCCAGCAGCGCGTCGGCGCGCAATTCCTCGGCCTGCAGAACGATTGAGCGCGTCCCGGACGAAAGCGATTCCCGGTCGATGTCTGCATGCACGCGTCCGGCGTCGGCCAGTTTGTCTCTTGCCTCGTCCAGGGCCTCGCCCTCTTCATCCAGCGCGGCCGCCGCGGCGCGAAAGGCAGCAGCGGCAGGGGCAACAGCCGACGCCTCAGTCACCCGCCTTGCGGAAGCCACGAGCGCGTCCGCCCCATCCAGCAATCCGCCGGCGTACTCAAGCAACCCGTTGAGCTGCGAGATATCGCCGCCCCACGCCGGCAGCCACGACCAGGCACTTCCCGTAGCGCGGAGGGGCGCGGTGTAGCGCCGCACCCTGTCTACTGACGACCTCGCCTGCTGAAGGCCACCGGCCAGCCTGTCGAGCCTCTCGCCCAGATTGAGTCCCGGTGCTCCGGCCCCCGCCGCGTTGTCCACGAGGTCCCCGAGAAGGGCGCGGGCCTTCGTGACCTCGTCGTGAGTGAGCACGGCCCAGATCATCACCACACACGCAAGCGCCCAGGCGATCGCGGCAGCAATACCGCCGCGCCTGCCCAGGTGGAACCGAGGGATTCTCATTGTCCGCTCACCCGGCACCATTCGGCGGTGGCTCGGTCGCCGGTGCGGCCCGCGCCGCGGTCCACGCCGGTCGGGCGACAGTAGCCACAAGGGCCATGACCACAAGGCCGCTCACGATGACCACGCCGAGGATGGTGGCGCGTGCAAGCAGGCCCGCCACTGCGGACACTTCCGCCGCGAGTCCGCCAAGCGTCACCCCGAGCGTCGCCAGACCGCCCTCCGTCGCGCCGAGGCCACCCGGCAATAGCGACACCGCACCCGCGAGCGACGCCAGTGGGAAGATGGCGAGCCCGACGGCGACGTGGTGGCCGTCCAGCGGCTGCCCGACGGCCGCCAGCGCCGAGAGGTACATCGCGGTCTCAACCAGCCACGCGGCCAGGCCAAGGCCGGCGTTCGATGCGATCGCGCCGGGCGCAAGGAGCGCCCTGCGGCTTTCGTCTGCAGGCACGGCCAGGCGCGCGAGACGGGCGACGATGCCCTCACCCCCCGTGCGTTTCGCCGACCGATTGACCGCCACTAACAAAATCGCGACGGCTGCAAGGAGCGCCGGAGCGATGAGTGTCGCCTGCCAGAATCCTTCTGCCCTGCCCAGCATCGCCAACCCCGCAAGCGCCAGGAGCGCCATAATCGCCACATCTGTCACACGCTCGGCCACGAGGACCGGGATGCTTCTCTCCAGGGGGATGCCGAACAGCTCTCTCGCGTACGCGCACTTGCTGACTTCCCCTGCGCGCGCAGGTGTGAAGATCAGGAGAGACCCGAGCAGGTACAGGGCGATATTCGACGAGCGCCCGAACTTCACCCCGGCCACGCGCTTGAGCAGCAGCTCCCAGCGTGCATACCGGATGCCGTGATCGAGGATGCCGAGAGCCAGCAGCAACGCTATCGGCCCCCATCGCACGTCCCGCAGCAGCGCGCCGGCGTCCCGGATATCCCCTGCCAGCGCGAGGACGGCGAAGAACGCCGCGGCGAGGCCCACTCCGAGCAGAAGACCCAGAACGCGCCATCCCGAGCCCGGCAGCCGCCTCATTCAGCGTCTCCCTCACGGGGAGCAGACAGTACGACCATGCGCCCGTTCTCGATGTCCTGGACGAATCCGGCGTCCAGAAGCGTGTCGACCGCGTGCGGTGCGGCCGTCGTGTCGATGAGCGCGTACCGGATGTCGTGAGCCTCCGCCAGGCGGCGGACTTCGTCGGGATCGGCATCCTCAGCCATCATCCGGTTGGCGACCGCAGTCTGCTCCTTCTCACCTTCGAACGAGAGCCAGCGGGGGTCTGTGGCCAGGTACGCGGGGATACCCGCATACCCCTCCACCCACCAACCGTACAGGCCGCCCCGCTCGGTCTCGCCCGCCAGCACGTACCCATCGACGGGCCGCTCTTCTTCTCGTTCGCGCAGCCAGTCCAGGGCCGCCAGCGCGGGCGGGTCGACAACCCGGTACCAGTCCGTTGAGACCCGGACATGCCGCACTCCCGTGACGGCGAGTCCCAGCAGCAGCCCGATCAGCACAACGCTCGTGGCGACGCGACCCGGCCGTACCATGCCGTCGCCGTCGCGGAGGCCCGTTGCCCCGAGTAGCGCGCCCGCTGCGATGAGTACCCCGATCTGGAGCAGGTGCACCGTGCGGATTTCCGACTGGGCGAGCAGTGTGATCCCGGCCCCTGCGAGGATCGCGACTGCGGCATCGGCCGCGAGTGTCCGCCGCCTCGACAGCGTGAGCCACAGGGCGGCCGGCGCGGAAACCACGCCCAGCACGAGCCACAGGTAGTCATCCGCGTGCCACGAGCCGATGGCGGGGACTGAGCCGAACAGATCGAAGCCGTGCGGGTTGGCGGGGTTGCCGGCGAGCAGGCTGAACATCCGCTGGTAGGCCGGGGCGGACACGGCGAGAAGGACCGCGAGTGCGCCGAGCGAGACGAGCAGCCCGGGCATGAGCCGTCTCAGGTCGGACCGTTCGACGGACCCCCTGGCGCGGAGGGCGGTGAGGCCCAGGATCACGCCCGCGGCTATCGCCAGCTCGACGGCCGCGAGCAGGTGCGTCCCGACGGTGAGACCGGCCGCTATCCCTCCCGCCAGGAGCTGCCATGTGCTCCCGCTCCTCAGGCCGGCGAGCAGGAAGTAGACGGCGAAGAGCAGGAACGCCGTCCCGAAATGTTGCGGATAGCCGCCCCAGGCGAATACCTCGCTTCCATAGCTCGTGACCGCCAGGAGCGCGGCAACACCCGCGGCGAGCCGGGGCCTGAGAGACGTGCGCAGGATCAGGTAAGCGGGCACGGCGGCGAACGCTGCGGAGAGAATGCCGACGGCCTTGAGCGCCGTCAGGGCGGGCAGGAGCCCCCGACCGACCCACAGGACGAACGGGACCACGGGTGGATACGCCGCCTCCGCGGCCTTCACAGAGCCACCCAAGAGCTCGTAGCTGAACGCCAGCCAGTTCCCACCGTCCGAGCCTGGCGGCGCGGGGTTGCCTGTCAGCACCACCAGGCGGTAGGCGCAGACGGCGAAGAGAAGCAGGAGCAGGAGGCCGGCGCCGGTGATCTCTGGCCAATCCAATCGACGCTCCGCCATACCCTTGGGCCGCGGGCGTGTCCGAGCGGGTGTCCTCGGTTCAGTAATGCTCTTCCCCTCCTACGGTGCGACGAACTGTGTGCGTACCAACCTGCATTGCCGGAGAGTGTCGCGTAAGTGCGGGTTGTGCGTGTAGCCAGATCGGCTCCGTACGCGGGCCATCCCACGCGCTCGCGCGGGAACCCGACCGCGCCGATTTGCGCGGCCGGTGGCCTAGGAACAGCGCAGGAAAATCTCCTCGATGAGCTGCAAGACCCGTACGCCGTCGCCCGGGCTGGCCGGAGGCGTGTCGATGCCTTCGACGCTCTCGACGAACCGCCTGTCGAACTCGTCTGCACCGAAGAACTGGCGCCCGCGAAGCACCCGCAGCCCTGTCGAGGCGATGCCTCTCCACAGCTGTAGCGTCCCGCGGGCCGCCGACGCGACAACGTCCCGGGCATCGTGGGCCCTTTCGGGCGGCAGGCAGATCAACGTATCGCGGAACAGATCGATGGCAAGGATGGCCTGCGTGCAGAACAGCAGCAGGCACCATTCGGAGATCGGCGCTCCGAACCACGACGTCAGGTACGCCGGTCCGCGCTCCCCGCGCAGTCGGGCCTCAATCCTCCGGGTGGGCTCGCCATCCGCCCCCCCCATCGGGGTGTCCCACGCCTGCTCGACTTCGATCTCGCCCAGGAAATCCCGCATCAGGTACAGGAGATGCGGCGCCTCATCGAAGAAGAGCCCGCCGGGCAGCCGGTCGAACCAGTCCGGCAGCCGCCGACGCGGGCTGCTCGTCTGAATTCCCATCGCCCACCGGATCTCGCCTGCATCCCCGGATGCCAGCAGCCTGCGCGCTCGGACGGTCGAGCGGGCGAAGAGGAAATTGTGCGCCGGGCACAGCACCAGCTTGCGGTCGTGCGCCAGCGATTCCAGATTCCTGCCCTCGTCGGCCGAGAGCACCATCGGTTTCTCGACCAGGACGTGCCGGCCCGCCTGAAGCGCGGCCTCGGCGATCGGCCCGTGAGCATCGGGAGGCGTGCACACGACGACCGCGTCCAGCGGCTCGGCCATGAAATCCTCCAGCCGCTCGAAGTGCCGCGGCACGCGGAAGCGTCGCGCTACGTCGGCGGCGATATCCGCCCGCGAATCGGCGACAGCGGCGATCTCAACGCGGCGGTCGCGCTTCAGCACGGGGAGGTGGCGCGCCGTCGCGACCCAACCGAGTCCGACAACGCCCACTCTCACCCGTTCGGTCCGGCGCCCGCGATCAGCGTTCATTGGGCAAGCACCTGTTCGTATACGGCCTCGGTGCGTTCCACCACGCCGTCCCATCCGTGTCCCTCCTCAACGGTAGCGCGGGCCCGGCGGCCGAGTTCCCGGGCCCGTTGCGGGCTGTCCAGCACCGACATCACCGACTCGGCGAGCGCGTCCGTGTCGTCCACCGGCACCAGGTGTCCGTTTTCGCCATCGCGGATCAACTCGGGTGTGCCCCCGACCGGGGTCGCGACCACCGGGAGCCCGCAGGCCATCGCCTCCAGCACGGTGAGCGGCATGCCCTCCACGTGCGAAGGTCGGACGAAGACGGACGCTCTGCGCATGCGTTCATCCACATCGTCTCTCAGGCCGAGGAATCGAACAGAATCTGCGATCCCCAGCGTTTCGGCCAGCCCTTCGAGCCGCGGCCGCATCGGGCCCTCGCCCACCAAGTCGAACCGGGCTCGCGGATGGCGGGACAGGACACGCGGAGCGGATCGCAGGAGGACATCCGGACCCTTGTTCTGCACGAGTCTGCCGACGAACAGGACGGTCTGCGAGCTGCTGGGCCTTCCGAAGGGTCCCGGGCGAAAGCGCCCCAGGTCGACGCCGTTGGGCACCGTGGTCACCGGAACCCGTCCACCTCCGGCCCGGCGTGCGTGCGCCGCCACGGCTTCCGAGACGGCCATGATGTGAGCGCTGCGCCTGATAATGAGCCTGCCGAATGTTGCCTCGTAGCCCCTCACGAGCCCCCGGAGCAGGAAGCTGCCGCCCTCGAACCTGCCCAGGTGAAGCGTGGTGACAAGAGGCGCGCCGCGAAGGCCGGGCCACGGCAGGGCCGCCACCTCCGACGTTCTGAAGAACAGGTTGTGCGCGTGGACGATGTCCGGTCGGAACGCCCGGACTTCCCCGCGGAGCGCGAACGGCAATCCAGCTGAGAAAGCGCACTGGAAGCCCAGGCTGCCGGTGAGGTCTCGGGCGGGGACGCGAACGACCGTGAAGTCCCCGTCTGTCTCGCGAACCGGGGCCGGGCGCGTCCTGAGCGTCAGCACGGCCACGCGGTGGCCCCTTCTGGCGAGACCGCTGCAAAGCTCCGAAACGACGCGTTCGACGCCGCCGCCCGCATGGGGGGGGAAGTAGTCGCTCAGCATCAGGATCCGCAGCCCGGACACGGCGGCGGGCTCCCGGTCAGCCGAGCCGGCGGCGCGCCAGGTGCACCAGGTTGCCGAGGCCGTCGCGCCACACTCGCAGCTTGGACTCGCCGCGCCGGTACCCATAGCGGATCGGCACCTCCGCGCACCGCGCCCTCAGGTGCCAGAACGCCTCTATCTTGATCTCTTCGGACAACGCCATCCCGCCAGCCCGCAGGTCCATGCGATCGAGAAGATGGGACCGGAAGACCCACATCCCGGATTGGGAGTCCCTGAATGGCACGCCGAACAGGAAGCGCGTCGCTACCGAGAGGCAGGCGTTGCCGATCTGGTTGCGGCGGCTCATCACGCCGTTGTTCAGGAGAGAGAACCGGTCCGTATTGACGAAGTCGAGGTCCTCGCGGACCAGTTTGTCCACAAGCTCCGGGAAAGCCTCCGCGGGGTAGGTCAGGTCGGCGTCCATCGTGCAGATGATGTCGCCCCTGGCCTCCTGGAACCCACGGCGGTACGCCATACCGTAGCCGCGGGCCGGTTCCGAGACGACGCGTGCACCCATCTCCCTGGCGGTGTCGGCGGTCCCGTCACTTGACCCGTTGTCTACTACAACAATCTCGACATCAAAACCGCGCGAAGCGAATTCGTCCCGAGGTATGGCGCGGACCACGTCTTCGATCGTTTCCGCCTCGTTGAGCGCGGGCACTATGACGCTTACCAGCGGAGCAACCGCTCCCGCTTTGACCGGAGGACGGACAGGACCGGCACCGGCCGCCTTCACAGCGCGGGGAGCCGCCCCGTCAGTGACGGCGGTGTCCAGAGTGAAGGCCGTGGCCTTGGCGGGCATGCTCTCGTCCACTCGTCGCCTTCCCTCTACCCGGACGGCGTCGCGTCGGCTTCCGGCGTTGGCGTCACCGAAACGGGCACGCCGCCTCGCGACATGTACCGGTAGACGTCGTCCGAAGCCTTGGCGCGCTCAATGAACGTAATGATATCGGCCTGGGTGTAGTACGTGCCGTAGGCCGATATGGCGACCCTGGAAGAACGCTCAGTATCGGTGTAGTAGCCGTACTTGTCGATCCGACCCTCAAGCGCCGGATAGGCGCGAATCATCCACTCCGAGATCTTGTTCTCGTCAACGTAGTTATCGGCCAGTTGGTCGAACGGTCCGTCGTAGTAGTCGTTCCGGGTCACGGAGATGCTGCGGATCGTCGCCAGCACCTTGCGATCCTGATGCTCGCTGTCCACCCAGAACGCGAATCCGCTCCGCTTCCCGACCACTATGTCGTCCGCGATCGAATCCAGCGTATCGGCCACGCCCTCCTCTTCGTTCAGCACCCAGAAGAAATAGTTGGTGTCCGTGTTGAACATCAAGAAGAAGCGAAGCCCGGACTCATCGAGCGTGCGCTCGATGAACGCCTCGTTCTCAGCAAGCTCGAACGACTTCGGCGGATCCTGCCTCAGCCTGTTCAGATGGAAGCGGACCGTCTTGCCGCCGTAGCGCACATCCCAGGCGAAGGGGTCGACCTCGGTCACGGTGATTCCGTCGGCATCCGTGAAGTACTTCGCCCAGCTCTTCCCGGTTCCAGGGACGCTCGGGAACTCGATGAACTCGAAGTACGCGAAGGACACGACCCCCCGTTCGCGCCGGCCCGAGGGCAGTCGGATGTTGCCCCAGTACTGCGTGCCGTTCGCGTACAGGATGAAGTAGAAGTAGTTCTCAGACGGGTAGACCGTGATCTCTGCCGGAAGGGAAGAGAAGATGTGCCAGAACACGGCTTCGATGTCGGTCATATCCAGATCGACGTCCGCGTTCACGCCTTCGACGAACTTCTGGTTGAACATCAGGTACGGCTTCCACGGCGCTTCCGGCCCCCAGGACGCGGCCCCGGTTGCTGTTGTCGGCGGTACGGGCACGGTGCCGCGCACCTCCGGCGTGGGTTCGGTGCCCGCCGACGGTGCCGTGGGCACCGGTGTTGGAACGCTGGTGGCCGTGGGTTGGACCGTAGTGGGTGTGGGCACGGGGGTCACCGTGGGCTCTTCCTTGCGCCCACAGGCAGCCGCTCCCAGGATTGCGATTGTCAACAATACGGCGCCGGCCTGAATGGCCAGGCGCCGTACCGGTTTGTATGAAGGCAACTCTGTCCTTGAACTCCTATCCGGCACTCTTACGGGTCGTACGTGGTGTTGCCGTCGACGTTCAGGATGATGTCCTCGGGATCAGCCGGACCCTCGCCGCTCTCCCACTGACCGTCCTGGTTCTCGTCGTAGAACAGGATCCTGAGCAGGCTCCCGACGTTCTGCAGCTGTATGTACGCCTGCTGGCCGTCCACAAGGCTGCCGTCAAGGTCCAGTATCACCAGGTCGGTGGCAAGGTCGTAAACGGCGTTGTTCCCGCCCTGCTCAAGCACCAGGTCGTCACCGGCCGAGTACTTGCCGTCACCGTCCTCGTCGAAGAACAGCACGCTCTGGCTCAGCGAGAACATGTCCGGGGTGGAAGTCGACGTCACCGTCGATTCGAACGTCGTCAGCGTCTCGCCGCCAACTACGTCCACGCCGCTCGGGTTGTACGGGCCGCCGTCAGCGATCCCGTCACCCGCGCTGCGCACGCCGTCTGCATCGATGATCAGGTCGTTCCCCGTGTAGGTCACAGGCGTGATCGTCGAATCCTGCGGGTCGTGCGCTAGCGAGAACACCACGTCGTGGCCCACCGATATCGCCGAGAAGTGTGTCGCCGACTGGAACGGATCGTGCCAGCGAGAGTCCCACCCGTCATGCACGAACGATGTCTGCGGGTCGTGCTCCTCCGAGAAGAGCGGGTCGTGCCCGAACGAGTCGATCGGGTCGTGGCCGCCCACCGAAGTCGCGGGATCGTGACCACCCACGGACAGCGCCGGGTCATGGTACTCGGAGATCATCCCGTCGTGCGACCAGGAGGTCTCCGGGTCGTGCAGTTCCGAGAAGAACGGGTCGTGGTTCATCGAGTCGTCCGGCAGGTGAGTGCCGGAGGCCGAAATGCCCGGGTCGTGGAACCGGGAGGCCGAGCCGTCATGCGACCACGAGGTCTCCGGCTCGTGGTTCTCTGAGTAGAACGCATCGTGCGACAGCGACATCGCCGGGTCGTGCAAACCGCCGGCAGAATCGGCCGGGTCGTGGTAGCCGGAATACGTTCCGTCATGCACCCACGACGTTGACGGGTCGTGCTCTGCTGAGAGGAACGGGTCGTGGCCGAACGAAGCTATCGGGTCATGCTGCCCCGATACCCCCGCGCTGTGGGCCGCGGACAGGCCAGGGTCGTGGCCCGGGTCGGACACAACCGCGTTGTGGCCTGACGACAGCACCGGGTCGTGGTACCCGGAGTACACACCGTCATGGACCCAGCTCGTCTGCGGGTCGTGTTCCTCCGAGAAGAACGGGTCGTGGCCGAACGACGCCATCGGGTCGTGGCGCCCCGACATGGTCGGGTTGTGAGTGGCAGACACGCCAGGGTCGTGGCCCGGATCCGACACGACAGCGTCGTGGCCGGACGACAGCACCGGGTCGTGGAACCCGGAGAACATGCCGTCGTGGATCCAGCTCGTCGCCGGGTCGTGCTGCCCGGAGAAGAACGGGTCGTGACCCATGGACATCATCGGGTCATGGCCGCCGTCCGAGAACAACGGGTCGTGGTAGCCGGAGAACGCGCCGTCGTGGACCCAGCTCGTCAACACGTCGTGGTTCGCCGAGAAGAACGGGTCATGACCGAACGAGTCCTTCGGCCGGTGCTGGCCCGATATCGCCGGGCCGTGAGCCGCCGACGCCACGGTGTCATGGCTGGCCGACATGGCCGGCGTGTGGCCGGTCGACAGCATCGGGTCGTGGTAGTCCGAGAACGTCCCGTCGTGGATCCAGCTGTTCGCCGGGTCGTGGTTCGCCGAGAAGAACTGGTCGTGGCCCAGCGAGATGTCCGGGTCGTGGCCACCCTGCGAGATGGCTTCGCTGTGCCAGCCCGAGAAGATGCCATCGTGAACGTCGGACGTTGCCGGGTCGTGGAACTCGGACAGGAACGGGTCGTGGCCGCTCGACCACATCGGGTCGTGGCCGGCCTGCGACACGGCGTCGTTGTGCCAGCCCGAGAACGCGCCGTCGTGTACGTTGGAATTCGAAGGATCGTGGTTGCCCGAGAAGAAC
>CAYYFS010000043.1:0-14522 GCA_964471055.1 uncultured Dehalococcoidales bacterium
CCGTCGTCGTCGAGAAAGCCGGCGAGACGGTCGTCGAGAAGGTCGTCGAGACCGTCGTCGTTGAGAAGGAAGTCGCCGGCGAGAAGGTCACGGTCGTCGAAACCGTCGTCGTCGAGAAGGAAGTCGTAGTCACAGAGGAGAAGGAGAAGATCGTCGTAGCGACTCCGACCGCGGCGGCTCCTGTTGAGCCCGGCAAGAACACGGAGATCGTCCGGGCCTTCACGACGCTCGAAGCGGTCTACGGCATCGGCTACGTCGGCCCGTATCGCACCAGCGCGACAAACCAGATCGGTGGGATTGAGGAAGCCTTCTTCGTCTTTGACGAAGGCACTCCCATGTTCCCCGAGCTGGTCGACACCTGGGAGATCGACGCGGCAGGGACCAAAGTCACCATCAAGATGAAGGAGAACATCCCGTTCCAGCCGCCGATCGGTTTCGAAGAAGTCGACTTTGGTGAGCTGGACGCGATCGAGGTGGTCGAGTGGTTCAACCGCTCCAACGCCACCACCAACCCGGACAGCACCTATGGTGACGCCGGTGACCTGGCAGGCATCTTCCTGGAGGCCAGCGTGGTCGACAAGTGGACCGTGGAGGTCGGCCTTGTTTCGCCGATCTTCTACTGTCTGCCGATCTCGCAGTTCGGCTGCCTGAGCGCAGCCCGCGGTCCGCACAAGGTGACCACGGCCGACACGTTCGGCGTCGAGTGGGCGCGTGCCCACCACGTCGGGACCGGTCCGTACCGCCAGGGTGCATGCGTGCCGGGCGACCGTTGCACGCTGTACGGGGTTACCGAGCACTGGCGCCAGATCCCTGAAGTCACCAAGATCACCGGACTCCAGGTTCCTGAAGCCACCACCCAGGTCGCCATGCTGAAGAACGGCTCTATCGACATGATGGAGCTGAACTTCAAACTGGTCCCCGGAATGGTCGACGAAGGTTTCACCTTCCTGGAGACCATGCCTGGTGGATTCGTAGGTCAGTCGATCCTGTTCCCGGGCAACCTGTGGGAGAGGAACCACGCCCGCACGGGCGAGGCCCTCAACCCGTGGGATTCGCCGGTGTACGACACCGACCTCCCATGGCTGGGTGACCCCTGGCAGGAGCTCGAGCCGGGCAGCGTCCGGTACACGGACACCGACAACCCGACCGGGATGACCGACATGGAGCAGGCCCGCCTGGTCCGCCTGGCCCTCAGCACGGCCATCGACCGGGACGGCATCAATGACGTCCTGCTCGGCGGCCTCGGCACACCCATCTACTCCGAGTACATGGGCCCCGAGTACCCGGGCTGGGACCCGGACCGCCAGACCGGCGTGTTCGACATTGACGGCGACAAGATCACCGCCAGTGGCACGATGCAGTCGGTCCAGTGGAAGCTCGCTGACGCTGACCTCGCTGCCGCCGCCGTCCTGCTGGACGCCGCGGGCTACCCGCTCAACGCAGCGGGCGTGCGTGACGGCTTCGGAGACGGCATCACGCTCCAGGCATACGCCGCCGAGGCGGGCCCTGTGGGCCTTGAGGTTGCTGATGCTGTCATGTCCGACTGGGCCAAGATGGGTATTCCCATCAGCGGCCTGGTTGAGGACTACGGCGGTGTCATCAGCCCCAGGATGAGGAAGCGCGAGCAGGCTCTTCCCGTGCTGAAGAACGGTGACGTCCACTCCAACGTCTACCCGCTTGACTGGCCGTGCCCATTCGTGGACACGTCGGCCAGCCGCCCGGGCTGGGGCGTTGGCTTCGAGTCCCCTGCCGGCGCGGTGTGGTTCTACGAAATCGCCGCAGAGCGCGACGCAGCCGTCAGGTCCACGAAGCACCTGAACTGGGTGGACTACAGCATGTACTGGGTGCAGTACGCCGGTGTGTACCAGATCCCGAAGGGGATCATGGTGAACGACCGGATCGAGAGCTGGGACGGCAACCAGCAGCACTACAGCAACGTGTCTGGCAACCCCGAGCTCATCGTCCTGAAGTAGTGAGTTCGGAGGTTACGCAGATCGCGTAGCACGAACGTCGGGGGTTCCGGCATTTGCCGGGACCCCCGGCTTTGGTACACTCCCGTTCTGTCGGCGCGCGGCACCAGGCCGTCCGCCCGGCAGACCCTTTTGTGCAGACTGAAGACACGGCCTCGAGAGCCCGGCCGCTGACGGCCTGACAGCCGGGCAGATGGCCGGCATCGATAGACAGGAGAAGAGACACAGGCATGACCAGATTCCTCGTTGGGCGGTTCTTCTCCTCCATCATCTCCGTGATCGGCGCGACGATGGCGATCTTCGTCCTCACGCAGTTCCACAACGACCCGCGTGAGCTATTCGTTCCCGACAGCGGCTACGGGATCACCCAGGAGCAGTGGGACAGGCTCGGGGAGCGCCTGGGCTTCAACAAGCCCATCTATATACAGTACCTCACCTGGGTCGGCCGCATGCTCCGCGGAGACCTGGGCACCTCCCTCGCCCGAGACCGGGCGGTCACCGACATCATCAAATTCAAGATCCCGGCCACCATCCAGCTCGCTCTCGGCGGCTGGTTCGTCGCTGTGATCGTGGGGGTTCCACTAGGCGTACTCGCGGCCGTCAAACGGGGCACTGTCCTGGACTATATAGGCCGCGGCCTGGCCATCGTGGGCCAGGGGGCCCCACCGTTCGTCACGGCGCTCGTGCTCATCTGGATATTCTCCGTCTGGCTCGACGGTACGTTCCTGGCGCTGCCTGCGGGAGGTAGATCGCCCGATTTCCGCTTCACGGAGTACATACTCCCGTGCGTCGCCCTCGGGTGGCCCGCGGCGGCCGTCCTGATGCGCTTGACGCGCTCCTCCATGCTCGAGGTGCTCGACGCCGAGTACGTCAAGATGGCCAGGGCCAAGGGCGTCGTGTGGAACAAAGTCATCTTCAAGCATGCCCTCCGCAACGCCCTAATCCCGCCCATCACCTCGGCGCTGCTCCTCTTCTCCGGATGGCTGAACGGTGCGCTGGTCGTGGAGATCGTCTTCTCCTGGCCGGGCATCGGCTATGAGGCCCTGTATCGGGCGGTCAACGACAATGACTTCCCGCTCCTGCTGGGCACCGTGTTCGTCTTCATCCTGATATACCTGATCTTCGCCACCCTCGCGGACGTCCTGTACTCGGTCATCGACCCTCGCGTCCGCCTGGGCGAAGCTGTCTAAGGGGCTGCGAACGTGACCGTTGAATCGACCCCCGTCCAGTGGATAGCCCCGACCGATCAGCGCCGGCGAACGGGCTTCTTGGCCTGGCCGGCGTATGCCTGGTGGTGGTTCCGCCGATACCCCGTTCTGCCCGCCTTCGTCCTGGTCATGCTGATCATCGCCGCCGCAATCGGCCCGACCGTCGCTCCCTACGAACGCGATAGCGGCGAGATCAGGGACCGCCACCTGCGGCCCTTCTCCACATCCGAGTACACCGGCTTCCACCTGCTGGGTTGCGACCACGTCGGCCGCGATATGTTCACGCGCGTCCTGCACGGGGCGCAGATATCGATCATGGTGGTGATGCTCGCCCTCACGGGGGGCATGGCGCTTGGAACCGCGCTCGGAATAGTCGCGGGCTACTTCGGAGGCATATTCGACGAGGTGATAACCCGCTTTGTCGATATCTGGTACGCCATGCCGTTCCTGATGGTCGCGCTCGTCGTAACTCTGGTCTTCGGGCGCGGGCTCACCGTCCTGATGTTCGTGCTGGGTCTCATCGCGTGGTCGGCATTCGTCCGCGTCATCCGCAGCCAGGTCCTGATCCTGCGGGAGACGGACTACATCGCATCGGCGAAGGTCAACGGAGCGAGCCATTTCAGAATCATGTGGAGGCACCTGGTTCCCGGTGTCCTCAACACTGCAATCGTGGTCGGCACGCTCAACACGAGCGGGCTCATCCTGGCCGAATCGGTGCTGAGCTTCGTGGGCGCGGGCATCCAGCCGCCGACCCCGGCCTGGGGCGTCATGACGAACGAAGGGCGGGACTACATGGCCACCGCACCCTTTCAGGTGATGATTCCCAGCGGCTGCATCTTCCTGGTTGTCATCTCCCTGAACTTCCTGGGCGACTGGCTCAGGGACCGTCTCGACCCGAGGCTGCGTCAGATCGACTAGCGGTCATAGCCTTCCCCTACCCACCCCACCGCAAGAGCCCCGGCGTCACACCCGGGGCTTTGCCTTGCGATGCTGCCACCACCACGGCACGCCACCGTCACCCCCGGCATCCTCCCTCTCTCATACTGGCGCCCCGGAGCTACTCATGCCCGGTCCGGGCATACTCCCACAGGTTGCGACACCCGAGAATGCGCCGCCGGCCGCGCCATGAACGCTGAGCGGAAGGTCGTGGCGCCATCCTGAGGTTCTCGAAGGGTGCGCGCCGCGGCGAAACAGGCCTCCGGGCCAACGGATTGCATGGGGCACGGTCCTGGGCGGTCGGAGAGGTCTGCGATCTAGCCCGCCGCAGCTACCGCAGTCCTTCGGGCACGCCGCACGCCCTTCGAGGGCCTCAGGACGGCGGCGTGCGGAGTCTCGGCGCCCTCACGTCATCACTCACCGACGCACGTACGATCGGGTCAGCGTATTCATGCGCGCCCGAGTCGCCCCTTCCCCGTGACTGGAGGACTTGCGCGTCAGAGGACGCCTGGGGTGAGGGAAGGCCGAACAGCATCACCAACCGAAAGGGCCGGCTCTTGCGAGCCGGCCCTCTGCGATCAGTTCTCGTGCCGGGGCACCACGCCCCGAGCGAGCGTCCTCTTCCGCGGAGACTACTCCTCCACTACGAAGATCACGCCTCTTCCCTTGTCGTAGTCCAACCCGGACCCGTAGTCGTAGCGGCCCGGAGTGGTGAAGGTATAGCTGAACGTAACGTTCGCTTTCATCATCACAGTCCGGGCCATGTCGCCGGAATCCCAGGATTCGGCCAGCCCTTCGTCTGATTTGGTCGAGTGGTTGGTGCGCTCGATGTTCTCCCAGGTGACGGTCGTGCCCGGCGTGATCTTGACAACTTCCGGGTCCATCGCACCCAGATTCTTGATCAGGATCTTGACCTCGCCGCTGAGCGCCGGCCCCTCTGGTGCCTCCACGTCCAGGGGAGCGGGCGTCGGGGTTGCCTCCGAGCTGCTGGCTCCCATTGATACCCCGCCGGCCTCAATGGTTGCCGTAGCCGCCGCCGATTGGGTTTCCTGGACCTTCTCTGCAATGCTCCCCTTGCCGACCTTGAACGCCACCTTCTCTTCCACGTCCCCACCCGCCGCGAGCACGGCATCGGCAGTAGCCGTTGCGTTGTATTCCTTGTTCTTCGCGGTCTGGGTGTGAACGATGCTCGTCGAATCCGGGCCACATGCAAGCGCGACCAGCGATATCGCCAGTGCAACGACCACCACGGCCGCCAGCCTTACCCGTAAGGTCATACAGTTTCTCCTTCGGTCCTTTGCAGGGGGTCCCCGGAGCGGCGAGACGCCTCGCTCAGGCGCTCCGAGGGGTGCCTTATAGTCCTGTGCCGGAAAGGGCGTCAGACGCCAGAATTCTACATGGACGCGCCGATTGACTCAAGTTCGGACCGTGCCTGCCGCGACACACGCGGACCGCGCCGAGAAGACGCGACACCTGTCACTCGCATCCGGGCAGCGAGCGGAATCCCGACCGGTCGGACCCAGCGCCTACTTCCAGGCGACCTCGCCCGGCGCCGGTGGGACCAGGTAGAGGCCCGCTCCCTGCCTGCGCGGAGATAGCCTGACCCTGCCCGGCGGCGGGTTGTACTCGTCAACGAGGAACTGCTTCGCCTTCTCCTTGTCGATGGTCAGGCCGATGCCCGGCGTCTCACCGATGTGGATCCAACCGTCCTCGATGTGCGTGTCGACCGTGAAAAACGGCGTGCGTCCGACGTCGACAACCTCCATCATCATGTGGTTGGGCAGAGCCGCGGCCAGGTGGGCCATGAAGTTGCCAGGGCAGTTCATCATCGCCACCGGCAGCTCGAAGCCGTACGCCATGTGCGCCACGTGCAGCCCACCCGTGATCCCGGTCGCGCTCGTGCCGAACTCCACCACGTCAACCGCCTCGTTGGCGATCAGCGCCATGAAGTCCGGCATCCCGTTTATGTTCTCCCCGGTCGCGACGGCCGCCTTGATGCCCTGGGAGACCTTCCGCAACCCCCGGTAGTCCCAACGCCGGGCCGGCTCCTCTGCCCAGGTCAGGCGGAAGTGCTCCTCTATCTCGCCGATGTACCGGATAGCCTGCTTTGGCGACCAGTATTCGTTCGAGTCGATGCACAGGTACGGCCTGCTGGATGCCTTCTGCAGACAATCGTTCATGATGCCGATGCGCCGCAGATCGGCGTCCATGTCCAGGCCGACCTTGATCTTGCCCGCGTCGACACCCATGTCCGCCATGCGGCTGTAGAACGCGTGGATATCGTCATCGCTGAGCGGCATGTCGATTCCGCTGGCATACGCCTTGGTGCGGCCCTCGCTGGCGCCGAGCGTCCGCCACAGCGGCTCGTCGTTGATCTTCGCCTTCAGGTCCCACAGCGCGCAGTCGATGGCGCTTATGGCCCCGTGATCCTGGCCCTCGTTCCCGGCCTTGAACACGAAATCGACCATCTTCTTCCAGAGGCCGGTCACACCGCGAGGGTCTTCGCCCTCGATCAGCGGGAACAGGTCTGCCACCGCCCCGTTGCCGCCAAGCGCGACGCCCGTGATTCCTTCGTCCGTGTCTATGTACAGCAGCGCTCCCGCGTTGTAGTCGCCGCCGGTGGGGATGTTGGCGTCGCCCAGCGGCCGGTCCATTCGGTGCTCGTACTTGTCCATCCTGTAGCCGGTGATCTTCATGACGCGGCAAACTCCTTTGCTGCCCTTGTCGCCCGCCGGGTGTGCCGATAGGCGACGCGGGCCTTCATGTGACGCGTGTGGCGTGTTCCGCGCCCGCGCGCGTGCGAATCGCCGGGTGATTGTCTCCGACCCCGGCCCTGCTGTCACTTCCCCTGCCAGAGGATGTGCAACACGCCGAGCGTGCGACACTGGTTGCAGGGCAGCGTCTGAGCCCGTAAGGGCGGCCGGGTTGCCCTTCAGGACTGCGGAGGGCTAGAGTCTCTCTTTCCGCGCTGAGCCGCCGCGACCGCGTCGCAACAGCGTCTGACCCGGAGGAGATGTGAACGGAGTCGTGTTGCTGGGGCCCGGCCCTGATGAGGCGGACCGCCTCACCGGGAGCCTCAACGCGGTCGAGCCCGGACTCCGGGTCCAGCGCGTCGAGGACGGGGCTCTCGCCGACGCTGACGTGGAGGATGCGGTCGTGATCGTCGCGGCGGTTCACGGCCAGGCGGACGGCCTCCGCGCCCGCACCGCCGAAGCCGTGGCGGCCGGCCTGCCGGTTGTGGTCCTGCTACAGGACGCGGAGCTGGCGGGACTCGATCCGACCGCAGGGCACATCGAATTCTGTGTCCCGCCGTTCACACCGCAGGAAGTGCTCTTCCGCGCCCGCGCCGTGGCCATGCGAGCTGCCGGACCGGGCGGGAGCAACGTGATCAACCGGGGTCCGTTGACCATAGACGTAGACCGCTACCAGGTCACACTTGAGGGCCGCCGGATCGATCTGACGTTCAAGGAGTGGGAGCTTCTGCGGTTCCTCGCGTCCAGTCCCGGCACGGCGTTCTCGCGCGACACACTCCTGCGGACTGTGTGGGAGTACGACTACTTCGGCGGCACGCGCACCGTGGACGTTCACATCCGCCGGCTGCGGAGCAAGATCGACGACGTCCGACACCGGTTCATCGAAACGGTGTGGAACGTGGGATACCGTTTCCGCGCGGACGATTAGGAAACCCTGTCACCGGGACGCCGCGGCCGACCACAACGTCCGGGTCGCTCCTCTCCGACTCTTCTCTGCCCCTTCCGCTCCCCGGTCCCCCCGCAGACGCCCGCGTGTGCTGCCATGGCTCCCTCGCAACAAAGGTGTAACAATACGCCGCGCAACGCGCCCGCCGAGAGCAGAAGAATGGGCATCAAGGGCCGGGGGGCAAACTGTCCCGCCTCAGTGTTCTTCCGGTCACGCCGCCCGAGATTCGCTCACCCGGCGAGCGCCCCACCACCAGGCAATGGACCATCCGGGCAGGCCAGCATGTCAACTTCCCGCGAAGAAGCAGTTCAGTACGTTCTACATTCGGCCCACGAGCGTGACGTCAAGTTCGTACGCCTGTGGTTCACGGATATCCTCGGCGGTCTCAAAGGCTTCGCGATCACCGTCGATGAGTTGGAACACGCCCTCCTCGTGGGGGCCACCTTCGACGGATCATCGATCGAGGGGCTTGCGCACCGCGGTGAATCGGACACCGTGGCCCTGCCGGATCCGGCCACCTGGCAGCTCCTGCCGTGGCGCCCCCGGGCGCAGTCGGTGGCCCGCATGTTCTGTGACATCCGCACTCCTGAGGGAGAGCCCGTAGAAACAGATGGCAGGCACGTCCTGCGCCGCAATGTCCGGCGGGCTGCGGAACAGGGGTTCACCTACTACGTGGGCCCGGAGATCGAGTACTTCTACCTCAAGGACCCAGTGTCCGCGGAACCTCTGGACCGCGCCGAATTTTTCGATCAGACCTCCGCAGACGCGGGGCCGGATCTGCGGCGCGACACCGTCCTGGCTCTCGAGGAAATGGGCATCCCGGTCCACCACAGCCATCACGAAAGGTCACCCGGCCAGCAGGAGGTATTCCTCCGGCACACGGACGCCATGTCCATGGCCGACTCGGTCATAACGGCGAGGGTGGCAGTGAAAGAGGTGGCGGCTCACCACGGTGTCTACGCCACTTTCATGCCCAAGCTATTCAGCGACCTTCACGGCAGTGGCATGCACACCCAGCAGTCATTGTTCCGGGGCGACGAGAACGCCTTCTATGACGCCGATGACCAGCTGCACCTGTCACCTGTGGGCCGCCGGTTCCTCGCGGGCCTGCTGAGACACACAGGGGAGATAACGGCAGTCACGAACCAGTGGGTGAATTCGTACAAACGCCTCGTGCCCGGCTATGACGCGCCCGCGGTGGATTCGGCAGATTCGTGGGAGCGGGGGAACTGGGGAGGCCTGGCCCGCGTCCCCGCGTTCAGGCCCGGACGAGAGCAGTCCGTGCGCGTCGAGTACCGGGTTCCCGACTCCGCGTGCAACCCGTATCTGACGTTCAGCGCCATGCTGGCCGCGGGGCTTGAGGGGATCGAGAGCGGCTACACCCTTCCGGATCCGGTGCAGGCCGGTCTTGACGACATGTCGGACACGGAGCTCGCCGGGCACGAACTGAGCCGGCTCCCGCGAACCCTCGGGGATGCGCTCAGGGCCGCGGAGCGAAGTGACCTCCTCGAGAAGGCGCTCGGCCCCACTGCGTTCGCGAGCTTCCTGGAGAACAAGCGGCTCGAATGGAACGAATACTCGGCGACAGTTACTGACTACGAGGTCGAGCGTTACCTGACTCGCCTCTGATCCTGCCCGCCTCCCCCGGGTGGTGCGCCCGCCACCCGGAGGACATGTGACTCATTGCTGCGGAACAGACCACTCTCGGCTGCCCACGCAGTCGCTGCGGAACATGGCTGCGCGGGCTGCGCGTCTGCACTAGAGCAACACGCCTTCGGTCGGAAGACACGCCTGTCCGGATGCGCGCCCCTGGGC
Organism: uncultured Dehalococcoidales bacterium; assembly: GCA_964471055.1. GTDB lineage: Bacteria > Chloroflexota > Dehalococcoidia > Lucifugimonadales > Lucifugimonadaceae > CAYYFS01. Next base: position 9,629 of record CAYYFS010000043.1, read on the forward strand.
CGACCTATCGAAGCGTGATGTCGCCTGATCCGCAACGGACACTGAGCTCCGCCGCCCCGTCGCCCAGCACGCCGATCAGGTGGTCCTGGTCGGACCGGGTTGTCTCGCTGAGAACCAGGTCCGTGGTGACCCGGCCGTCGTCGGTCTGGGCATCGATTCTCACGCTTGGCTGGCCGGTGAACCCGACAACGACCGAGCCCCTCCCGGAGTTGATGCTGCTCGCCGTACCCGGCTCCAGATCGCCGCCGAACGTGATATTGCCGTTGCCAACCGTCAGGGCGAACGACCCGGCCGCCTTGTCGGCGGCCATATGGCCGTTCCCCGTGACCGCGGTGAATGCACCGTCCACGTCCGAGAGGCTGATGCTGCCGTTTCCGCTGGTCACCACGAAGGCGCCTTCCAGATCGGATAGCTCCAGATTGCCGTTGCCGGTCGTCACATTCCCCGAGGACCGCAACCCTGCGACGCTGATCGGACCGTTGCCGGTTTCCATCGTGATCCGTGTGTCCGATGGCACGGTGATGGTGAGGCGTACCTCGGTCGACCGATACGGGTTGATCACTTCCGCCTCAACCGCGACTGTGTCTCCGGCCTGAAGTGCTTCGTACTTCACGTTATCCGCGTTGCGTATCTCGGCCACCACGCGAATCGAGCCCTGCTCCCCTGCCCTGACGAAGGTCTCGCCGTTGTCGTTCCGGACCGTCAATTGCGGGCCGGCGCGCACGCCGAACGTGTCGTCCCGGGTCTCGGTCGGCCCAAAGGCGCACGCGCACAGAACAAGGACCGCGGCGAGCGCACACAACGTCGATCCTGGCCTACGGAGTCGTGAGAGGTACGCCATAGCCCCCATCTCGGTACGCGCTGAGGAACCGTACGCGTACGATCTCACGCCATGCCGCCCACTACTTCTTCGCCTTCCACGTGAACAGGTCCGAAATGCTGTCGAACACGCGCTGCAGCTCGGCCCGATCCTGCGTGTCCATACCTGTCCGGGATGGAATGCGGTGTGTGGCTGAATCGATCACGCCGCGCAGCTTGAGCACCTCTTTGTAGATACCGCCGAACTCGGACTCAATCAGGTACTGCGGTGCGAGCCGCCTGTGGATGTAGAGTGCCCTCTCCTCGTCGCCGGCCTCCAGGGCGTTCCATTGCTGCACGTGCACATCGGTGATGTGGCAGCCCGGCATGTTCCCGCACGCCCCGCGACTGAACTCGTCCAACACGTATCGAGCACCCATGCCACCCTGAACGCCCAGACACGCCTCTCCGGCCTGCTCCAAGATGGCCGAGATCGTCCGGCCGGGGGGCATCGTTTCTTCCTTCACGTACTGGATCATCGGCACCTCTTTCAGGAGGCGCACGATAACGTCCACCGGGATGACGGTGCCGGCGGGCGGGTCGTGGTTCTGGATGAACAGGGGAATGCCGATCGCCTCGCCCAGAATCCGGTAGTGCTCCTCAATCGCTGCAGAGCGCGCCACCCGGGCCATGGGCGGTGCCGCCATCAGCGCGTCTGCTCCCGCGTCCTGCGCGGCGAGGGCCAGCTCCACGCAGTGCTGCGGAGATACGCCCGTTACCCCCGCGACGAAGGGTACCGCCCCTGAGTTCGCATCGATGGCAGCCCTGGTCGCGGCGATCCGCTCGGAATCGGACAGCGTGAAGAACTCGCTTGCGTTGACCGGGTACACCAGGCCATGAGCGCCACATTCCACACAGAACTCGATGCACCTCTTGAGGCTGTCGAGGTCAAGGGCGCCGTCCTCGTGGAACGGCGTCGCCGGTATCGTGTACAGCCCGCGGAAGGCCGAGCGCGCCCGTATCTCATCAGCCGTTGCCCTGGTTGTCACCCGTATCCTCCTTTGTCTTCGACCGCGCAAAGGGCCCGGTACGAGGGGTCCGCGGCGGCACGGCACAGTGTAGCGCCTCGGTGAATCAGCCGTCCGCGCGAAAGGCCCCGGCGTTCCCGCCGGGGCCTTTCCCTGAGTCAAACGTAGCTTCGCCGGAGGCTAATCGCCTTCCTGCAGCCTGAGCTTCGCTTTGAGGATGCGCAGCGTGCCTGTCGTGCCTTCGGCATCCGCCTTCACCGTCACGATGACCCGGGCGTTGCCCCCGACGACATCTTCAAAGGCACCGTTGCCTCCGGTGAATATGATCTTGCCGGTGTCAACAACCTTCAGACCAAGCGGGATCATCACCCCCATACCGAGCTCGCAGGCGCCAATCTCCAGGAAGAACCCGGGGTCGGTGGGCGGCAGCAGCGGATTGGCGCACGCGTACACGCCCGCGCCCACCGCCTTGATCTTCGGCGCGTCGCCCAGGAGGCTCCCAAGTGGGTGCATGGACGTGAATTCGGCGTCCAGCCTGGCCCTCAGGAATCCCTGAAGGACCTGAGGCAGGTACGGGCTCAACGGGTTGTCGATGAGCCTCGGCCGGTACAGCGTGGCGACCGAGCTGTGAACGCTCAGCACCGCGGAGCCGTTAAGCGCCGCGCAGATCTCCTCCGCTGCGTCACCACCCCTGCACTTGGCCTCCAGGCCTTCTGCGAGGACCTGTTCCTCGTTGGTTGTGATGACAACCTTCTCGATGTCACCGTTCCGTTTGTAATGGAATGTGGATGGTCCCGGCTGGGTGACGCCCACCGCCGTCACCGTTGCCTTGCCGCTCCACCGCACCACATCTGTGCTCTTGGCAGCCACCGCGACCGTCGTCATCACCGTGAGGACGGCGACAAGCAGGAGCATCGTCGCCGGCCTTCTCAGTCCGATCAGCCTTTTCATGTCGGGCTCCTTTGTAGGTCTCCATACTACTAAGAGAACCATCGGTTTCGGGCTCTCCTCGCGATCGCTTTCAAAGACCGGTCAAGTCTTGCTCATCTCCTGAGTGTTCGAAACACCGATGGGAGCATCCTCCGCGACGCCAAAGGCTCGCGCCGGTGAGCCATTGGTCTCACAGGCTGGACCCACCCCGCACGGTGAGCCAGTATCCACCCCCATTCCTCGAATGAGATGGGATGAAGTATGATTTGTCTCGGCGGTTCCCCGGGCGTTTGCCGGCCGGCTGCCGCACCTGGATTCCACGAAACCACTCCACGAGATTCGTCGCAACCGTGAAAGTACTCATCATCGACGACGACCCGGACATCCTCGACGTTGTGTCCCTCTGCTTCGAGATCAACTGGGACGGCTGTACCGTGGTCGCCACACCCGACGGGCGCAGCGGCCTCGACACCGCCCTCAACGGCAACCCGGACCTCGTCATCCTGGACCTCGGTCTCCCCGACATCGACGGCATCGAAATCTGCGAGACGATTCGCGAGACATCCGACGTTCCCCTCATCATGCTCACCGCCCGCGATCGGGAAACAGACATCGTGCGGGGACTCAACGCGGGTGCCGACGACTACGTGACGAAGCCGTTCAGCCAGATGCACTTCATGGCCCGGGTTCAGGCCGTCCTCCGCCGCACCGCGCCCGAAGAGCCTGTTTCCGCTTTCCAGAGCGGCGCTCTCCGAGTCGACTTCGAGCGGCGCGAAGTGAAATCCAACAGTCAGCTTATCCATCTGACTCCGACGGAGTACCACATCCTCGAAGTGCTTCTTAGGAACGTCAACCACGTCGTCACCCATCAGGAGCTGCTCGAACAGGTGTGGGGTCCTGAGTACGCCGATGCCACCGGGTACCTGAAGTCGCACATCAGATCGCTCCGGGATAAGCTCGGCGACAGTGCCGGGACTCACACAGCAATCGTTACGGAGCATCGGATCGGCTACCGCTTCGTGACCGCTGACGGTGAGTAGCTGCGCCCGCGCTCAGGCTCGTTCCTCCTTCCTGCCCACGGACGCGACACCTTGCGAGCGCAATCTACACCTTTTCCCCACCTCTCGCATCCCCGTGCGGACATAACATCACGTTCTGATTCCCGCACATGCGATCTACCGTCGGGGTGCGGTGGGGCCCGACCCGTTGCGGGATGTGCAAACCCGCCGGGAGCGTGCCACGGGCCAGGACCATGAATATCCCGCGAGCCGACTGGAACCCGAGCACCGCCTGGCAACGCTACTGCGGGTTCCTCGGCCTGCGGCTTGAGTCGTTTCTTGAGATCCAGGCGCTGCTCCTCGCGGAGCAGATGAAGCTCATCGGCGGAAGCCGTCTCGGGCGACGCCTTCTCAGGCAGACCATTCCCGGTACCGTCGATGAGTTCAGAGATACAGTTCCGCTGACCGACTACGGCGACTATGTGCGCGCGCTCGAGGGGTGCAGGACGGACCGCCTCCCTCCCGGCGAGTACGTCTGGGCGCACACCACCGGCGCGCAGGCGCGATACAAGTACATCCCGTACACGCGCCGCGCGTACCTTCGGCTTCTCGACACGCTCATGGCCACCTTCATCATGAGTACGGCGCGGCATGAAGGCGACGTACGCATCCGGCCCGGGGACGTGGTCATGTACAACGTGCCCCCCCGACCGTATCTCTCCGGACTCCTGGTCTTCGGCATGGAGGACCGGTTCGGCCTGAAAGGCGTCATCGCTCCGGCGGCCGCTGAGGAGATGGAGTTCAAGGCCAAGCTCAGGGCGAATTTCGAGCGCGGCCTGCGTGAGAAAGTCGACCTGATCATCTCGATGACAAGCGTGTTGGTGAGAGCCGGAGAATCTTTCGATCCTGACTTGAAGCGCCCCGGCCGTAGCGATGCCTCCGCGGAGACGTCCCAGCGCGATCTGAACTGGCGGGCCGCCTCGCGCCTGGCCAAGGCGTGGCTCAAGAGCGCGATTCTCCGACGGCCGCTTAGGGCCGGGGATATCTGGCCGGCCAAGGGCATCATCGGCTGGGGAGTGGACACCCCGGTCTTCCGGGACCAGGTGAAGACGTACTGGGGGCGCCTCCCGTACGAGATCT
>CAYYFS010000044.1:0-11438 GCA_964471055.1 uncultured Dehalococcoidales bacterium
TGGTGGCCAAGGCCAACGACATATGCAACCGGGCGGGCCTGGACACCATCTCGGCGGGCACGGTCATCGGCTTCGCCATCGAGTGTTTCGAGAACGGCATCCTGCACCTGGAGGACACGGACGGCATCGAGCTGCGATGGGGCGACGGCCCGTCCATCGTGGCCATGACCGAGAAGATGGCCGCCCGGGAAGGGTTCGGGGACGTCCTGGCCGACGGCGTCAAAGTAGCGGCCGAACGCATCGGCAGGGGCTCGGACGAGTTCGCGGTGCACATCGGCGGCCAGGAGCTGGGGATGCACGATCCCAAGTTCCAACCAGAACTGCTGCAGGCGACCGGCGCACGGTACCTGCTAGACGCGACGCCCGGACGCCACACGCAGGGCTTCGGTCAGACCAGCTTCAAGGGACACATCATCAACGCGGCCGGGCTGTGTTCTTTCGGCTACTTCGCGGGCGAGCCCGAGAAGACCATCGCCGGGTACCTGAGCGCGGTGACCGGGTGGGAGCGCTCCTGGGAGGAACTCGGCGTGTGTGCCGAGAGAATCATGGCGATGCGCCAGGCATTCAACAGCCGGGAGGGCATCAACAACCGTCGCGATTGGTTCGTGCATTCCCGCATCCCGGGAGCGCCGCCGCAGAGCGAAGGGCCGTTGGAGGGCGTCAGCATCGACATGGACGAACAGGCCGACTTCCACCTGGGGCAGCTTGGTTGGGACCCTGAGACGTGCAAGCCGACCCGGGAGAAGCTGCTGGAGCTTGGCCTCGATGACGTGGCCGCAGACCTCTGGTCGTAGTCACCGGGCAGCGCACCGCGCACGCAGAAAGGGGCAGCGATCATTCGCTGCCCCTTTCTTTCCACGGCCGGGTTCTGCTGTTCCCGGGCCGATCACGGGAGATCCGGCGGGTGCAACTCGTGCCACTCCGTCGCGCGCTCATACGCGTCCCCGATACGCACCAGGAGCGGCTCCGAGAGAGCGTGACCCACGAACTGTAGTGACAGCGGCAAGCCCTTTTCCGACAGTCCGCAAGGGACCGATATAGAAGGCAGGCCGGCGTAGTTGAACGTCGCAGTGAACCTTGCATCCCACGGGTGGCGGTCGGGAGACACGGGGCCGTACATCTCTTCGGGCGTCACCGGATAAGCGGCTTTCGCGGTGGCAGGACACGCGAGGACGTCGATCTCCCGCATCATCGCGCGCAGCTCGCCGGTGCACTGAAGCCGGAGGGCATGGGCCTGCGCGTACTCGACTGCCGTGCGCGCGGTTCCTTCCTCCAGCCACTGTCTGAGCCACGGGCCGTACTCATCCGCGCGCTCCGGGAAAGTCGCCGAATGGGCCGTGGCCGCCTCGGTCGTGCAGATGACCTGCCATGCGGGCAGGTATTCGCTCAGGCGTTCCGGCATCCGGACGGGGACGATCGTAGCGCCCAGTCCTTTCATCACCTCGACTCCCTCCGCCACAGCACTCGCAAAGTCGGACGCCATGTCCGCCGATGCGTACTCCTCGTCCCAGCCGATTCGGATTCCTGTCACGCCCTGGCCGAGCGATCCCAGCATGTCGGACACCGGGTCGGGCAGGGAAGTCGGGTCCCGCGCGTCGCGGCCCGCGATGGCCTGCAGCACGATGCCCGCGTCGGCGCTGCTCCGGGTCAGCGGTCCCACGTGATCCAGGGATTCGGCGAGGTCGAGCACGCCGAACCGACTCACCAGTCCCCATGTCGGCTTGAGGCCGACAACCCCGCAGACGGCGGCCGGATGCCTGATGGAGCCCCCCGTGTCCGATCCGAGCGTCCCGAAGGCAAGCCCAGCTGCCGTGGCAGCCCCCGATCCGCTGGACGATGCGCCCGGCCAGTGGCCCTCTTTCCACGGGTTCTCGGGGTACTTGAGCTTCGGGTTGTAGCCGCCCATCGCTCCCTCGGTCATGTTCAGCTTGCCCAGCATGATTGCGCCTGCCTGTGCCAGCCGGGCAACGACAGTCGAGTCCTCGCACGGGACGTTGTCGGCGAGGACAGCGCTGCCGCCCATCGTGCGCACGCCCGCTGTGGCGCAGAGGTCTTTGACCGCGACGGGCACCCCGTGCAGGGGTCCGCGGTAGTAGCCGCGGGCGATTTCCGATTCCGCCTGGGCCGCCTGCTCCAGGGCGGTATCGGCCATGAGGGTGGCGTACGTTCGCAGGCGTCCGTCGAGCCTTTCGATGCGGTCGAGCTGGGCCTTCGTCAGCTCGACCGGGGACAGTTTGCGCGACTGAATCAGATCGGCCGCCTCGGTGATCGTCATGTAGTGGAGTGGGCGTGTCACTAGATTGCTCCCTTGGGGCGGTCTGCTGCCGGGGGATCAGCGGATCACGGTTTCGAGCGACCGGTACTTCCGGTCGTATGTTTCGCCGTCGATCTCGATGGCCAGCCCCGGTGAATCAGGAACGGAGATCCTGCCATTCGAGAACTCGTACGCGTCGTCGCGATAGGCGTCGAACTCCAGCGTCGAATCCTCGGCCAGAACGAACCGTTCCGTGACCGCTCCGAACTGGACTACACCGCGAAGGCCGATGCGGGCGGCGTTGAAGTTGTGGGGCGCGATCTTCGTCGCGTAGCCCGCATCGATGATGTCGAGCGCAAGCCTGTGGAACGGCCAGAAGCCCATGTGGAGCATGTCGGGCTGGATGGCGTCCAGGAGCCCCTGCTCCATCAATTGCCAGTAGATGGTGTTCCGGCCCTGATCACCTTCACCGTCGACCAGCATACTCTCGGGCTGATGCCGATCTCGCCACTCCCGCATACGGCGATAGCCGTCAACGTCCTCGGTGATCATCTCCTCCATCCAGAACGTCTTCGCCGCAGCGGTCTCCCGGATGAACGTTTCCAGCAGGTCCAGCCTGCCGTCGTAGCCGTTATTCGCGTCGACGAGGATCTTCACATCGGGACCGACCGCGTCGCGGACGGCGTTGACCACGTTGATATCCCGCTGAAGGCCCGCCTCCGGCTCGAACCATCGGCCGGGGCGTCCCAGCTTGAGCTTCAGCGCGGTCCATCCTTTGTTGACGCCCTCGGAAGCCTCCCGGGCCACGGCTGCAGCCCCCTCGGCGGGGTGTATGAGGTCCTGGAAGTAGAGAGTGGAGTCGTACGGCTCCACGGAATCGCGCAGCCGGTCTCCAAGAAGTCTGTGCGCGGGAATGCCCAGCGCGCGGCCCATTAGATCGAACAGGGCGTAGCTTACGAAGCCGTTCGCCAGAAGGAATGCTCCCCAGCGCGGGTGCATGCCCGTCACGCGATCGCCCGACATGGTGTGGAACTCGAACGCGTCGCGACCGATGAGCTGCTGCAGGGTATCGTGCAGATCGCGCAAGGAGGACTGGTTCATGAACGGGCGGGCGTTGGTGATGCCGGTGAGTCCGCTGTCGGTGATGACCTGCATGAGCCATTCACGCTGGTTGTAGCCGTAGTTTTCGGCTTTCGAATTGCGACCGACGACACGGCCGAAAGCGGATTCGATCGGCGTGACTCGGATTTCCGTGATGTTGTGCGGGGAGGGCAACGTTTTCTCCTACGCGATGACTACGGCTTCGTTGTGCGCGTGTTCGCGCTGGAACACATCCTCGTCGATCGTCAGGTCAAGGCCCGGACCGTCGCCGACGCGGTGCGCGCCGTCGCGAAACTCGATGCCGTCGGGCATGTAGACGTGATCGAATTGCCGCTCGTCCTCGAAGGTGACGAACGTTTCTGAAGCGGTTCCGAACACGACGCCGAGGCGCGTTCCGTACCGGCCGTTGGCGCAGTTGTGCGGGATGGACCGGACGCCGGTACCCGCGAGCCGATTCTCGAGTTCCATCCACCCGGCCAGCCCGTGACGCACGATGTCCGGCTGGTAGCCGTCGATCAACCCGAGGTCGATCAGGTCCTGGAAGACGGGTGAGATGGGGTTTCGGTCGACTTCGCCGCAAACGAGCAGGGCGTCGGGCGCGTACCTGGTTTGCATCTCACGAAGCCGCTCATAGTCCCGAACCGAGGCGGTCACCATTTCCTCGAACCAGAAGATGTTCGCCGGCGCGGTCTCCCGCACGAAATCCTCGAGCAGGTCCAGACGTTCGTCGTAGCCGAAACTGGCGTCGACCATCAACGTGAAGTCGGGTCCCACGGCGTCGCGGATGGTAAGCACCACGTCGATGTCGCGTCGCATGCCGGCTTCCGGTAGCATCCAGCGGCCGCCGCGTCCCACCTTGATCTTCATCTGGGTGTACCCGGCGGCTCTTGCCTCCCGGGCTTCGTCGGCGCAGCGGGCAGGCCCCTTTTCCGGGCCGAGGAAGTCCTGGAAATACATGGTCGTGTCGTAGGCGGGCACCCACTCGCGTTTGCGGCCGCCGAGCATGTCGACGCACGAGGTACCGCGGGCGCGACCGACCAGGTCGAACGCCGCGTTGCTGAGCCATGAGTGATCTCGAAACGCGGCGCGCACCGAAGCCCCGACGCCGGCTACGCGATTTCCCTCAAGCTCCAACAGTTCGTCGACGCTGCGACCGAGCATGGCTCCCCTCAGCACATCGAGAACCCCTGCCACGGAACCTCCGGGAGCGCGCATGAACCAGTTGGCGGTTGTGAGGCCTTCCAGTCCGCTCTGTGTTCGGACTCGAAGGAGCCATTCTGGCTGGCACCGACCCATGTTGTCCATATAGGCGTTCTTGCCCACTTCTTTGCGGTAGTAGACGGGGATATGGGTCACGCTCGCTCGTGTGATTCTGTCAGCGGCCAACGAAGCCTCCCCAGTTAGCTAGCTGCTCGGGACGACAGCGGGGGCATGGTACACGCGACAAGCAGTCCGCACGTTGCCGTTGCCGTCGGTTTGAGCGCGCATACCGCGGCCGTTCGGTTCACTGCGGCCAGAGGCGGGAGCGGGTGGAACCGTGACGGAACAAGAGCAACTCAACGCCCTATGGAACGGCGCGGGCCGATCCCACCTAGTCGAGCAGACGAGGCCGACGCCTGAGCCGCACGAAGTGGTGCTGGAGGTTGAGGCAGCCGGGATTTGCGGCTCTGATCTGTACTTCTACGGGGCCTTGGAAGAGGCAGAGACAGTGCCGGGGGGCCACGAGGCGGCGGGCACAGTGGTCTCCATCGGGAGCGGCGTCCTCGGCCTGGACGAGGGGGACCGGGTCGCTGTCGAGATGGTGGGTCTCACAGTCGCGTGTATGCGGTGTGGTTCTGCCGTATCGGCGAATACGTCAAGTGCAAGGACCGCTCACAGAAACCTGGCGGAGGTATCGGCACGTACACGGTGGTGCCGGAGCATGCGTGTTTCAAGCTGCCGCCGTCGTTCAACCCGGTTCAGGACGCCTCGGTTGAGCCGCTCGCGGTTTCGGTTCACGGCGTCCGGCTGGGGGATCGCGCGCTTGCAGCAGTTGCTAACCGAGGCGGCCGAAGTCGGTATCCACCAGGGCGTGGATGGCGTCGAGACCATCCTGTGGCAGGGGCCCCATCTCGGCAGCCGCGAGGGCCTCGTCTATGTGATCCAACTCGGCCAGACCGACGACGATCCCGGAGACGTTCCGGTTTGCGAGGGCATACCGGATGGCGAGCTGAGCCCTCGTTCCGTAGCGGTCGCCGACGGCCTCTACGACGAGCTTCGCCCGACGTTCGTCCGCAGCGACGCCGCCCGGTGCCGACACCTGCTCCCGCCCGTGCCTGACGTCCGTGGCGATGACGCCTGCGGCGAGCACCCTGATGTTCATGACCGCGGTGCCCAGTGCAGCGCACCGGTCGATGAGGCTCGCGTAGTCATGGGTTGACCAGCCGGCCGGGACCGAGTGCCCTGCGCTCGGGTTGAGCAGGTTGTAGTAGACCTGCGCGGCCCGGAATAGGCCGCTATCGAGCACCTTGTGTACGGCCGGAGTCTCTCCCGTGGCAGTGAACCCGACGAAGCGGGCCAGACCCTGGTCCACTATTCGCTGCAGGCCAGCGGCGGCGCCTCCCGGCCGCAGCACGTCATCGACCGACAGGGAGTCGCCGAATGCTCCACGGTCCGCCGAGATCGAGTTGTGAAGGAAGAGCACATCGACGCTCTCTCGCCGGAGCCGTCTCAGGCTCTCCTGCATGGAGCGTTCGATCTGTCCGGGAATGTCCCCGGATTCCAGGTCGACGCGGGCCTTGGTCGACAGGTACGGCTGTTCTTCCGCCGGTATCTCGTTGAGCAACCAGCCGAGCGCTTCTTCCGATCTCCCCGCGCCGTACACCGGGGCGGTGTCGATCCAGCTGACGCCTCCGTCGAGAGCCCTGCGAATCGCGGCGCGACGCGTGTCGTCGTCCGCGTAGACGAGGATCCCGCCCACCGCGCCTCCGCCGAACGCGATCTCCGAGATTTCGAGCCCCGTGTCCCCGTACGGCCGGTATTTCATTGCTGACCTCCGGTGGCGAGCACCCGGCCCGCCGGCGAGGGAAGCATACCGCCTCGGGGGGGGTGCAGGTGGCGCCTTTCCGGGAGCGGGCCGTGCCCCGGCCATCCGCTACTGAGGACGCGTATACTGCGGCCGTTCAGTTGGCTGACGACAGAGCCCGGGAGGAGGTCGGACTGTGCCTGAGCATGAACAGCTTGCCGCCCTGTGGAACGGCGCGGGGCGATTCGACCTGATCGAACAGCCAAGGCCGACACCAGAGGCGCACGAGGTGGTGCTGGAGGTGCAAGCTTCGGGGATCTGCGGGTCCGATCTCTACTTCTACGGCGTTTTGGATGAACGAGAGACGGTACCCGGAGGCCACGAGATGGCGGGCACGGTGATCTCCGTCGGGAGCGGCGTCCTCGGCCTGGACGAGGGCGATCGGGTCGCTATCGAGATGGTGGGCCTCTCGAAAGCGTGCATGCGGTGCTGGTACTGCCGGTCCGGTGACTACGTGAAGTGCATGGACCCGGTGGAACGACCGGGAGGCGGTTTCGCGACCTACATGGTTGTTCCGGAGCATTCGTGCTTCAAGATCCCCGCCTCACTCACCTGGGAGCAGGGGGCACTGGTGGAACCCCTGGCGGTGTCGGTTCACGGCGTCCGGCTTGCGGACATGCGGTCGTATGAAACAGCGGTGGTACTGGGCACCGGGACGATCGGGCTCATGTGCGTCGCGGCTCTCTCGGCGATGGGCGTCTCGAACGTGATCGCGACCGCCAAGCACCCTCGACAGGCGGAGACCGCCCGGCGGCTCGGGGCGGCCGAGGCGCTCGGCGTCGAGGACGAATCGTCCTGGCTGGAAACCACCGGTACATTCACGGGGCGCGGAGGCGACAGGTCGTTGCCCGCGGGCGGAAGTCCTCTGTGGGATCGGGTTTCGGCGGACACGTCGGGATTGGGCGCGGACGCCGTCTTCGAGTGTGTCGGCGGGGTCTCAGGGGGATCACTCGCGCAGGCGGTGTCCATAGCGAGGCCCGGCGGGCGAGTGATCAGCATCGGCTCACCAAAGGTGCCGGTTCCGATCAGCACGGCCGTAATGCTCCAGCGCGAGCTCCGGCTGATCATGTCTCACTGCTATTCGGTCATCGACGGCAGGCATGATTTCGAAGTCGCCGCGGGGATCCTGGAATCCGGCACGCTCCCGATAGAGGGCGTCGTGACCGGAACCTTCCCGCTTGTCCGCATCAACGAGGCGTTCGACAGCGCGAGGCAGAAGGCCGGTGGCAGCATCAAGGTGCTGCTGATGCCTGACGCCTGAGGAACCCGCGTCCGGCACGGGAAACCGGCCGGATCTGAGTCCGAACGCGAAGACGCCCCTCCGGGTACCTGCCCGGAGGGGCGCCGGGAGTCGGATACGTCGTCTCAATCCTTCGCTTGAGTCCGACTCACGGAGCAGCCCGTCAGCAACCGCGTGTCCGGGCAGAAGGGACGTTCTAGTAGACGGTCCCTTCTGCACTCGGCGCGGCCTCCTCGACGGGCGCCTCCGGCATGCAGTGGAATCCGCCGAAACCTCCAAATCCACCGAAGCGGCCGTGCCCACGGCCATGGCCACGACCAAACCCGTGGCCTCCGTGACCGAAGCCGCGTCCGCCGAACCCGGGGATGCTGTCCGGCCTGGATGCCTGCCACTCAAGGTACTCGTTGGCCTGTTCGCGGGTGATCTCTCCTGCCTCGACGAGAGCATCCATCTTGCTCTGCATCGCCTCGTCGCGGAGCTCGGCCTGTGCCTGTGTGATGGCGTCCTGGACCTCGCTTTCGTCGAGTCCAAGAATGGCCGCGACCCGCGACGCGAGACTGCCGAAGATCGAACCGTCGGCGGTGTCCGCGTCATCGGCCAGTGCGGCACCTCCACCTACCAGTCCGGCTGTGAGCACCACGAGCGTCATGGCAACAACGAGCCAGCGTTTCCTCATATGTCTCCTGTCCTCTCTTCCTGCACGGGGGCGAACATCCGGTCATGCCAGAATCGGCGATTGCCCCGGTCCTTCGCCGCCCCTTGCGAACGGGTTCGGTGACCTGACACTGACGATAGCGAACAATCTTCAAGGGAGTATGGAGATGGGGGGGGCAGAACACGCTCCTCAGGTTCGGCCCGCCGGAGTAGCGTTCCGCGGGCCAGGAACGTCGGCGCGTGGAGACCCTCGGTGCTAGCCGTCGGCGGTCTTGAGGATTCGCGTCTGCTTGATTCTGGCCGAATCCCCGGCGAACGGGCCGGCCCCTTTCGGGTGTAGCTCGATCACCGGGGTGGTTGCCTCCGGGTACTCGGCGTGCGCCCCCCGGAAGTCCAGATTGAGCGACAGCAGGCGGGTGAGTACCCGCTCTTTGAATCTGCGCTGCAGCTCCGGGGTGATGTCGGTCTGTATCTCGAACGAGAACCGGGGGCGCACCGCGCCGCCAGCGGACTCCTCGACTCCGAGGCAGTAGGAGCTTGTGATCCGGGCGAGTTCAGGCTCGGCGTACAGGCATTCCTCGATGTCTTCGGGGTAGATGTTCGCCCCCATCACGCTCACGGTGCTGTCCTTGCGGCCATAGACCCACATGAAGGGCATCCGGATCGGTTTCGCGGCCGAAGCGGCGCCCAGAGCGTGAAGGTCCTGGCCGGCCTCTTTGAACCGCTCATCCATCTCCCTGAACGTTGCCACGCCACCCTCGTCGTGGATGTTGTAGCGGATGCGCGGGGTCAGTACCTTGAGTCTTGTGATGGTGAAAATCAACTCACCGATGTCGTTGACTTCAATGTGGTGCATCAGAGGATTGAACTGAAACACCATCGGCAGTCGCGGGTCGGACCCGAAGAGAGCCTGGCGCAAACGCGTATCATCTCGGGCTGCCCTTCTGATCTCCAGGCTCAGGGGAGTCTCGCCGGCCAGACCGATCTCGACGTCTGTCGCTCCATATCCGCTGTAGACGGGTCGGAAGTGCTGATGGAGATAGTCCCGGAGCCCCTCCGAGTTGCCCTCCCCGCCGAGCAGCGCCATCAACTTGTACTGCTGCAAGGGGAAGCCCCGTTCCTGGGCGTCGTCGATCATGTACTTGAGGAACGGCGGATAGCCACACACCAGGTATGTGTGCTGCGGGCCGAAGTAGTCCAGCGTGCTGAAGATCTTGTCGAGATCGGGTCCGGTGTTCTTGACGATGCTGTTCCGCTGGAGCGCAGTGCCCATGTTCATGCCCGTGGCCCACGCTCCCATGGAAAAAGCGTTGATGGTGATCCACGGTTCCTCGCCGAACGCGTACCGCGCGAAGTGGCTGATGAAGAAGTGGCTGACGTGCCTTTCTTCCGCCGACCTGATCCAGTTGAAGGGTGTCCCCGTGCTGCCCGACGATTCGTCGATGGCCGTGCCGGCCGCCGGGAGTCTGCCGTCGACGCATCGTTCGTCCGGCGGGTAGACCGTGACGTAGTTCTCCTTGTCGGTATCAGGCAGCGTTAGCCGATTGACATCTGCCGCCGCGTACCCGTGCGATCGCAAAAACGCCCGATAGGCAGGGGTCTTCCGGATGGCGTGGTCCGCGGCGCGAATGGTCCTCAACCTTGACAGCCACGCGATCCACGAGGGGGGCGCCACGGAGAAGAACCAGAAGTACAGCCGGTACCTTGGACCGATGAACGACAGAGCGAAGTCCGCCGGCACGAGTCCGGCACGGATGATCAGCCGCAACAGCACGGCCAGCATCACCTGGACCTCCCGGCGATTCCCCCTGCGGGCCAAGCGCGCCCACTCTAGCATGCGCCGTGCCGCCGACCTCCAAACCGGGAATCCCTCACGTGTCGTCTCGGTCGGTTGGGGGCTCGGTTTCGCTTGCCGGTTCACGCCACAGCTCCGGCGCGAAAGCGGTGATCACGAGGATGAGTACAAGGCCCGCGACAGCGGGTGCGATCACAGCCAGCTTGAGAGTGAATGCGGACGCGAGCGCCCCGGCCATCAGGCCGCCCACCGCGCCGGCACCCCATGCCATCTGCTGGACGCCCAGGACCCGCGCTCGCAGGTCTCGAGGCACGGTGGTGAGGATGACGTTCGATTGCATCAGGAACCCGACACCTGCGAAAAGGCCGATGACGACGATCATCGGGAATGTAACGGCGAGCACGGTTGAGACCCCCAGCAGGATCGCTACGGCGTGCGACCCGAACATCCCGAGGACCATGAGTCTCGCGGGCCGCACGACCCGGACAGCCCAGGCTGCGACAAGCAGGCTAGCCACGACTGCGCCCGATTCGGCAGTGCCCTGGATCGCGCCGAGCAGGCCCGGCCCTCCTCGAAACACGTCGGTGACAAACGATGGGATGAGCGGGAAGAACGTGAAAGCAAGCATCTCGGTTGTCACGCCGATGGCGAACACTGCCATGAGCAACCGGCTTCCGCGCAGGTACCTGAAGCCAAGGAGCATTGATTCCCGGAACGACACGGGTTGCTCGGGTTCTGAGGACGGTTCGGGACTGCTTTCAGATGCTGCCGGGGTTCGCGGCACGGCGAACGCCGCGAGCGCGTACATGACGGTGCAGCCTATGAAGAGGTAGCCAGGCTGCACTATCAGCAGCAACGGACCTGCGATGAACGGACCCGCCATGAATGACGTGGTGAGCGCAAGTTCGTCCAGGGAGATGGCATTCGTCAGAGTTTCGCGGTCGACGACGTCTGCCACCAGCGCGCGGCGGGCCGGGATGGTGGTTCCGGCGACGGTCGCGGCTATGGCATGCAACGCGTAGACCGGCCACAACTGCTCGGGAACTACGACGAGCGATGCTGCGAGGGCGGCCGCCAGGCAGGCGCGCATCGACAGTCCACCGCGCAGGAGCCTTGCCCGGCCGATGCGGTCGGCCAGCGCACCGCCGACGGGTCCGGCGAAGAGTTGCGGCACCATGAAGAGGACGGCGATCAGCGAAACCTGGAAAGGCGAGCCGGTCTTCTCCACGACGACCCAGCCCAGGATCGTGAAGCTTGACGAGGTCGCCAGCGAGCCCAGCAGGGCGACTGCCCACACTCGGCGAAAGGCCGGGACTCTCAACGCCTCGAT